>CALKVW010000069.1 GCA_938004785.1 uncultured Polyangiaceae bacterium
GCAGCGACGTCCGTGCTCATCGAGCCCGAGCGCGCGACGCCGCCGAGCTCGACCCCGGAGGCCACGGCTCCGGTCCAGGTGAGGAGCGAGCACGTCCCGACCCAGCCCCTCGTCGGACCTCGGCCTGCGCCGAGCCCGGGCGCACCCGAGCTCGCCGTCTCGGTGCCGAAGCGAAGCCCCACGAGCGAGCCGCCCGCGATCGCGACGCCACCCGTCGAGCCCAGACCGAGCGTGGAGCCCGCACCCACGACGCGCCCGCCGATCGATCTCGACCGGCAGCACTGAGCGGTCTCGGCGGCCGATGTGCGAGCCACGAGTCCGCGCGGTGCAGCTCAGGGGGCGCGCTGCGTCGTCCGCACCCTGCGCACACCCCCACCGAGCGCGCGCTCGGCGTAGCACGTGAAGTAGATCCAGCCGTCGTCCACCGCGACGCCGTTCGCGCCGAACTGGCCGCGAGCGTGCACGATCTCGCTCCCGCCCACGGGTACCGCGCTGCGGATCTCGTCGCTGTCGAAGTTCGCCCAGTAGACGCGACCGCCGCTCAGCACGACGTCGGCGACGCCGGCCTGCCCGCCGATGGTGAGCTGCGCTTCGGCTTGGTGCCCGACCCGGTAGAGGCCGCCCTCCGGGCGGTAACTGCCGACGATCGTGAGCCCGGGCGTGCTGTCGATCCCGTTCGCCCCCGGCACGGCGTAGACCTGCGAGGGGAAGCTGATGCGGTACCACTCGCCCGGCTCGACGCTGCCGCCTCCGTCGTCCCAGGGCTCGGCGCGAACACGGACCGCGACGTCGTCGTAGAGGTCCGCGCCCCAGATCCACGTGTCGTCGGCGGAGAGCAAGCCCACCCCGCGCGGCACGCGCGCGTGGAGCCTCGGCTCGCCGAGCGGGTCGAGATCCACACGGAACAGGTCGGTGATGGCCACGGGCTCGATCGGATCGAGCACGGGCACGCTCTCGTTCGCGTCGTTCTCTCGCGAGCTGAAGTAGAGCGCGCCACCGTGCACGGTGAGCCCCAGGGGGTAATCGACCTCCGCGAGCGTCTCGACGTCGCCGCCGAGCTTCGGAACGCGCTGCACGCGGCCCGCTCCCGGCCCGCTCACGGTCTCGGTCCAGTAGACGTGCGATCCATGGAGCAGCACTCGATTCGCGAAGATCGCGTCGTCGGACAGGCGCACCGGCTCGGCCGAGCCGTCGGCGGGCACGCGGTACACACCGCCGCCCTCGCCGGGCATCTCGCGCCACACCGTGTAGTAGACCTGCTCCTGCTCCACGGCGATGTCCGACGCGTAGTCGATCGCGACGAGCAGCTCCACGCCCGGGCCGAGCCCTCCGCCCGCGCCGCCCCCGCCGCCCGTCGACGAGCTGCTCGAGGAGCTGGTGCCATCGTCGGGGACGACGTCGAAGCTCGCGCCGACCAGCTCGGCGCAGCCGGCGATCGACGCGCAGGCGCCGACACCGAGTGCCCAGTTGCGCAGCTCAGAAGCGCGCACGCAGCAGCACCTCCGAGCTCGGCCCGCCGCGCAGCAGGAGGGAGACGTCTCCTGCCTGCGGTCGATCGGGCTCCGCGTTCGAGCCGAGGATCAAGAGCGTCGCGCCCGTCGCGAGCAGCGCAGCGCCACCGATGAACGTCGCCGTGCTCAGCGTCGAGAAGCTCCTCCCCTCCGAGGCTGCGCCGAGGCCGGCGGGCGGGCAGCGTGGCCTCGGGTCGTCCGAACAGAGCTCGTCCACGGTGTTCTTGCGATCGATCGTGAGCACACCGGTCGCGGTGCCCACGCCCAAGCTCGCGAGCCCGATGCCTCCGAGCACCCAGCCCACCGGGATCAGCGGTGAGCTCGCGGCGCCGCGCGACGCGCTCGCGGCCTGCCTCCGGGCTTCGACCGGCAGCGGCGCGCCTGGCTCGAGCACGGCCTCGACGGTCCGTGCGTCGACGGCGAGCACCTTCGCGCTCACGGTCTCGCGCCGTGGACACTCGAGCGAGAGGCCACGCTCCCCCGCATCCACCGGCAGCGGCTCCGCGGCGGCGCTCCCACCCAGCCGCGTTCCGTCCAGCACGACGCTGCAGCTCTCCTGCGCTCCTCTCAGCAGGACCCGCACCCGCGCGAGCCGTGGCCCCAGCGCGGCGACCTTCTCGCGCGCGTAGTCGCGGCGTGGATCGTCCTTCGGCAAGCGATCGCCGACCTCCGAGTAGGCGCTCCAGGCCGAGGCGAGTCGACCGAGCCGTTCGCTGCACTCGCCGAGGTTGAGCAAGGTGCCCGGCGCTCGCTCGAGCTGAGCGCTCTCTCGAAACCGCCTGCACGCGAGCTCGAAGTCGCCGCTGGACATCGCCTCGCGACCAGCGCGGAACAGCGCGAGGGCTGCGGCTGCTTCATCGGCGCCCGCCGGCGTCGCGGAGAACCACGAGCTCAGCACGAGCGCAGTCGCGGCGACGAGCGTTCGAGCCGGGTGCACGCGTCGATCCTAGCCGAAACCGCGGAGCTCGACCCCTGCGCTCCGTACTGATCCCCCGCTCGACGCGCTCTGCCCTCAGCGCGAGACCGTGCTCTCGGCGAGCCCGCTCTCGGCGCTCGCGTCGAGCTTCGCCTTCGCGCCCTTCGAGGCCTGCTCGGCCTCGCTCTTGTCGCGGAAGGTCCGGAGCGCGTGCATCGCGCCGTTGCCGAGCTCGGTCACCAGGAGCTTGCGCGGCGCAGGGAACGACGGGTCCATCGTCATTTCGAGCTGCACGTGCGTCTGCGTCGGTGAAGCGGCCGTCATGCGACAGGCCACGAAGATGTCGTCGACGTTGCCACGCAGCATCTTGCCTACGAAGCCCTTGCCGCCCGGCACCTCGAAGGGCTCGAAGCGGACCTCGGCCCAGACGGTGAGCGACTTGCCGAGCAGCGGCGTCTCCATGCGCACGTCGGTGTGCCGCTCGGTGCGATCGAGCACGGCGGCGTTCTTCAGCGAGGGAAAGAGATCCGGGTAGGTCTCGTACTGGGTCGCGTGCCCGAAGACGACGTCGACCGGGGCGTCGATGAGCACGAAGGCGCCGGCCGTTCGTTTGCCGCGGTTGTAACGCACCGGTTCGTGCGAGGCCTTCGGCAGGCGCTCCTTGGGGGCGAGGAACGACGGCCCGGCCGCGGCCACGGCGTCGCTGCCGCGCTCGGGCGCCGACGACGCCAGCAGGGGAGCCTTCGCGCAGCCCGTGGAGGCCGCCGAAGCGCTGAGCAGACCGACCATGGCGAGCTTGTGAAAGGCCGAGCGGGTCTTCGACATCATGGTGGTGGCTCCATCCTAAACATCGCCCACGGACTGCGCGAGAACGTGGCTGCGTCCACCCGTTGCGAGGGTGTGGGCTACCGCGATCGGCTGCCCAGCGACCATGCTACGCGCTACGACATCGGTGCTTCCTTCGCATGTCGAAAATTCGACGGTCACCTGGGAGGGTGTCCAGTGCCGGAGGAATCGGGCCGTAGGCAAGTCGGGTAGAGCTTGACACGGCCGAGGGCTCCAGGCCGTCAGGGCTTGAGGATCAACACACGGAACTGCGCGGGCACGAGGGTCATGCCCGGCGCGTTCAGCGTGTTCTGCACGTTGATCGTCGTCATGCGCGTCGCGGGCAGGCCCATCAGCAGCATCGTGAACGCACCGATGATCGGGCGCGTGGGCGACATGATGAGGTGTGAGACGACGCCGAAGCCCATCACACCCGGCGTGTCGCCGAGGGAGAACATCGGGGTCGTCATGATGTTGTGCGAGGGCGTGCCCATCCAGAAGATCTTGAAGGCCGGCGGGAAGCCCACCGGTCCGAGCGAGATGTTCGGATAAGGGATGGGGAGCGCCGCGGGCGGGGTGAGGCAGATGTCGGGGAAGGCGATGTTGACGCCGCCCATCTGTGAGTTTCCGAACATGGTGCCTCCGATCAGCCGAAGTGGATCTGCTCGCCGTCCACCTTCACGAGTTCCTTGGCCGTCGCGACCATGTTCTCGCTGCGCAGGCTCATCGTCTCGGTGGCGAGGTAGTCGAGCTGCTTGGCCTTGAGCTGGTCGATCTCTTCGACCCTGCGGAAGCTGCGCTTCACGCGCTCGCTCACGCGATCGAAGGCCTTGTCGAGCACCGAGCCGCGCAGGCTGGTGTGCGCGATCTCGCTCACCAAGCGGCTGCCGAGCGTGATGAGCTCCTGCGCGACGAGCTTCGCCGTCGTCGCGTGCACGCCGAAGTGCGCCGCGCCGATCTGGACCTGCTTCGGCGTGACGACGTCGACGCCGTCGGCCGCGGCGATGCGCAGGCGCCCCGCGCCGAGCTTGAGATCGACGTTGCCCTCGCAGCTGAGCGTCGTGTCGGGCGACTCGCGCTCGAGCACCGCGAGCACGTAGGCCGCCTTGCCCTGCGAGGCCACGAGCACGTAGTCGTGGAGCAGCGGCTCGACCAGGCAGCTCACGGCGCGCCTCGCGCGCAGATCGCCGCGCTCGGTGCGCACCACGAGCACCGGCCCCTCGAGCCTCACGATGGGCCCCATCGCCTGGAATCCGAAGTCTTCGTCCAGTTGGGTGGCGAGGGCGTTCATGCTTCACTCCTTCGGTCGGTGTCGGTTGGCTGTCGCGGACGGAGGTTCGTGCGGAGGGGCGGCTCGGCGGGGCTCATGAGCTCGCCTCCCAGGTCTCGGCTTCGGCGAGGTCTTCGTCGGTCCCGAGCGCGGCGAGGCGCCCTGGGCCGAAGATGGCGCCGTCTTCCTGCATGCGGTGCAGGCGCGCGAGCAGGAGGTTCGCGCCCGAGAAGTCGGCGCCGCGCACGTCGGCGTTCCCGAGCTGAGCGTGCTTGAGGTTCGCGCCGACGAACTTCGCGCCGGGGCAGATCGCGCCGACGAACACCGAGCCTTCGGCGTTCGCGTCGCTGAAGTCGGCCTCGGGAGCGATGGCCTCGGCGAGCAAGGCCTCGCGCAGCTTGGCGCCGCGGAAGCTCGCCTTCTCGAGGTGGGCCTGGGCGAACATCGCGCGCGTCGCGTCGGCGCCGTCGAAGCGCGCCCCACGCAGCTCGGCGCTCTTGAAGTTGCACTGCTCGAGGCGCGCCCCGGAGAAGTCGGCGCCGTCGAGACGTGCGTCCTGGAACTGGCAGAGCGGGAGCTGGAGCTGCGAGAGATCGGCGCCCGAGAGCTCGACCTTGTTGAAGATGACGTTCTCGTAGCGAGCGCCCCGCAGCAGCGCCGCGCGCAGGTCGGCGCCGTACAGCACGACCTGCTTGAGCGACGCACCCACGAAGCTCGTGCCCTCGAGCGTGGCCTCGAGCAGCTGCGCGCGATCGAGCTGCGCCCCGGCGAAGCTCGCGCCCGGGAGCTTGCAGCGGATGAAGGTGGTGACGAGCAGCTCGGCACCGTCGAGCACCGCCTTCTCGAGATCGCAGTCGAGCAGGCGCGCCATGGGCGCGTTCACCTTCGCGAGCCTCGCCCCGGGCATCGAGCAGTCCGAGAAGGTCGCGTAGCTGAGGTTCGCCCCACCGAGCTCCGCGCCCGAGAGATCGCAGCCCACGAACACCGCCTCCTCGAGCCTCGCCCCTGCGAGGCGCGTGCGCACCAGGCTCAGCTTCTCGAAGATGCCGCCACGCAGATCGGCGTCCGAGAGGTCGAGCTCGGAGAAGCTGCGCTCCGAGATCACCTCGCCGCTCCGGACGAGCTCCTCGAGCGCGCGCTTATCCATGGAACACCCCCGCGACGAGCGCGCGCTTCACGTTCGACCCCGAGAAGCGCGTGCGGCCGTCGCCCACGGCCCCCGTGAGGTCGGCGCAGAAGAGGTTCGCGTTCGAGACGTCGGCCCCGCGCAGGATCGCGCGGTGCATGATCGCGAGCATGAAGTTCGCTTCGACCATCGTCGCGTTCTCGAGCACCGTGTCCATGAGCAGGCACTCGACCGCGATCGTCTTGCGGAAGTCGACGTTGCTCAGATCCGCGGTCGACAGATCGCTGCGTCGGAGGTTCACGCGGGAGAAGTTCGAGCCGGCGAGCTTGGCGCCCCGCAGGTTGGAGCCGGGCATGCTCGCGCCGGAGAAGTCGGACTTCTCGAAGCTCGACATCACGATGCGCAGGTTGTCCACCCTGGCGCCCGCGAAGGTCGAGCCCTCCCCCTTGCAGCTCAGGAACACCGTCTCGGAGAAGTCGGCGCTCGTGGCGTCGAGCCCGGAGACGTCGCACTGACAGAAGATGCCCTGGTGGATGCGCGCGCCGCGGAAGATCGCGCCGCGCAGGCTCGCTTCGACCACGACCAGCTGCGTCGCGGAGACGCCGCTGAAGTCCGCGCCGTCGGCCTTGAGCTTGAGCGTGTTCGCCTGCGAGAGCTTCGCCCTGCAGAGCCGCGAGCCCGCGAGCTCCGCCTCGTAGAGGATCGCGCCGCTGAGGTTCGCCTCGCTGAGGTCGGCGCCGCGCAGCTTCGCCCGCCCGAGGTTCGCGCGCTCGAGGTCGGCGCCGACGAGGCTCGCGCCCTCGAGATCGGCCCGAGAGAGCACCGCGTCGCGCAAGCGCGCGCCGTCGAGCCGCGCGCCCTTGAGGTTGGCTCCTTCGAGGAACGCGCCCTCGAGATCGATGCCGCGCAGATCGAGGCCGCCGAGATCGGCGCCGGAGAAGTCGCGGCGGTCGCGTGGCGTGCCGGCGAGGATCGCGAGGATCTCCTCCCGCCTCGCCCGGCGCGCATCGTCGTCGAGCGCGGGCAGCGGCTCCTGCAGGTGGGCCTGCAGGCGGTAGGCGCGCACGAGCTGGTGCTCCACCTCGAGCAGCTGCGTGCGCAGCGTCGGATCGGCGAGGCGCTCGGCCAGGCCGGGGATCTCCGTGCCGGCGTTCTGGCTCAGCTCGAGCAGGTCGCGCATGCGCTCGAGCTCTTCGTCGGCGCTGAAGCGCGGCGGGCCGGCGTCTTCGCTCTTCGCCTTCGCGCGCGCGGCCTCGAGGTCGATGTCGTGCTCCTTCGCGAAGGCCTGGAGCTGCGCCTCGACCTCCGCCCGCTCTCGGTCTGCTTCGGCTTTCTTCGCGTCGCGCTCGGCCATGGCGCGGTCGACGAGCTCGGGCAGGTTCTCGAGATCGACCTCGGGCGTGGGCTCGGGCAACGGAGGCAGGGGAGGGAGCAGGGCCTCGTCGACGCCCTGCGCGAGGAACTCCTCGCGCACCTTCTCGGCCTCGCGTCGCGCGCGCTCGCTGAAGTGGCGCCGGGCGAGATCTTCGGGAGGGGGCACGAGCTCGAGAGGGTCGCCGACGAGCGGGCTCTTCGAGGAGCCCAGCTCCGCCTCGGGAGGCATCAGCTCTGCGTCGCGGAGCGCGTGGAGCGCGCCGCGCTCGGGATCGAGCCGTCGCGCGAGCACCTCTGCGAAGTGCGCGAGCGGCCTCTTCTGCGCGCCGTCGAGAGCGCAGAGCGCGAGCTCGACCTCGCTCGCGTCGTCGGTCACCACCTCGCGCACCGCGCGCCCGAACACGATCGCGCGCTCCCGATGCGGGAAGAGGTGCACCGTGTCGATCTGCATGGGCAGCTCGTGCAGGCGCCGCTCCTTGTCGAAGCTCTCCTTCAGCTGGAGGAAGCAACGCGGCAGAAAGCCCGGTAGGCGGCAGTCGATCACCCGTCGATCGGGGTGCATGTTCTCGACGTGGAGCTCTTCGTCGCCGACGAAATGGCCCTCGAGGCGCTGATCTTCGGGGGCGACGTTGAAGAGCGAGAAGTCGACGTCGTCGGCGAGCGCGAAGCCGTTCTTCTCGACCCAGTCGCGCGTGTAGCTGCCCATCTTCTTCTCGAAGTGGACAGGCCAGAGCAGATCCCAGCCGGCGAAGCTCGCCGGCGGAGGCTTGTCGCCCTTCGACTTGATCTGGTGGCGAGGGTCCTCGACGTTGGGCAGCGGGTGCTGCTCCGCGCCCGACTCGTCGCGGACCGACGAGAGCCCCTTGCCGATGGGGTTCTTCGCGTACTTCTCGCCGCCGAAGGCGTGCGCGTAGTCGATGGGCATGCGCGTGAACATCGCCGGCTCGGAGGGGCCGATGAGCGTCCAGTGGCGTTCGCCGAAGACGTAGAGCCGCTTGTCGACGAGGCGCTTCTCGGAGCCCGCCCGCGCCTCGGGCTCGCCGCTCGTCGGCGAGGGGCTCACCGAGAGCCGCACGAACTCCGAGCCCTTCTCTCGCTCGCCCGTGTAGCAGGCGCCGGTGACCAGCACCTCCGCGCGTGGCTTGAACATCCAGTAGTCGAGCACGCCGAAGCGACCGAGGTCGCTCGCGACCATCTTCCACATCTCCGGCTCCGCGACCGGTGCGCGAGGCCGGTCGAGAGGCACGCAGTACGCCACCGTCACCACCAAGAAGTTCTTCTTCTGGTGGCGGAAGACGCGGTGGACGAAGCTGAGGCGGAGTGGCTTGACGAGTCGCAAGGAGGTCTCCCGCGAGCGGGGGGCCGAGGCCAGCTCCGGCGCCGAGCGCGCCGGGGCTGGCCGAGAGAGCTCAGAGGAAGAGCTTGAGCACCTTCACGTCGACGTCGGGGCCGCCCGTCTCGACCGTCGTGGTCTTCGCCGAGATCGAGACGCCCGTGGCGCTCACGCTCATGCCCGTGAAGCCCACGTTGATCGCCGCGAGCGACATCGACAGCGCGTTCGAGATGCTCATCTTGACGCCGCCGAAGTAGTCGAAGTGCGCGCCCATCGTGAACGCCATCTTGCGCGAGATGGTCAGATCGTTCACCGCGGCGAGCTGGAAGGAGTTCTTCATGCCGACGAACATGTCGTTCGTCAGCGCGATGCTCATCGAGTTCTTGACGCCTACGAAGAGGCTGTTGCTGATGCCGATGGTCTTCGTCGTGGAGTTGCTGAGCCAGTGCTTCTCCTCGGGCTGGTCGACGGTGATCTTCTGCTGCCCCTTGACGTGGATCTCCTGGTTGCCGCCGATCGTGACCTTCTCGTTGCCGCCCACCTCGCGCTCGCGGCTGCCGTCGACCTTGTGCTTCTCGCTGCCGGTGACGAGCGTGTCGAGGCTCGCGTTGATGTCGACGTCGACGTCGGCGTTGTAGACCGCCGTCGTCTTGCCGGTGACGGTGAGGCCGAGCGTGGCGTCGAACTTCAGCGTGCTCGCGCCCTTCGCGTAGAGGTCGACCGTCGCGTTCCAGTCGACGTCGACCGCGCCGGTCACCTTCCAAGTCAGGATGTCGTTGAAGGTCCAGTCGACCGCGGCGGTGTTGATCCACGTGTGCGTGTCGTGGAACTGCCAGGTCACGTAGCTCACGACGTCGACGTCGAAGTGCTGGTCGACGTCGACGTTGAGGTTGAGCGTCGTCTGGATCTGGCCGCGGCCCTGGGTCGTGAGATCGAAGTTCCACTCGCCGAAGCCGAGGAAGAGGGTCGACGCGAAGATCGGGCAGTAGGCCTCGAGGTACATCGCGCCCGCCGTGTCCTCCATGACGAGGTGGTTCAGGCTGCCCGAGCGGATGACGTTCTCGGTGTAGTTCGCCTGCGTGACGACCGTGGGGTGCACGGCGTTGTGCACGACGCCGACGATGACGGGGCGATCCGGGTCGCCGCCGAGGAAGGAGCAGATGACCTCGACGCCCTTGCGCAGCGGGAAGTGGAAGCCCTCCTGCGTGCCGCCGTGCGGCTGGGCCATGCGCACGTAGGTGGAGGCCTTGCCGTCCTTGTTGCTGCCCTCGTCGAACTTGAACTTGAGCGCGTAGCGGCCCATGTCGTCGATCTGCGCGTAGCTGCTCGCCGCCGGGGCATCGACGATGGCGTTCTCGTAGCCGTCGACGCGCGGCCAGGGCGTCTGCTGGCCGTTGCGGAACTGGACGTTCTTCGAGAGGGCCTTGAGCTCGACACGGTAGAGGTCGTCGTACTTGTGGCCGACGAGTGAGCCCCAGGCCGGGCCGAGCGAGGTCTCGTAGCCGTGGTGCTCGATGCTCGTGACGAGGTACTCGTCGTTGAAGCTGGGGATGGGGTGATCCTCGAGCACGAAGCTGTGGCCGGCGGCGAGGTGCGTGGCCGCGCCGGTGGCTTCGAAGACGGTGCGCGTCGCGAGCAGATCCTCGGCGCGGATCTTCGCGAGGCGTTTGGCGTCCTGGGGGCTGAAGAAGCGCCCGCCGTACTCGGTGATCTCGCCGACCGCGTTCTCGCTCACCGACACGGTGCTCGCCACGTCGAGCAACGGCTTGGCGTAGTCGTAGTCGACGAGGCGCACGCTCGCGGGCAGCGCCGAGTGCGTGGCGGCGAAGTTGTCGAAGGCCTGCTTCGTCGTGACGTCCCAGCCGCTCTGCGGGAAGTAGCGGATCGGCGTGACGCGCATCGAGCCGTGCGAGGCCTTGTTGTCGGTGATGACGAGCAGCTCGCCGTCTTCGCCCTGATCGAAGAAGTAGTAGAGGCCCTCGCGGTCCATCCAGCGCTGGATGAACGCGAGGTTGCTCTCCTTGTACTGCGTGATCTGCTCCTCGAGCTCGTAGCTTGCCTCGAGGCGCAGCTCGTAGTCGATGCCGGACTCGCCGAGGATCTCCTCGATCACGTCGATCACCGTCTTCTTCGTGAAGATGCGGCTGTGGCGCGTGAGGCTGAGCTGCCAGAGCTGCGGCACGAGCTGGGCGTGGAAGAGGAGCGCGCTGTCGGCGGCGCGCACGAGGCGGATCGACGAGAGTAGCCCGTGGAAGCGGAAGGGCTGGGGCAGCGGGCCTTCGCCCAGCGCGACCGAGAGCTCGGCCTTCGAGTTCACCGCGTCGTGCAGGTCGTCGGTGAGGAAGTCGACCGGCACGGTGAAGAAGACGTCGAAGCGGTACGGCGTCGAGATCCGCTCCGTGCCCCGGAAGCCGATGACCTTGGCGGTGAGAGGGATCGCGCTCGAGCGGAGGTTGAAGATCATGGACGCTCTCCTTGGGAGACGAGGCGCGGGGAGGGTGGGCCGGAGCTGCACATCCGCTGTGCCGGCTCCGCGAGCGGTCTCGAAGACCGAGATCGAGGCTATCGCGCTCGGTGAGCGCGTGGCGCGCCGCGCGCGCTCGCGGATGCAAATCGGTGTGCATGTAGGCGCGGTCGGATGGATCGTGCTCCACCACACCCTCGTCGCCCACGCGCTTCCGCGGAAGGGCCCGAGCTGCGCTCCCGTCGCGTCGCGCTCTGCTGGGCTCGAGCGCGCGCTCCGCGCTCAGATCACGTAGTCCTCGACGAAGACGGCCGGGTCGCGCAGCTCCACGAAGACCTCGTCGCCCACCGAAAGCGCCAAGGATTCCGAGCGTTCACGGGGCAGCTCGGCGACGAGCGAGCGCCCGTCCGCGAGCTCGAGCTCGAGGCGCGAGCGCCAGCCCAGGCGCGCGTGGGCGCGGATGCGCGCCCTGAGCGCCGAGTGCGTGCCGGTGTGATCGTGTGTGTGCCCGAGCACCTCGACGGCGTGATGCCGGACGTAGGCGCGGGCCTCGCCCTCGCGCTGACCGCTGGCGTCGAGCGCCACGGCCCCCGCCTCGAGGCGCCCCTCACGCACGATCCCCGTGAGCACGTTGCTCGCCCCGAGGAAGCTCGCGACGAAGGGGCTCGCCGGCCGGTCGTAGACCTCGCTCGGCTTGCCGCACTGCTCGACTCGCCCGCGGTTCAGGATGACCACGCGATCGGCGAGCTCGAGCGCTTCGTCTTGATCGTGCGTGACGAAGATGGCGGTGATGCCGCGCTCGCGCTGGAGTCTGCGCAGCCACTGGCGGAGATCGGCGCGCACGCTCGCGTCGAGCGCGCCGAAGGGCTCGTCGAGCAGCAGCATGGCGGGCTCGGGCGCGAGCGCGCGGGCGAGCGCCACGCGCTGCCGCTGCCCTCCGGAGAGCTGCGAGGCGTAGCGATCACCGAGCCCGGACAGCTGCACGAGCTCGAGCAGCTCGTCGGCGCGCGCGCGCGCCTCCTTGCGTGCCACGCCGCGCGCTTCGAGGCCGAAGGCGACGTTGTCGCGCACGTTCATGTGCCTGAAGAGCGCGTAGTGCTGGAAGACGAAGCCGACGGCGCGGTCCTGCACCCGCGTCGACGTGGCGTCGCGTCCGTCGATGAGGATCTCGCCTGCGTCGGGGGCGTCGAGGCCCGCGATCATGCGCAGCACGGTGCTCTTGCCGCCGCCGCTCGGGCCGAGCAACGCGACGAGCTCGCCGCGCTCCACCTCGAAGGAGACGTCGTGGACGACGCGCGTGGTGCCGAAGGATTTCTCGAGCTTGCGGACGGAGATCACGACGTGGCTCCTCGTGGGCTCGGCGCGAGCCCTCCGGTCTGGGGCCGCTCGGCCGGCTCGCGTATGGCCTCGAGCTCGCGCGCCTGGCGGAACGAGACGACGCGCTTGAGCGCGAGCGTCGCGACCGACAGGAGCAAGAGCACGCTCGCGACCGCGAAGGCGTCGCTGAAGCGGTACTCGTCGTAGAGCACCTCGACCGCGAGCGGCAGCGTGTTCGTGGAGCCGCGGATGTGCCCACTCACCACGCTCACCGCGCCGAACTCGCCCAGCGCGCGCGCCGTGGCGAGCACGACGCCGTGCACGATGCCCCACTTGGCCTTCGGCAAGGTGATGCGTCTGAAGGTCGTCCAGCCGCTCGCGCCGAGCGTGAGCGCGGCGAGCTCTTCGTCGTGACCTTGCGCGGCGAGCAGCGGCACGAGCTCGCGCGCGACGTAGGGCAGGGTGACGAAGACCGTGACGAGCACGACGCCTGCCGGGGAGAAGAGCACGCGCAGCCCGTGATCGAAGAGCCAGGGCCCGAGCAGCCCTCGCCCGCCGAAGAGCAGGACGAAGAGCATGCCCGCGATGACGGGCGAGACCGCGAAGGGCAGGTCGACCAACGTGACGAGCAGCGACTTGCCAGGGAAGTCGAAGCGCGTGACGGCCCACGCGAGCGCGACGCCGAAGACGGTGTTGAGCGGCACGGCGATGAGGACCACCATCGCGCTGAGGCGCGCCGCCGCCAGCACGTCGTCGCTCGACAGCGCGCGCCACACGGGCGCGAGCCCTCCGCGAAGCGCCTCGTGCAGCACGACCAGCACCGGCAGGCCGAGGAAGGCCGCCAGGAAGAGCAGCGCCACGCCGATCGCCGCGCGGCGTACCCAGGTGGGCTCGCTCGTGCCGGGCCGCCCCGGCGCGAGCCGGACGGGGGCGCTTCGGACCGGACCGCTCACGTGGCGCCCGCCCCGCTGCGCTCGCGCGTCCAGCGCTCGAGCCGGTTCACGCCGAGCAGCAGCGCGAAGGAGGTGACGAGCATCACGACCGCGATCGCGGTCGCGCCGTCGTAGTCGTACTGCTCGAGCTTCGTCATCACGAGGAAGGGCGCGACCTCGGTGCGGAAGGGCAGGTTGCCCGAGATGAAGACGACCGAGCCGTACTCTCCGATGGCGCGCGCGAAGGAGAGCGCGAAGCCCGTGAGCGCGGCTGGCAGGATCGCCGGCAGGACGACCCGCCGGAGGATCGTCGCGCGCGAAGCGCCGAGCGTGGAGGCGGCCTCCTCTTGCTCGCGCTCGAAGTCGGCGAGCACCGGCGCGACGCAGCGCACGACGAAGGGCAGCCCGACGAAGACGAGCGCGACCACGACGCCGAGCGGAGCGAAGGCGACCCGGATCCCCAGCCACGCGAGCAAGCGCCCGAGCGTCGAGTCGGGCGCGTAGAGCGTGACGAGCGCGATGCCACCCACCGCCGTGGGCAACGCGAAGGGCAGATCGATCGCGGCGTCGACGAGATCGCGACCCGGGAACTCGTAGCGCACGAGCACCCACGCGACGAGCACGCCGAAGACGGTGTTCACCGCGGCGGCGGCGAGCGAGGCGCCGAAGCTCAGCGCGTAGGAAGAGAGCGCGCGCGGCGTGGTCGCGGCGGCGACGAACTCCAGTGGCCCGATGGACGCCGCGCGCAGGAGCAAGACGCCGAGCGGGAGCAGCACGAGCAGCGAGAGGTAGCTGAGCGAGATGCCGAGCGAGAGCCGGAGGCCGGGCATGGCGCGCGGGGCACGCCGCTTCATCGCCGGGTCTCCATGGCGCGATCGAAGCTCGCGCCGTCGGCGAAGTGCTCGAGGTGGGCGCTCTTCCACCCTCCCCACAGGGACTCGACGGTGAAGCGCTCGAGCTCGGGCAGCGGGCTCGGCGCGCGGCGCGGCCGGAGGTGATGACGGGCGGCGATCGCCTGCGCCTCCTCGGACCAGAGGAACTCGACGTAGCGCTCGGCGAGCGCGCGCGTGCCGCGGCGGTCGACCACGCGATCGACGACGCTCACCGGCGTCTCGGCGTAGATGCTGCGCGCGGGCACGACGATCTCGAGCTCTCCTCGGCCCAACTTCTCGACCGCGAGCCGCGCCTCGCTCTCCCACGCGAGCAAGACGTCGCCGATGCGCCGCTCGGCGAAGCTCGTGAGCGCCGCGCGTGCGCCGGCCTCCAGGATCGGCACGCGTTGGTACATGCGGTGGACGAGCTCGTCGGCCTCTCGACGGCTGCCGGTGCGGAGGAAGGTCGAGCCCCAGACCGCGAGGTGGTTGTAGCGGGCGCCGCCGCTCGTCTTGGGGTTGGGCGTGAGCACCGCGAGGTCGTCGCGCCCGAGGTCGGCGAAGTCGCGCACGCCCTTCGGGTTGCCGGCGCGCACGAGCAGCACGACGGTCGACGTGTAGGGCACGGCGCCGTCCGGGAGGCGCTCCTTCCAGGTCGGCGCGACGAGGCCGGCGTCGGCCAGCATGTCGAGGTCCCAGCCGAGCGCGAGGCTGAGCACGTCGGCGTCGAGGCCCTCGAGCACGCTGCGGGCTTGTTTGCCGGAGCCCCCGTGCGACTGGCGCACGCGCACCCGCTCGGCCTCGGCGCCCTCGAGCGTCGCGGCGAAGGCGAGGTTCATCGCCTCGTAGAGCGCGCGCGTCGCGTCGTAGGACACGTGCAGGAGCTCGCCCTCCGGGCGGCTCGCGCAGGCGGCTCCGCCGAGCAGCGCGCAGGCCAGGCCGAGCACACTACGCCGGGAGAGCGGCGCCGGAGGGGAGCCCAGAGGGCGCGACGAGCCGCCGAGGTGAGCACCTCGCCCGCGCCCGAACCCGCCGCCCGCTCCTCGCTGTGCCAATATGACGGACAGGATGCCGCTTTAGCGTCCTGTGTGCAAGTGGCAGCGGATGACTTCAGCTCGGGGACGCGGTCGCCCGCTCGGTCACCTCGTGCACGGTGCGCTCGAGCCAGCGCAGCAGGACCTCGCGCCGCGCGCAGGCCGGCACCGTGGCGGCCGCCTCGCTCATCAGGGCCTGGGAGCGGCTGCGCACCTCGGCCACACCTCGCGCGCGCACGGCGTTGGGCCTGCCGAGCGCTTCGTCTCGGCCGGTCGGTTTGCCGAGCGCTTCCGAGCTCCCGAGCGCGTCACCGAGGTCGTCGAGCAGCTGGTAGGCCTCGCCGAACAGCGCTCCGAGCGCGCGGAAGGGCTCGCCGTCGGCGCCGGCCGCGAGCGCGCCCGCCATGGCGGCGGCCTCGAAGAGCGCGCCCGTCTTGGCCCGGTGGTAGGCCTCGAGCTCGACGGTGGGCTCGGACTCCCAGGCCTGGCCCGCGATGAGCCCTCGGCTCGCGCCCAGCGCGCGTGCATAGACGCCGACCAGAGGCCCGAGGCGCGCCGGGTGAGGCGCGAAGGCGCGGCCGAGCACCTCGAAGCCGCCCACGATGAGCGCGTCTCCCGCGAGCACCGCCGTCGCTTCGCCGTGGAGGCGATGCACCGTGGGTTGTCCACGCCGTGTCGAGGCATCGTCGAAGCACGGCAGGTCGTCGTGCACGAGCGAGGCGCAGTGGAACAGCTCGACGGCCACGGCCGCGGCGAGCTGCGTCGGTGAGTCGCGCTCGGCGCCACAGGCGCTGCCCACGGCGAGCACGAGCCTGGGCCTGAGGCGGCCTCCGCCCGGGAAGACCGCGTGTCTCACGGCGGCGGCGAGCCTCGGGGGGCCAGCCTCGCAGAGCGTCTGGACCGCTCGATCGAGCGCGGTCTCCAAGGGATCGGCGGGGCTCAAGGCCGGGGCTCCGTGGGAGAGTGGAGAGAGAGGGGCATGGTGGCTGCTCCTGGGCTTGGGCGTCATCCCAGGTTGAACAATAGTCTTAGACAAAGACTAGACAAGCGCCAGGCCGAAGCTATGTTCTCGGTACGATGCTCGAACGAAGCAAGGTCGTGGTGGTCGGCGGAGGGGTGGGAGGGCTCGTGGCGGCCATCGACCTCGCTCGGCGAGGCTACCCCGTGAGCCTGCTCGAGCGAGCCCCGTACCTCGGCGGCAAGCTGCGCACCATCTCGGTCGGAGGCAAACACATCGACGCCGGGCCGACGGTCATGACGATGCGCTGGGTCTTCGACGAGCTCTTCGCGGCGGCCGGCCGGAAGGTCGAAGACTACCTGAGCCTGGAGCGCGCCGAGCTGCTCGCGCGGCACGCCTGGCCCTCGCGTGGTGAGGGAACGCTGGACCTCTACGCCGACGTCGAGCGCAGCATCGACGCCATCGGGCGCTTCGCCGGGGCGAAGGAGGCGCGCGGCTACCGAGCCTACGTCGCCTACGCGCAGCGCATCTTCGAGACGGTCGAGCAGCCCTTCCTGCGCTCGCAGAAGCCGAGCTTCGGCTCCACGCTGCAGCTCGCGGCGGCCATCGGGGTCACGGCCTTCTCGCGGCTCGATGCGCACCGCACCATGCACAAGTCGCTGCGCGACTTCTTCGCCGACCCTCGGCTCGTCCAGCTCTTCGGGCGCTACGCGACCTACTCGGGGTCCTCGCCCTTCGAGGCGCCGGCCACCTTGCACGTCATCGCGCACGTGGAGCAGAGCGGCGTCTGGTACGTGCGCGGAGGCATGGTGGCGCTCGCGCGGGGGCTCGAGAAGCTCGCGCTCGAGCTCGGTGTCGAGCTGCGCACCGGCGCGGCGGTGGATCGCGTGTACCTCGACTCGGGGCGCGCGGCTGGCGTGGAGCTCGCGAGCGGGGAGCGGATCGACGCGAGCGCGGTCGTCTTCAACGGCGACGTCGGGGCGCTCGCGTCCGGCCTGCTCGGCTCGGGCGTGCGCAAGGCGGCTCCCGCTCCGTCGGTCCAGCAACGATCGCTCTCCGCGCTCACCTTCTCCTTCGTGGCGCGGCCGCGGGGCTTCGAGCTCGCGCGGCACAACGTCTTCTTCTCGAGCGACTACGCGGCCGAGTTCCGCGCCTTGCGCGAGGAGCGCCGGATCCCCGGCGACGCCACGATCTACCTCTGCGCGCAGGACCGAGACGACGACCGCCCGCCCAGCGACGAAGCGGAGCGCTTCTTCGCGCTCGTCAACGCGCCCGCCGACGGCGACAAGACCACCCTCAGCCCATCGGAGATCGCCACATGCAAGGACAGGACACTCGCGACCCTCGAACGCTCGGGGCTGGTCTTCGAAGGCTCGTCGGAGCTGCACGCGACGACGCCGGGCGACTTCGAGCGGCTCTTCCCGGGAACGGGTGGGGCGCTCTACGGCGCGGCGACGCACGGCATGACGGCGACCTTCGCGAGGGCGGGGGCCCGCACGAAGGTGCCGGGGCTCTACCTCGCGGGGGGCAGCGTGCACCCGGGAGCGGGCGTGCCGATGGCGGCGACGAGCGGCAGGCTCTCGGCAGCGATGGTCGACGAGGACCTCGCTTCGATCGGGAGGTCACGCGCGACGGGTACGCATGGTGGTACCTGGACGTAGTCAGCGATGACGGGGCCCACGGGCTCACGATCATCGCGATGCTCGGCAGCGTCTTCTCGCCGTTCTACGCGCGCGCCCGGGCGGGTGGGCCCGCCGAGCCCCTGCGCCACGTGTCGATGCACGTCGTGGCCTATGGCCCGGGCACCGAGGCTTGGTCGCTCACCGAGCGCGACGGTACGAAGGGGGCGCTCGAGCGCAGCGCGGACCGGCTGCGCATCGGCTCGAGCACGATGCGCTGGCGGGGCGACGTGCTCGAGGTCGATTTCGACGAACGCACGGCGCCGTGGCGAGGCTCGCTGCGCGGTCGCGTGCGCCTCCACGCGCCGCACCGCTTCGCCGAGCCGCAGGCGATCGACGGACGGGGCGCGCACCTCTGGTGGCCCGTCGCGCCGAGCGCGCGCGCCGAGGTCGAGCTCGACTCCCACGGCCTGAGCTTCCGCGGCGCGGCCTACCACGACGCGAACGCAGGTGACGAGCCGCTCGAGCGGCGCCTCGAGCGGTGGGACTGGGCGAGGCTCGCGACCGATGACGGCGCGCTCATCACCTACGACGTCGAGGACGCGAGCGGCGAGAGGCACGAGCTCACGCTCTGCTTCGATCGCGACAACCGGCCGCGGGAAGCGCCTTCGCTCGTGCGCTCGACGCTGCCACGCACCCGCTGGGGCGTGCGGCGCGGCACCCGCGCCGACCACCCCGGCGCGGCGCACGTCGTGCGCAGCTACGAGGACACGCCCTTCTACGCGAGATCGCTGCTGCGCGCGGAGGTGGGCGGGCGGCGCGGGCAGGGTGTGCACGAGAGCCTCGACCTCGAGCGCTTCAGGCGCCGTGAGGTGCAGTTCCTCCTACCGTTTCGCATGATCGACGCCCGATGAACGCCGAGCTCGCGTCGCAGGCCCTGTTGCTCTGGGCGTCGATGACCGCCGGCCCCCTGCTGGTGGCATCGCACCGCAGGGCGCGTCGACTGCGCGAGGCCGGGGCGCAGCGCGGCGCGAGCACGGGGCTCGAGCTCTCGGAGAGTGAGGTCCACCTGGTGCGCCCCTGCGCCGGGGCGGAGCCCGAGCTCGTGCGCAGCCTCTCGAGCCTCCCGGACACCGCCGGCGCGCGCCTCGTCGTCAGCTTCTGCATCGAGCGTGAGGACGACGCTGCGAGGCCCGCGATCGACGTCGCCCTCGCGGCGCTCTTCGCGCGTGGCGTCGAGGCGCGCCTCGTGATCAGCCGCGCTGCCGGGCCGAACCGCAAGGTGCAGCAGATCCTCGCCGCGCTGCAGGAGCTCCCCACGAGCGACCCCGATCGGCAGGTGGTGCTCGTCGTCGACAGCGACGTGGACCTCGAGGGGCATCCGATCTCCGAGCTCGTGCTGCCGCTCGAGCGCGACGCGCGCGTCGGCGCGGTCTGGGCGCCGCCGCACGAGGCAGGCACACCCAGCGCGCCGGGGGACCTCGCCTCGGGCGCGCTGCTCGGCGCCTCGCTGCACAGCTTCGCCCTGCTCGCGGAGCTCGACCCCGCGGGCCTCGTCGGCAAGTGTTTCGCCGCTCGTCGATCGACGCTCGAGCGCACGGTGCGCCTCGACGAGCTCGATCGATACCTCGGCGAGGACATGGAGCTGTCACGCCGGCTCGCGGCGCAGGGGGCGTCGATCGTGGTGGGCGCGACCGGCGTGCGCTCGCTCGCGGCCGGCAGGCAGCTCGGCGCGACCGTCGAGCGCTTCGGGCGTTGGCTCGCGGTGATCCGCGCGCAGCGCCCGGCGCTGCTCGTCTCGTACCCGCTGATGTTCTTCCCGCTCCTGTCGATCGCGTTCTCGGCGCTCTTGCTCGCGACGCCGCTCGCCCTCGCAGCGGTCGCGGTCGCGCTCGGCGTGCGCATCGCGACCGCGTGGGCTGCGCGGCGCGCTACGAGCGGCTCGACGCGCTTCGGCGACCTCGTGCGCGACGTGGTGCTCGCGGAGACGACGCTCGCCGCCGCGTGGCTGCGCGCGCTCAGCTCGAGGCGCTTCGCCTGGCGTGAGCGCTGGATGCGCCTCGGCCCCGACGGGCGCTTGCTCGCCGTCGATCCTCGCTGAGCGCCTCGGGGATCTTCGGAGCACTTGCGCTCGTGGCGCCGCGCGGGGCGCGCTCAGTCTCGTGGGCGCAGGTCGCGCACGCTGCCCAGGACGCTGGCCCCGACGCGCGAAGCCCACGCGAGCGTGGGCGCGACACCGAAGGCGCCGAAGACGTCGCGGTAGACGCTGGGCGAGCGGGCCGACACACGCAAGAGGAAGCTCGCGAAGTCGGTGGCGCTCATCTCGTCGCGCAAGAGGGCCCGGTAGGGCGCGTCGCCCATGCGATGGAGCGTCGCGAAGGCCGTGTCGAGCAGGCGGTTCAGCGCAGCCGGGCGCGCCACGTCGGGCTTCGCCATCATCATCGCGAGCGCGCCCGTGCCGCCGTGCAGGGGCGTGTCGTGCACGAGGCTCGGGACGAAGCCTGCGGCGTCGCTGCTCGCCGCGCGCGCGATGCCGCTGCTCGCCGGCCCCAGCGAGCGCAGCATCGCGCCGAAGCCGCAGAAGGTGAGCGGTGAGTGGCGAGAGGCCGCGTCACCGACGAGCGCCACCCGCGGCGCGCGCGGCCGCGGCGCCGCGCTCATGCGCGTCCAGCCTGGGATGAGCCCGAAGGTGGGGCGCACGAGCTTCGCTGCGCCGCGCTTGTAGGCGCCGAGCTTCTCGAAGTAGCGCGCGTAGAGAGCGAGCAGCGCGCCGGGCCGCACCTCCTCGCGCGGCGCGTAGTAGAAGAGGTACACCGTGGTCTGGCCGTCCCTTCCGGGGAAGCCCTCCCAGATGTGCTGGCGCCCCTCCTCGACGTGCTCGGTGGTGACGAGGATCTCGCCGATCTTCGGGTCGATCTGACGCTCGCCGCTGCCCTGCTCGAGGCCCTCGAGCACGCCACCCACGGTGGGACACAGCAGATCGGCGTCGTGCGCGGGGCGGCTCGCGCCTCGCGCCTCGACGAGCAGCCGAGCCGAGAGCTCCCTCGGCGCGCCGCCTCGATCGCGCAGCGCCACACGTACGCCGCCCGCGCCGCTCTCGCTCGCCTCGACCGTGTGGTGGTCGAGCAGCAGCACCCCCGCCTCCAAACTCGCGCGACGCGCGAAGCGGAGCAGCGCCCCCGCGTCGACGGCGTGATCGAGCGCGCCGCGCACCGGCCAGGTGCCTCCTCCGTGCCACCGGCAGATGCCTCGTTCGTAGCGCGCGACGACGAGCTCCTCGAGCTCCGGGTGCGTCAGGAGCCCGACGCGCACGAGCGCCTCGAGCTCCTCGGCCGAGGCGTTCCACTCGCGGTGGGCTTCGCCGATCCGTGCTCGGTCGGCGACCGCGACGCGCAGCCCCGAGCGCGCCACGAGCGGCGCCAGGAGCAGCGAGAGCCCACCGCCGGCGAAGATCACGTCGACGTCGCGTGCGTCGCCTCGGCTCGGTGCGCGCACGCGGTGTGGCTGCTCCGAGCCGCTCCCCGAGCGGTCGAGGTGCTCGAGGCGCTCGACGAGCTCCTCCCCGCCCGCCTCGCGCACCAGGTCTCGCGCACGCGAGGCCTCGAGCTTCACTCCGACGCTCCGTCGACGAGGAAACGCGCGCCTCGGGTCTCGGGCTGCCTCAGGCTGCGCAGCTCGGAGCGCGAGGGCGCGAGCGACCTGAGGAGCAGGCGTAGCTTCTCGCTGGTGGGCACGGCGGCGCGGCGGCTCACGGTGTCGAGCTCGTTGGCCCGCACCTGTCGGCCGATGGCGCTGTAGATGCGGCGCGCTGCGCGGATCGCGGGGCGGCAGTCGAGCGGAAGCGCGCCGATGCCGGGGTCGGCGCGCAGGTAGTAGTTGTCGGCGAGGTCGAGCGTGCGCTGCACGACCTCGCCGAGGCCGGGCGAGTGCTCCGGGTGCGTGAGCAGCGCGTCGACGTCGACCTTCGCCTCCTCGAGCCACTCGAGCGGCAGGTAGATGCGACCGTTGCGCGCGTCGTGCCCGACGTCGCGCGCGATGTTCGTGAGCTGCATCGCGATGCCGAGGTCGGCGGCGCGCGCGAGCACCTCGGGCTCGCGCCGGCCCATGAGCAGGCTCATCGTCACGCCGACCGTGCCCGCGACCCGCACGCAGTAGTCGACGAGCGCGTCGATCGTGCCGTAGCGCCTGCCGGCCAGATCCCAGGCGAAGCCCTCGAGCAGCGCGTCGAACACGAGCTTCGGCAGCTGGCGGTCGCGCACGACGATGCTGAAGGCACGATCGACCGGGTGCGCGTGGGGCCTGCCGGCGTAGGCCTCGTCGAGGCGCAGACGGAGCGCGTCGATCACCGCGGGCGTCGCCGACTCCTGATCGACCTCGTCGTCGAGGATGCGGCAGAACGCATAGACGACGGTGGCCGGCACGCGCACCCGAGACGGCAAGCTCAGGCTCGCCGCGTAGAAGCTCTTGCTGCCGTTCTTCAGCAGGGCACGGCAGGCGTCGAGCTCGAGCTCTGCGATTCGTTCAGACACGTCGGAAGACCGAGGGGCTCGGCACGATGCTGTCGAGCACACGCGCCGAGGAGATGACGCCTGGCATGCCCGCTCCCGGGTGCGTGCCCGCGCCGACGAGGTAGAGGTGCTGGATGTCCTCGCTCTGGTTGTGCGGCCGGAAGTAGGCGCTCTGCGTGAGGCGGGGCTCGAGACCGAAGGCGGCTCCCCGGAAGCTCAGCAGGCGGTCCTGGAACTCGAGCGGGTGCGTCACGCGGCTCGTCACGAGGCTGGCGGAGAGCCCGGGCAGCACCGTGCGGTCGAGGAAGCGCTCGATCTTCGCGCGGTAGGGCTCGGCCTGATCGAGCCAGTTCGTGCCGCTCTCGAGGTTCGGCACCGGCGAGAGCACGTAGAAGCCGTCGTGCCCTGCGGGCGCGAGCGAGGGATCCGTCGCCGTGGGCCTGTGCAGGTAGAGGGAGAAGTCCTCCGCGAGCACGTGCTTCTCGAAGATGTCGTCGAGCAGGGCCTCGTAGCGTGGCCCGAGGATGATCGTGTGGTGCGCGACGTCGGGGTAGAGCTTCTTCGTGCCGAAGTACCAGACGAAGAGGCCCATCGAGTAACGCGCGCGCTCGATGCGCCGATCGCTCCAGCTCGGTCGATCCTTCGGGTCGACGAGGTGTCTGTAGGTCCACGCGCTGTCCGCGTTCGAGACGACGACGTCCGAGCGCAGGACCTCGCCGGAGGCGAGCACCACACCCTTGGCGACGCCCTTCTCCACGAGGATGCGCCTGACCTCGGCGTCGCACTCCACCGAGCCGCCGAGGTGCTCGACGAGGCCACAGAGCCCCTTGATCAAGGCCCCCGTGCCGCCGATGGGAAAGTGCACGCCCCACTTGCGTTCGAGGAAGGCGATGAGGGTGTAGATCGACGTCGTCGTGAAGGGGTTCCCGCCGACGAGCAGGGGGTGGAAGCTCATCACCTGCCGGAGCTTGTCGCTCTTCACGTGCTTGGCGACGAGCCCCCACACGGTGCGGTAGCTCTCGAGCGCCATCATGTCGGGCACGATCTTCGCCATGTCCATCGGCGAGCTGAACGGCACGTGCGCGAGCCGCTCGAAGCCCACCCTGAAGATCTCCTCGCTGCGCTTCACGAAGCGTTCGTAGCCCTCGACGTCGTCCGGGGCGATGCGCGCCACCTCGCGCCTCATCGCCTCGGCGTCGCCCGTGTAGTCGAAGCTCGAACGATCGTCGAAGACGATGCGGTAGAAGGGCGTGACCGGCCGCATGTCGATCTCGTCGCTCATGCGCTTGCCCGCGAGCGCCCAGAGATCCTCGAGCAGGAAGGGCGCGGTCACCACGGTCGGGCCGGCGTCGAACACGAAGCCGTCTTGGTGGTGCACGTAGGCGCGCCCGCCGGGGCGATCGAGCTTCTCGAGCACCGTCACGCGGTAGCCGCGAGCGCCGAGCCGCACCGCGGCGGCGAGGCCGCCGAAGCCGCTGCCGATGACGATCGCGTGCGGGCGCGCGTCGTCGGCGCGCCTCGCTTCGGGCTTCGCGTGCGTCTTGGGGCTGGGCTCGGTGAAGCTGGTCGTCATGGGGGCCTCGTGCGAGCGCGCCGAGTGGGCTCGCGGTCTTGCGGCTGTATCGAGGCTCGCGCGGCTCTGGCGGGGCCTTCTCGGTGCGTGCATGAAGGGCTGCGCCGAGGCGCGCGCCAGGGGAAGGACGCGGTTCTCAGGTGCCGCCGACGAGCGCGCGCATCTCTCCGACGAGCGCCTTGCGGTCGGCAGCCGTGAGCGCGCCCGCGCGCGCGTAGACGAAGCGCCCCTCGCGATCGAAGAGCACGACGTTGCTCGTCTTCGCGTCGAGCGCGAGCTTCGTGCGGAAGTCGGCCGACCAGTCGAGGTAGATCGTGGTGTTGGCCTTCTTCTGCTCGTCGCGGATGGCGTCCTTCACGGCGCCCTTCGCGGGCCAGAAGTCGTATTCGCTCACGTCGGCCACGGCCACCACGCGCAGCTTGCGCAGCTTGGGCTCGTTCTTCATGAGCTCGTCGAGTTCTCGCTTCAGCGCGGCGTTGAGCTTCGAGGAGTCCTTGTCTTCGTAGACCACGAGCACCGGCTGCCCACGCAGCGCCTCGAGGCTGAGGCTGCGGTCGTCGACGTCGACGAGCTTCGCAGCCGCGGGCGCGGTCCCTCCCACCTTCGGCAGGGCCTGCGCGGCGAGGGGCAGCGCCGCCACGGCGGAGAGACCCACCACCGCGAGCGAGCGTCGGAACCACTTCGAGGCCGGATGCTGCATGTCGTGTCTAACTATTGTCCATGACTTGTACAGGGTCAAGGCACCCACGACAGATTGCTCGGCTCCACTCACCAGCCCCGGCCCGCCTCGTCCGCGGTGCAGCGCGAGCCTCAGGGGGTGGAAGCGTTCGCCCAGCCGGGATCGCCGCTGATCGCCTCTTCGAGCCACTCGGCGAGGTTCTTCCCGCCGGCCGCGTCGACCGTGGTGATGTCTTCGCCGAGCCAGACGTGCTTCGTGGAGGTGGGCATGTAGAGGCGGAAGCGGTTCGTGCCCGCGCCGATGCGGTCGCGCATGTCCTCGAGGCCTGCGCGGTACTGCGCGGCGGGGTAGTCGCCGGGCAGACCGTTGATGCTGCTACAGTCGTTCTGGCCGTAGCTCCAGAAGGCCCGGATGGTGCTGTCGGCGTCGCTCGAGATCACGGCGAGGCTGCGCGTCGGATAGGTCGAGATCACGTGATCGATGTAGGGCTCGATGAACACGCCCTCGGCGTTGTCGCAGGCCGTGCAGTCTTCGGGGAAGGTCGACGCGAGGCCCCAGGTGTCGCTGAAGTGCTTCTGCAGGCAGGGCGAGATGAACTCGCTCGACATGGGCGGCCCGGAGTCGTCGACGAGCACGACGTTCGTGTCGTCGCCGAAGGCCTCGGAGACGTGCACGTAGTTGAACGCGGCGCCGAAGCCGCCCGCGCTCACGCCGGCGAGCACGACGGTGTCGGCGTTCGGGAAGGTCGGCACGATGCGCTGCAGGAAGGCGCGCATGTTCTTGAAGCCGTGGAAGTTGCGCTCGGTGCCGCCGACCACCACGCCCTCGCGGTTGCCCGCGTGCACGTCGCCGGTGCAGTAGGGGACGAACACGTAGGAGTAGTCCCGGAGCGGGTTGAGTGGATCGGTGCGGTCGAAGAGCGGCGCGTCGAGCACGCCCTCGCTCGCGAACTTGCCGGAGCCGTAGCCGTTCGTGTTCGCGGTGATCTGGCAGCTGACGCCGTTGAAGCAGGCGTTGCCGCCCATCAGGAAGATGGCGACGTTCTCGCTCGCGGTCGTCTTGTTGATGCCGATCCCAGTCGGGGTGTCGTTGATGCAGCGCGAGTCCGGGAAGTCGATCCAGGTCCAGGTCTCGTCGGGAGCGTCGATGGGGGCGCCGGGCACGAAGGGGCCGATGCCACCCGAGCCGCCGGTGCCACCTCCTGCGCCGCCCGTCGCGTCGCCGCCGGTGCCGCTGCCGTTGCCGCCCGCGGAGCTCGTCGTGCTGCCCGCGCCTCCCTCGCCACCGCCGCCGGTGCCGGAGGTGTCGTCTCCGCAAGCGACGCCGAGGCTCGTGAGGCCGAGGGTGACGAAGATGGTGAGCGTGGACGAGGTACGGGAGGAAGCTCGCGGCATCACGCGATGCTACTCGATCGGCAGCTCCGCATCGACGATGGGGTGGCCCTCGTCGTCGACGACCTCGAGTGAGAGCTTCTTGCCGCGATCGCCGGTGAGGATCGTGTTGTAGCCCCAGGTGCGCCAGCTCCAGGCCTCGCCGACCTCGAGCGACAGCTCGGTGCGCAGCTCGCCGCCGACGCGGAAGCGCAGCTCGACCTTGCGAGCGCGCCCGGTGCGGTTGCGCAGCGTGAGGTGCGCGTGGACCTTCTGCCCGGCCTTCGCCGAGCGCAGCGTGTCGACGGGCGCCTTGTTCTTCACGCCGCTCGTGAAGCTGAAGGCCAGCAGCTCCATGGGGCGCGTGCTCGTCTCGTCGTCGGGCTCCGCGGCCTCGCCCTGCGAGGGCTGTGCGGTGGCCACCTGCGGGGGGATGGCGGAGGTGGGCGCGCCGCTCGCGCCCGGGGTCGGTGCGGGCGCATCACAGGCGGCGAGCGCCAGCGCGTAGAGCAGCGGAGCGCGCCGGCTCACGCGCTGCCTCGCGGTCGATCGACGAAGGCTCGGTGCAGCGCGAGCTCCTCGCTCGACGGGCTGGCCAGCTCCCTCGGGCGGTAGCCGGAGCGGATCTGCTCGACCACGAGCTCGCGGCCCTCGACGCGGAACAGCGCGCGCCACGCGCGGGAGGCGATCTCGCGACGGCCGTCGTCGAGCACGCGGATCCTGCGGTAGGCGTGGGGCTCGGGGCCGGTCGCGAGCAGCGTCTCGAGCCGACCGCCGAGCTCCGTCTCGCCGCGCTCGGCGAGCCACGCGAGGGCCTGCTCGGCGGCGGGCTCGAAGCGGATCGACCAGCGCGGGCCCGGGTCGGCGCCGAGCCAGCCCGACTTCGCGTCGGGCACGCTGTCGGTGTAGGCCACGTAGGGCTTGAGATCGAGCACGGGCGTGCCGTCGAGCAGGTCGAGGCCCGACACGTGCAGCACGAGGCCCTCGACGCGCTCGAGCCGCACGACGCTGAGCCCGATGGGGTTCGGCCTGTGCGGGGAGCGCGTGCCGAGCACGCCGCGTCGCTCCTTGCTGCGCGGGGGCAAGACCTTCGGCCGGTAGCCTTCGGCGCGGTCGAAGACGAACACCACCCAGAGGTGGTCCCAGTGTTCGATGCCCGAGAGCGCGTCCTCGAGGCCGCGCCCTGCGCAGAGCTCGATCGTCCCGTGGATGCCGGCGGCCTCGCTCGGCTGGCGCGGCGCGCTCGCCTTGTCGTCGAGCGGCGAGCGCACGTGGCCTATCGGCATCATCGTGATCGGCCGGGCTGCGAGCATCGAGCGCGTCATGTCGCCGAACGGGCCGGGTCGCAAGTCCGGCCCGCCTCGGTCCGCGCGGGGCACGCGCTCGAGCGCGATGAACAAGCCGGGCCTCGGGCTCGTCGATGTCGGGTGTACCGAGCACGTGGCAGGCGCTGCCAGCGTGCGCACCGCAACCCGCTTGCCACGGGCGCCCTGTCGCCGCGAAGCTACGCCCCGCCATGCGAACCTCCCGCCTCCACCGAGCCGCCCTCGCCCTCGTCCTCGCGCTCTCGATCGCCGGCTGCACGAGCGCCTTCCGTCGCGCCATGGACCAAGGCGACGCCTTCGCGAAGGCCGGGCGCTGGGACGACGCCGTGACGGCCTACGAAGAGGCCGTGCGGCTCGATCCGGAGGACGAGGACGCCAAGCGGAAGCTCGCAGAGGCGCGCTCGGGCGCCGCCGCCGATCGCGTGAAGGAGGGGCAGGCGCTGATGGCGGCCGGCGATCCGGTCGGCGCGATGCGGCCCTTCCACCAGGCGATGGGCCTCGATCCGAAGAACATCCCCGCCAAGCAGGGCTACGCCGAGGCGCGCGCGGCCACGCTCGCGAAGGCCGAGCAGGCGCTCGCCGCGGAAGATCCGAAGCAGGCGGTCCGGCTCGCCCGCGCGGTGCTCGAGCTCGACCCGAACGATGCCGACGCACGAGGCGTCGAGGCCCGCGGGAGCGAGAAGGCCGCCGCGATGGCGCTCGCGCGCGCCGACGCGCACGTCGCCGCCGGCGAGGCGACGCACGCGCTCGTCGACGTGGGTGAGGCGCTGCTCTACACGCCCAACGACGCGGCGGTGCGCTCGCGTCGCGACGCGCTGCGCACGGCGCTGCGCAAGGAGCTCACCTACCACGTGCTGCTCGGCAACTTCGACGGCGACGCGAGCGCCGACGACCTCGGCGCCGACGTGAACGCGGCCTCGCTCACGCGTGGCTTCGACCCAGCGCTGCCGCTGCGCATCTCCGACAAACCCCCGGCCGAAGCGAAGGACCCGAAGCTGCGCCTGCAGGGCATGCGGCTCGGCGGTCAGTTCCGCAGCTACCGCTACGATCGCCAGAGCACGAGCACGCGGCGCTCTTGCCAGTACGTCTGCGGCACCGACATGGTGCCGAACCCCGACTACCCGCGCGCCGAGTCCGACATGCGCAGCGCGCAGCAGGCGGCGGCCTCGGCCGACTCCGCCGCGCAGTCGCTCGCGGCGCAGATCCCCTCGCTCGAGCGTGCGCGCGACACTGCGCGCAGCGCCCTCCAAGGGCGCGAGCGTGTGCTCAGCCAAGCCGAGAGCGCGCTGAGCTCGTGCCGGAGCGCAGGCGGTGGGCCGGGCTCCTGCTCCTCGGAGGAGCGACGCCGCGACGCCGCGCGCACCGACGTCGACGTCGCGCGCGACGATCTGCGCCGCGCGGAGGACGCGCTCTCCTCCGGCAGGCGCGACGCCGACAACGCCCGCTCGGACGCGCAGCGCGCACGCAGCGAGGCCGACTCGGCGCGCTCACGCTTCGACGCCACGCCGCCGAAGGTCGCGGTCGATCGCTACTGCACGCACACCTACCCGGTCGAGACGGTCTCGGTGAAGGGCGACGTCGAGGTCGTGCTGCGTGGGGAGAGCCTCTACGGGACCGAGACGGTGCTCGCACAGTCGGTCTCCGGCCACTTCGATCGGAGCGACGAGAGCTTCCGTGCCGAGCGCAACGTCTGCCCCGAGCTCGCGGCGGGCGACCCGCTCGTGATCCCGAGCGCGGCCGACGTGAAGCGCTTCGTGGTCGCGAGCGCGATCGTCGCGACGCAAGCCGAGATCCTGCGCAGCTTCGAGCGATACCGCGCGCTCTACGCCGAACGCGCGAAGCAAGCGGAGGTCGACGCGAAGCCCGCGGTCGCCGCCGACGAGTGGGCCAGGTGGGTGCTGGTCGGAGTAGGGAAGGGCGGCGAGATGCCGACCGCGGTGGCGCGCATCGCGCAGCACTCCGGGGTCGAGCCTCGCGCCGTCGAGGTCGCGCTCGTCCAGGACTGAGGTCTGCGCCCGAGGGCGCGCTCCTGGGGCGCGCTCCGCGGCTCCGCTCGGCGCCCCGCTTGGCGCTGCCTCGCGCACGCGCTAGGCCGGCCGGAGTCGATGCAGGCCTACCACGCGCTCCTCCGACACATCCTCGAGAACGGCGAGCCACGCGCCGATCGCACCGGCACCGGCACGCTCGGCGTGTTCGGCTACCAGATGCGCTTCGACCTCGCGCAGGGCTTCCCGCTCGTGACGACGAAGAAGGTCCACACCAAGAGCATCGTGGGCGAGCTCTTGTGGTTCCTCTCCGGCTCGACGCACGTGGCCCCGCTGCGCGAGGCGGGCGTGAGCATCTGGGACGAGTGGGCGACGCCGGAGCAGTGCGCGCGCTTCGGGCGCGAGCCGGGCGAGCTCGGGCCGATCTACGGCCACCAGTGGCGCAACTTCGGCGCCACGCTCCGCCCGGACGGCAGCTACGAGCGCGACGGCGTCGACCAGCTCACCCAGGTCGTCGAGAAGATCCGCAGCGAGCCGCACAGCCGTCGCCTGATCGTCACCGGCTGGAACCCCCGCGAGGCCGACAGCGTCGCGCTCCCGCCTTGCCACACGCTCTTCCAGTTCCACGTGGGCCGCGGCAAGCTCTCGTGTCAGCTCTACCAGCGCTCGGCCGACGTCTTCCTCGGCGTGCCCTTCAACATCGCGAGCTATGCGCTGCTCACGGCGATGGTGGCGCAGGTCACGGGCCTCGGGCTCGGCGAGTTCGTTCACACGCTCGGCGACGCCCACCTCTACGCGAACCACCTCGAGCAGGCCCGGCTGCAGCTCTCACGCGAGCCGCGCCCCTTGCCGAAGCTCGTGCTCGACCCGAGCGTGCGCGAGCTCTTCGACTTCCGCGCCGAGCACGTGCGGATCGAGGGCTACGACCCTCACCCGGCGATCCGCGCCGAGGTGAGCGTGTGAGCGCCGCGCTCGCGCCGCTCTCGATCGTGGTCGCCGTCGCCCGCCACGGCTGCATCGGCAGAGCGGGTGGCCTACCCTGGCGCTACTCGGAAGACCTGCGCCACTTCCGCAGGATCACGACGGGGCACGCGATCGTGATGGGTCGCAAGACCTACGCCTCGATCGGCCGGCCGCTGCCCGAGCGACGCAACCTCGTCGTGAGCCGCTCGCTCCGTGAGGCACCGCCCGGCGTCGAGCTCCACGCGAGCCTCGAGAGCGCGCTCGCCTCCGCGCGCACGACCGATCCGGAGCCGATGGTCGTCGGTGGCGCGGAGATCTACGCGCTCGCGCTGCCGCTCGCGACGCGCCTCCACCTCACCGAGATCGACCTCGAGGTCGAGGGCTGCGACTCGTTCTTCCCCGCCTTCGACCGGAGCGTCTTCGTCGAGGTCGAGCGTCGCGCGGGCGAGGCGCCCGAGCTCAGCTACGTGACGCTCGAGCGCCGCGGCTGACTCGGTTCGGTCGCCTGCGCTCGAGCCGCCACTCGCCCGTGAGTTCGAGCCACGCCGCGAGCCGCGAGGCGCCGCGCTCACTCGGCGTACATCGCCTCGATCTCCTCGGCGAAGCGCTCGTTCACGACCTTGCGCTTGACCTTGAGCGTAGGCGTGAGCTCTCCAGTGTCGATCGAGAAGGGCCTCTCGAGCACGACGAACTTCTTCACGGTCTCGACGCGCGCGAGCTCCTTGTTCACCTCGTCGATCGCCGCCTGGATCTCTCGCTGCACGGCCTCGCTCTTCGGCAGGTCCTCGACGCGCAGGCCGCGCTCGGCGGCGAAGCTCTTGGCCGCGTCCGGGTCGAGCGTGACGAGGCAGGTGAGGAACTTGCGGCGGTCGCCGATGACCACCGCCTCGCCGACGATCGGGTGGTTCTTCAGCGCGGCCTCGATGTTCTTCGGCGCGATGTTCTTGCCGCCGGCCGTGATGATGATCTCCTTCTTGCGGCCCGTGATCGACAGGAAGCCGTCGGCGTCGAAGGCGCCGAGGTCGCCGGAGTGCAGCCAGCCGTCGATGAGCGTCTCTGCCGTGGCCGCGGGCTCCTTGTAGTAGCCGAGGAAGACGTTGGGGCCACGCACGAGGATCTCGCCGTCGTCGGCGATCTTCACCTCGATGCCCTCGAGCTTCGCGCCCACGGTGCCGAACTTCGCGCGGCCCGGGAGGTTGAAGGTCGTCGGCCCGGTGTCCTCGCTCTGGCCGTAGACCTCGAGCACGAGGATGTCGAGGCCGGCGAAGAACTCGAGCACCTCCTTGGCGATCGGCGCCGCACCGGACACGCAGAAGCGCGCGCGCCCGAGGCCGATCGCGGGCTTGAGCTTGTCGAAGACGAGGCGCTTCGCGAGCGCGTACTCGGCCGCGAGCAAGCCGCTCGGCTCCTTGCCCTTCATGCGCAGCGCGGTGACGCTCGAGCCCACGCGCGTGGCCCACGCGACGAGCTGCTTCTTCGCGCCCTTCGCCTCGCGCAGCTTGCCGGCGATGCCGGCGTGGAACTTCTCCCAGATGCGAGGCACACCGAAGAAGACGGTGGGCTGCACCTCCTTCAGGTTGTCCGGCACCTTCTCGAGGCTCTCCGCGAAGTAGACGCTCGCGCCGGCCGTGATCGGGCCGTGGATCGTGAAGACCTGCTCTGCGATGTGCGAGAGCGGCAGGTAGGAGAGGGTGCAGTCGCTCGGCCTGAGGTCGCCGAGGCGCTGCGCGAGCGAGGCGGTGAAGGCGAGGTTGTGGTGCGTGAGCATCACGCCCTTCGGAGGGCCCGTCGTGCCCGAGGTGTAGATGAAGGTCGCGAGGCCGCCGGGCTCGAGCGCGTGCACACGCTCGAGCAGGCGCGGCTCGGAGACGTCGCGTGCGCGCTTGAGGAAGCCCTCCCACGAGACGACCTTGGGGTGAGCGACGGCCTCGGCGCCACGCATCAGCACGACGAGCTCGAGCTTCGGCAGCTCGTCGAGCTTCTGCTCGATCTTCGCCCATTGATCGGCGTCTTCGACGAGCACGAGCTTCGACTCGGCGTGACCGACGATGTACGCGACCTCGCTCGGCGAGGAGGTGACGTAGATGCCCGCCGGTGCGCCGCCCGCGGCCATCGTCGCCACGTCGAACACGACCCACTCGAGCCGGTTCTTGCCGAGGATGCAGGTCGTGTCGCCGGCCTCGAAGCCGCTCGCGATCATCGCGCGCGCCGCGCGCTTCACGAGATCGGCGTAGGCGCGGAAGGAGTAGCTCTTCCAGACCCCGTCACGCTTCTCGAAGAGCGCGAGCGCGTCGGGCCGTCGGTCTGCGTGATCGAGCAGTCGCTGGACGATCGTGTCTTGGACCATGGGCCGAGCAGCATATCGGAACCGTGGTCAGTGACAGCCCCCACCGGCTGCCTGCCCGGGCGCCCCCCGAGCGCGGAGGCGGGGCTCGTGGGCAAGTCGCTACGCAGCCCGGACTCGGCTGTCAGAGAGGGAGGGGCGGCGACCTGGGCGCGAGCGGCGTTGCGCCGAGTGGCATCACCCGTGCATAGTCGCGGACGAAGGCAGGTTCGACATGATCCAATCCAAGCTCCTCTCGATGGTCCTCGTGCTCGGTACCTCCGGCCTCCTCGCGGCTGCCTGCGGTGGTGAAGGCGAGGTCGGCGAGGCGTGTGACACGAGCGGCTCCCAGGACGAGTGCGTCGAGGGGGCCATCTGCGACAGCGGCGACGGCGAGGGAGCCGTGTGCCTCGCGATCTGCGAGGTGCAGGAGGACTGCGCCGCCGACGAGGACTGCAACGGCGTCAGCGGCTCCAGCATCAAGGCGTGTCACCCCAAGGATGACAAGCCCAAGTGAGCACCGCCGGTTCAGGCGCGCACGCGAATGACCAGTGGGTCTGCGTCGGCTCTCGGTACGTGCCGAGAGCCGGCCGAGGCGGCGAGGGCGCTCACTGGATGATGATGCGACCTCGGATGGTCGTGTCGTTCAGGTCGTGCGGGTAGAAGTTGTAGGTGCCCGGCTGGTTCACGTTGCGCGTCTGCCCGTCGAAGCTGTTCGGTGGGATCGGTGAGTTGCCGTGCGGGAAACCCTGGACCGCGGCGTCGGCGTGGATCTCGTGTGGCACCGAGTCCTGGTTGAAGAAACGCACCGAGATCGTGTTGCTCGCCGACATGTTCGGCAGCGCCTTGATCATCGTCGGGAAGGGGCCGAAGGCGGTGTCCTGACCGGTGTAGCTCGAGAGATCCGGCGGGATGTAGATGGTGATGACCGGCGCGACCTCGAGGTTCGCCGTGACGGACTTCGTACCCTCCGGGGCCGCCGCGTTGAGCGTGAACGCGAAGCTGCCCGTGACGGTGTCCGAAGCCGAGGCGAGGCTCAGCGTGGTCGTGGCGACGGTGCTGCCGTCGAGCTCGATCAGGGTGGGGGAGATCGTGCTCGTCACGTCGCTCGGCAGACCCGCCACGCCGACGACGACCGTGCCCACGTAGCCGTTGGGCGTGACGGTGATCTCGAGCTCGGCGCTGTCGCGCAGCTCGATCGTGGTGTCGCTCGCGCTCACGGCGATCTCGAAGCTCGCGGTCTGCCCCGCTTCGCCACCGGTGCCACCGGAGCTCGTGCTCGTGCCCGAGCTCGACGTGCTCCCGGTGCTCGTGCTCGGCGAGCCTCCGCCCTCGTCGCCGCCGCCCTGCCCGATGAGGCCGTCGGGCAGCTCCGCGCAGGCCAGCAAGCCGAGCGTGCCGAGGCCGAGGGCGAGACGAGACACGAGGCGAGCCGATGCAGCGACGAGCATTCGCCGATGTTATGCGCAGCGCTTGCGCGCTCCAAGGGCAGAACGCTGCCGCCGCGTCAGCGTCACCGCGCGTTCCGAGGCGTGCCCGGCTCAGAGGCGAGGGGCGTGGCGCTCGAGCAGCTCGACGAGGCGCTCGGGCGCGAGGTTGCCGCCGGAGAGCAGTACGCCGACGCGCCTCGGCGCCTCCGGCAGCTTGCGCTCGAGCGCGGCCGCGAGCGCAGCGGCGCCCGAGGGCTCGACGAGCAGCTTCGCGGCGAAGAGCAGGTCGACGAGCGCCTGCCCGATCTCGGCGTCGTCGACGAGGAGCGCACCCGAGACCCGCGCCCGTGCGACCGCGAAGTTGAGCGCGCCGATCTGGACCGGCTTCAGGCCGTCGGCGATGGTCGCGCCGGGCTGCACGAGCACGCGCTCCCCCGCGGAGAGGCTCTCCGCGAAGGCGCTCGCGGCGCTCGGCTCCACGGCGTAGACCTTCGTCTTCGTGCCCTCGCAGGCCAGGCACGCGCCCGCGAGCAGGCCTCCGCCGCCCACGGGCACGAGCAGCGCGTCGAGCTCGGCGCCCTCCTCCGCGACCTGCTCGACGAGCTCGAGCGTGGCCGTGCCTTGCCCGGCGATCACGCGCGCGTCGTCGAAGGGCGGCACGACCACCGCGCCGCTCCGCTCCGCGAGCTCGAGCGCGAGCCGCTTGCGCTCCTCGCTCGTCGTGCCCGCGAAGTGGACGCGCGCGCCGAGGGCGCGCACCGCGTCGACCTTCACCTTCGGCGCGTCGGTCGGCATCACGATGTCGGCGGGCACCGAGAGCTCGCGCGCAGCCAGGGCCACCGCCTGGCCGTGGTTGCCGGAGCTGTAGGTGACGAGGCCGCGCCTCCGCGCTGCTTCGTCGAGCGAGAGCGCGGCCGTGAGCGCGCCGCGCGCCTTGAAGGCCCCGACCTTCTGCAGGCTCTCCGCCTTCAGGTAGAGCTCGGCGCCGGCTACCGCGTCGAGCGCCGCGGAGCGCAGCACGGGCGTGCGATGCACGCGCCCGCGGAGCAGCTCCCGGGCCTCGAGGAGGTCGGCGTGGCGAGGGAGCGCGAGCGGCTGGGTTTCGGGCAGAACCATCGAGGGAGAGAGCTAACTCCGCTCCGGCGGCGCGAGAAGAACGCCCTTGCCTCGAAGCGCGCGAAGCCTTACCCCGAGGGCCCATGAGCCGCCTCGCGTACGGCAGCCTCGCTCTGCTCGGCTACACCTACGTCGGCTATCCAGCGCTGGTCGCGCTCTGCGCGCGCCTCGCGCCGATGACGATCGCCTCCGACGCGAGCTACCTGCCGAAGGTGAGCGTGCTCATCCCGGTGTACAACGCCGCGCGCTACGTCGCGCCCAAGCTCGAGAGCCTGCTCGCGCAGGACTACCCCGAAGGCCAGCTCGAGATCCTCGTCTACTCCGACGCCTCCGACGACGGCAGCGACGAGGCCGTGCGCGCCTTCGAGGGCCGCGGCGTGAAGCTCGTGCGCGGCGAGACGAGGCGCGGCAAACCCACGGCGCTCAACGTGCTGCGCGAGCTCGCCACCGGCGAGGTCTTCGTGCTCACCGACATCCGCCAGCCGCTCGTGCCCGGTGCGGTACGCGCGCTCGTCGCCCCGCTCGCCGACGAGCGCGTCGGCACGGTGAGCGGCAACCTCGAGCTCGTCGGCGAGGCCGGCGCCGGCGCCTACTGGCGCTACGAGAACTTCATCCGCAAGCAGGAGGCGCGCTTCCGCGGCATGTGCGGCGTGACCGGTCCGCTCTACGCGATCCGCGCGCGCGACCTCGGGGAGGTGCCCGAGGACATCGTGCTCGACGACATGTGGATCCCGCTCCGCCTCGGTCTCGAGGGCAAGAAGCTCGTCTTGGCGGAGCAGGCCGTCGCCTACGACGAGGCCTTCGACGACGAACGCGAGAAGGGCCGCAGGATGCGCACGCTCGCCGGCAACTTCCAGATCCTCGAGCGCCTGCCCGCGCTGCTCAGCCCGCGCGACAACCCGACCTTCTTCGAGACCGCCTCGCACAAGGTCCTGCGGCTCGCAGGCCCCCTGATGCTCGGTGGCGCCGGGCTCGGCGCGCTCTCCGGGGCGCTCTTCGGGTCGAGCGCCCGAGAGCGCAGCCGCATGCGCTGGCTCCTGCTCGCCGAGGGCGGCTTCGCGGCGCTCGCGCTGCTCGGCGGGCGCGCGGGTGCGCCGGGCAGGCTCGCGCGCACCTTCGTCGTGCTCAACACCGCCGCCGTCGAGGGCTTCCTCAAGCACGTGCGCACCGGCCAGCAGGTGACCTGGTGAAGCGCTCCACCCACCTCGCGCTCCTCGCGACGACGCTCTCGCTCGGGTCGTGCTCGTCGCCGCCCGCGCTCGACGCCTCCGGCTCCTTCATCCCGATGCACCCGGACGCGCGTGGCCCGATGTCCACCGTGCCCGCCCCCACCGCCGAGGCCCTGGCCCCGAGCCCGCCGTCGAGCGGCGCGCCCACGGCCTCGCCGGCCTCGACCGGCGCCCGCTTCCGCGTCGAGCCCGGCGGCGCGCACGCGACGCTCGCCTCGGTGGCGCCGCTGCTCGAGCCCGGTGACGTGGTCGAGGTCGTCGGTGGTGCAATCTACCAGGGCGGCGTACGCTTCGCGCGCCCAGGCCGACCCGACGCGAAGATCGTGATCCGCGGCGTGCCGGTCGACGGCAAGCGCCCGGTGATCTCCGGCGGAGCCGACACCATCGAGGCGGCTGGCGATCACTACGTCTTCGAGGAGCTCGAGCTCACGGGCGGCAAGAACCGCTGTTTCTTCCACCACGCGCACGACGTCACGCTCTCGCGCTCGCTCGTGCGCGACTGTCCGCAGCAGGGCATCCTCGGCGCCGACCACGACAGCGGCGACTTCACCATGGAGCATGTCGAGGTCGCCCGCTCCGGCAGCGGCATCTACAACCACCAGATCTACATGGCGACGGACGAGCGCACGCACCCCGGCGCGGTCTTTCGCATGCGTCACTGCTACGTGCACGACGGCGCGGGTGGGAACAACGTGAAGAGCCGCGCCGAGCGCAACGAGCTCCACTACAACTGGATCGAGGGCGCGCGTTACCACGAGGTCGAGCTCGTCGGGCCCGACGGCGCCGATCCCGCGCTCGCACGCGAGGACGGCGAGCTGGTCGGCAACGTGCTCGTGAAATCCACCGACTTCTACGTGCTGCGCCTCGGCAGCGACGGCACGGGCTCGACCGGAGGGCGCTACCGCCTGCTGCACAACACCGTCGTCTTGCAGGGCTCGCAGTCGGCCATCCGCCTCATGGGCGAGGTGGAGAGCGTCGAGGCCTACAACAACGTCTTCTACCGTGCCGGCGGCACCGGCATCTCGGTCTTCCTGGACCAGGCCAAGTGGACCACGGGCCGCCCGGTGCTCGTGGGGAGCCACAACTTCGTCCCCAAGGGTTCGCTCACGCCCTCGAGCTGGGCCGCGACCGTCTACGCGACCGATCCCAGGTTCGCGAGCTTCGCGAGCTTCGATCTGCGCCCGCACGCCCCCGGGCCGCTCGTGGGCGCTGGCTCATCGGCCACGGCGAACGCCTCCACGCTCGCCTTCCCGAGGCCGCTCGGCGCGCCGTCGAGCGAGCCACCCATGCGCGCCATAGGCCCCGCCAGGCCGCGAGCGAGCGCGGCCTCACCGTCGATCGGAGCCTTCGAGCCCGAGGCGCGCAGGTAGGCTTGCGCCGCCGAGCGACTCCGCTCGACCATCGCCGCAGGACGCCCGCCAAGTAGAGCCCTCCCAGCGTGTTCTCCATACCCGGAATCCTAGGACTCGTCGTCTTCATCTACGTGAAGCCGCAGGAGTTCGTCCCGGGGCTGGAGACGGTGCCCTTCCTCTACCTGCTGCTCGGCCTCGCGATGTTCGGGGTCGTGCTCGATCTCAAGCTCGGTCAGGGCAAGGTCGATCTCCCGCCGCACTTCACCTACGTCGCCGCGTTCTTCCCCTGGGCGTGCTTCACCTACCTCGCGAAGGCGGGCGGCGGAGGCTTCGTGGCCGCCGCGCTCGATCTGGCGATCGCGGTCACGCTCTTCGTCGTGCTCAGCCTCGGCGTGAAGAGCTTCAAGACCTACGAGGTCGTGCTCGGGAGCGTGCTGGCCTCGAGCGTCTTCGTGGCGCTCGTCGGCTTCCACCAGGGTTTCGCCCCGATGAGCTGCGCGGTCCAGGAGGGCAACAGCGAGGCGCTCAGGCCCGACGGGCGACCCTGCGCCGTCGCCGAGGAGTGCTACTCGGGCGACGCCGAGCCGGGGGCCGACTACCGCTGCGAGAAGCAGGGGCTCTTCGGTACGGTGAGCGTCGGCGGCGGCCGCGTGCGCTACCGCGGCGTGCTCAAGGATCCCAACGAGGTGGCGCTGGCCATCGGCGTCGCGGTGCCGATCCTGCTCGCGCGCGTGGAGCGCAAGCGCAGCCTGACGCGCATGCTGGCGCTGCTCTTCGGGCTCCTGCTCATCGGCACGACGATCGTCTTCACGAAATCGCGCGGTGGCATGCTCGTGTTCATGGCGGCGCTCGGCGCGTACTTCGTGAAGAAGCACGGCGCCAAAGGCCTGGTCGCAGGCGGCGTGCTCGCCGCCCCGCTCGTGCTGCTCGGCGGCCGCAGCGGCAGCGAGGCCTCGAGCTCGAGCGAGGAGCGCACCGAGATCCTCGTCGAGGGGCTGCGCATGTTCCGTGAGAACCCCGGGCTCGGCGTGGGCTACGACCAGTTCACGCAGTACCACCACCTCACGGCGCACAACTCCTACCTGCTCGCGCTCTCCGAGATGGGGCCGCTCGGGCTCTTCCTCTTCTTCGCGATCCTCTACGTCTCCTTCAAGATCGTCGTGAGCGCGGTCTTGCGCTACGACCGCGCCGGCGAGGCGCTCGTCGCGCGCACCTGGTCGATGGCGCTGCTCGCGTCGTTCACCGGGATCGGGGTCGGCATCTTCTTCTTGAGCTTCACCTACCACCACGTGCTGTGGATCTACTTCGGCCTGAGCGGCGCGCTCTACGGGGTGATCCGGAGGCACGACCCGAGCTTCGAGGTGAAGGTCGGCCTCACCGAGCACCTCTTGCTCGGCGTCGCGGTCGTCGCCTTCGCCGCGATGCTCAAGGTGATGATCATGCTGAAGGGCTTCTGAGGGCGCCTTGGGCCTCCGTGGCCCCGGCGGAGCTCGCGACGAGCGCTCCTCAGCGGCCGACGCCGCGCAGCATGACGAGCGGCGTCTGGAAGATGATGCGCAGCTCCATCTCGAGGAAGGTGCGCAGATCCTCGAGCGTCGCCGCGTAGGCGAGGTCGAAGAGCAGCTTCGTGCGCATGTCGTCGGCCTCGGAGCCGGCGGCGTCGTCGAGCTCGAAGGGGTTGAGCAGCTCCTGGTGCGCGCTTATCTCGCTGCCCTCGGGGGCGCGACCGGAGTAGCCGAGCGAGATCTGCGCGAGGCCTGTGAGGCCGGGCTTCACGTCGCGCATGCGCTCCTCGAAGAAGGGGATCGCGAGCGCGAGGTTGGTCAGGAGCTCGGGCCGCTCGGGGCGTGGGCCGACGAGGCTCATCTCGCCCTTGAGGATGTTGATGAGCTGAGGGAGCTCGTCGAGGCGCGACTTGCGCAAGAACTTGCCGATGCGCGTGATGCGCGGATCGTTCTCCTGCGCGATGATGGCTCCCGTGAACTTCTCCGCGTCGACGCGCATCGTGCGGAATTTGTACATCGTGAACTCGGCGAAGACCGGCAGGTCGAGGCCGCGTTGCTTCTCGAAGCCGAGCAGCATGCCCGCGCGCCGCTGCTTGAACACGACGGGCCCCGGATCGTCGACGTAGATCGCGAGCGCGACCATCGGGAAGAGGGGCGCGAGCGCGGCGAGCAGCGTGGCCGAGCCGGCGACGTCGACGATGCGCTTCGCGATGCGGACACTCGGGATCACTCTTCGGGTCTATACAACTGCTGGCGCGCCTCGTGTAGCCTTCACTCCGGGCGGGGGTCGGCCCGGGTCGGCCACCCCAGCTTCCAAGCGCGGGTCCGTGTGAGCTCCTCCGATCGCATCCTCCTCAGCGTGCCGGGCGCGCTCGAGTTCCGAGACGTCGCGGTGCGCGTCGTCGGCGCGGCGTGCAAGTTGCTCGGCCCCCGAGGCGGCTCTTCTCCAGACCTCGCGGAGCGTGAGCCATCCGCGCGCGATCCGAACCCCGGCGCCGAGCACGCGGCGGTACACGCGGGCGCGGAGCTCGTCGACCCCTTCTCGATGGCCGTCTTGAGCGCGTTCAGCGAGGCCTTCAACAACCTCGCGCTGCATGGTTATCGCGGCATGCCCCGAGGTACGATCGACGTCGAGGTCCGCAGCGAGGGCACACGACACGAGGGCGCGCTCTACATCCGGCTCACCGACACCGGCCGGGTCTTCGATCCCTCGCAGTACGTCGAGCCGCCGGACGAGCTGCCCGAGCGCGGCATGGGGCTCTTCATCATGCGCGGCTTCCTCGACGAGCTGCGCTACGAGGCCGGCCCACCCAACGTGCTCACGCTCGTGAAGCGATGGTGAGCCGCCGGGCCCGAGCTCGGGCCTGAGCGACGCCGAGCTCGGCGCGACGAGCAGCGTGGGGCGCGCGTCGTGTCCATCGTCGTTTCCACGGACCGCGCAGGATTGCCGCTTGGGCGCGAAGGGGTGTGGCGCTAGAGTGCGAACGCGTCCTGCCTCTCGAGGAGCTTGAACATGGGCTACACCCGAACCGACGACGGCGACGACACGACCCTGACCATCGACGGCACCCTCGACGCCGTCACCGCGCCTGAGCTGCGCCCCGTGCTCGACGCGCTCGTCGCGGAGAACCGGAAGAAGATCGTCGTCGACCTCGCGTCGCTGCGCCTCATCGACAGCTCCGGCGTCGGGGTGCTGGTGTCGCTGTTCAAGCGTGTGCGCGCCTACGGCGGCGAGGTCAACCTCGTCGGTCTGCGCGACCAGCCACTCGCGATCTTCAAGCTCTTGCGGCTCGATCGCGTCTTCCCCGGCAAACAGGCCTGAGCACTCGTGGGCGTCGGGCTCGATCCGGCCAAGGCCGAGGGCGCCCGCAGAGCCGCCCCCCGGGCGCGCGCTAGGAGCTGGAGCGCGGTCGAGCCTGGCTTCGCGGAGTTCGTCGGCGAGGCGAGCAGGCTCTTCCGACGCGCGCGCCGCCGGCCCTGGTCGGTGCTCGGGATCACGCTCCTGCTCGTGGGGCTGCTCGCGGCCCGGCAGGCGCGCAAGGACCGCTACTACCCGGGCTCGGTCTTGCTGAGCGCGACCGAAGGTCGTGACGCCGAGGCCGGCGTTGCGCACGCGAGCGCCAAGCTCCAGGACTACGTCTACTACGCGGTGCTGACCGACTCGGTGCTGCTCGAGATCATGCGCGAGCACGGCTACCGGCCGGACCTCATCGACGTGAACCCGCGTCTCGCGCTCGACAACTTCCGCGACGATCTCGACGTCGACGTCTACAAGAACGAGTTCGTGCAAGAGCGCATGGGAGGCGTGCCGCGCTCTGCGCGCTTCGCGATCGAGATCCGCGCCCCGGACCCGGAGCAGGCCATCACCATAGCGCGCGCGCTCGGCGATCGGGTGATCGCTCGCGACGCGGAGAACCGCAAAGAGCGCCTCTCGGTCGAGCTCGGCCTGGCGAGCGAGATCCTCGGCTACGCACGCGCAGACGTCGATCGCACCGAGCGCGAGCACGCCCAGGCCGTGCTCCTGCTCGAGGAGACGGTGGGCCGCGACGCCGCGCCGCTACGCGTACGCGTGCAGAAGCTCGAGGCCGCGCTCATCGCGGCACGCGCGCGCCTCGACCAGGCCCAGGCGACCTACAAGCAGCTCCGCAACTCGTCGGCCGCAGACGCCGAGAGCCTCACCTTGCGTTACGACCGGGTCGACTGGGGCGCGCCCAAGCTGAAGGTCGACGAGCGCAAGGCGATGCTGCGCCTCGTACTGGTGGCGTTCTTCGGCCTCCTGCCCCTGGTCGCGATGGGCGTCGGCGCCTTCGATCCAAGGCTCTACGAGCCGGGCGACGTACGCAGGCTCGGCCTCCGCCCTCTCGGCGTGGTACGAGCCCAGGCTCGGGTGTCCGGAACGCAACGCGGAGCCGCGCGGGGGTGAGCATGCAAGGCGAGGACTTGGGGCAGCAGGGCCGAGACGAAGCGAGCACGGGCGCGGGCGTCGAGCTCGCCCGCATGCTCACGATGCTCCGGCGTGCGATCTCGAACTGGAAGCCGTCGGCGGCGATCCTCGTGGTGGGGCTCGGCGCTGGCCTCGCGGTCGCGCTGCTCAAGCCGCCCACCTACCGGTCGGAGACGATCGTCATCTACCGGCAGGGCGTTCGGCTCAACCAAGAGGGTGGCGGCTCCAGCCTCACCCTCGGCGTGCGCCTGCAGGAGATCCTGCTCGCACGCTCCCGCCTCGAGGCGCTCTCGGCCGAGCTCGACCTCTACCAGGACACCAAGCTCAAGCTCGGCAGCATCGAGGCGGTCGAGGAGTTCCGCAAGGACGTGCGCTTCCAGCCACGTTCGACCGACACCTTCAGCATCTCCTACAAGGGGCGCGATCCCGAGACGGTGCAGAAGGTCACGGCGAGGCTCGCGCAGTCGCTCATCGAGGAGAACCAGCGCCTGCGCATCGAGCAGTCGCGTGTGCAGCGCGAGTTCCTCGAGACCGAGAAGGGCCGCACCGAGATCGAGCTCAAGGACAAGGAGCTCGAGCTCGCGCGCTTCCTCGCCGATCACCCCGAGTTCGCGCTCGATCAGAACGCGAGCTCTTCGGGTGTGGCCATACGCGCCAAGGAGAAGGAGCGCACGGCCGCGACCTCCGTACGCGACACCTCGATCGACGCCTTGCGCAGGCAGAGCGCGAGGCTCGACGCCGCGATCGCGGGCGACGTGAACGTGGCCGTCGCCGGCGACGTGCCGGTCGACCCGCAGCTCGAGGCGGCGAGGCAGACGGCCGAGCGAGAGCTCGCCTCGGCGCGCGCGGAGCTCAACGCCAAGCGCGCGAGCTTCACCGAGCAACACCCCGACGTGAGGGCCGCGACCGCGCGTGTCTCGGAGGCCCAGAACCGGCTGAAGGCCGCGGAAGACCGCGTTCGTGAGGCACGCGCGGCCGCCGCCGGCGCGCGCTCCACGGCCGACCCCGAGGCCGCCAAGCGTGAGCTGCGCGAGAAGAAGCGCCGCATCGACGCCGAAATCAGCCTGCGCGAGAAGAAGCTCGCCGACGGCGTGAAGGACGCGCAGACCAAGTCGGAGAGCGGCGAGGTGAACAGCATCGTCGACCTCGAGACCGAGTGGGCTCGGCTCTCGCGTGGTGTGAGCGAAGGGCGCGATCAGCTGACGGAGCTCGAGCGCAACTACTTCCGCGCTCAGATCGAGGCGAGCTCCTCGCTCGGTGGGTACAGCGATCAGGTCGTCGTGCTCGACCCGGCCTACACGCCTACGCGCCCGGAGCCGCCCGGCAAGACCCTCATCATGGTGATGGCCGCTGGAGCTTCGGGCTTCTTCGCGATGGTGATCGCGTTCTTGCGGGCTCTGCTCGACGATCGGATCTACGAGGAGTCGGACCTGTCGCGTGTAGGCCCAGTGCTCGCGGTCGTGCCACGAGGTACGAGGAAGCGCTGGTGGCGGTCGTGAGCGCGGCAGGTGAAGACGCGGTCGAGCGCCAGCTCGATCAGCTGATCGACAGGCTCGGTGCGGCGGGTGGAACACCCGCGGGGCGAGCCCTGCTCATCGAGGCGAGGCGCCTCAAGAACGTCGTCGCGAACTGGCGGAGCGTGCCGCCGAGCGCGCCCGTGCAGCAGGAGATGCACGCGCGCGTGGCGCACCTCTCGGCGGCGGTCGCCGACATGTCGCCGGCCTCGCTGCGCCGTGCCGGCGCGGCGCACTCGTCTGCGGTCACGGCGGCGGTGTCCCAGGCGTCGGCCTACGGAGCACGCCCCGGCAACGGGCAGGGGTGGTCGGTCCCGACCGCGCCGCACAGCTTCGGCGGCGGCGCCGAAGAGACGATCATCACCGACGGGCTCGCGAGCTTGCCGCAGACGCCGCTCGACGTGCACCCGGTGCAGCTCTCCGAGCAGCTCTCGCCGCACCTCGCGATGCTCGTCGATCCCTACTCCTCGCGCGCCGACGCCTACCGCGCCCTGCGACACAAGCTCGCGCAGGCGGGTGATCCGAAGGTCATCGCCGTGAGCAGCGCCGAGCGGCGCGAGGGCAAGACGACGGCGGCGATCAACCTGGCGGCCTCGCTGCGGGAGGGTGCACGCGGGCGCGTGCTGCTCTGTGAAGCGAACCTGCGGGCTCCCGCGATCGCGAACGCGCTCGGCTTCACGCCGCCGCTCTGCTTCAACGAGCAGCTCATCCGCCACCGCAAGGATCCGCTCGAGCCCTGGGTCGCCGCCGAGCCGCTCGCGCCGCTGCAGGTCATGGCCGTCGATCCCGACGCGAAGTACCCGCCCTTGCTCGATCCCATCGCCTTCTCGATCGCGATCGACCGGCTCCGCCTCGCTGGCTACGACTACATCGTCGTCGACACGCCGCCCGTGCTCGACAGCGCGGACCTCGCCATGATCGGCGACTCGGTCGATGGTGTGTTGCTCGTGGCGATGGCGAAGCACAGCGGCGCGAAGAAGGTGCGCCGCGCGATCGAGCAGGTCGGCAAGCTCACCTTCCTCGGCACCTTGCTCCTGGAGTGAGGGGCTTCTCGAGCGAGGGGCTTCTCGAGTGAGGGGCTTCTCGAGTGAGGGGCCGCTCGCGTCGACGAGCTCGCTCGGTGCGAAGCTGGCCCCGTCCGGCTACGGGCTCGCCTCCGCGGAGGCCGCGGGCGGCTTCGGCAAGCGGTGATCGTAGTACTCGGCCGGGTCGCCGGTCGCGCCGTCCATCGCGGCCATGGCCACGTTGTACATCTCGCGTGCGCTCACGTAGTGCAGCTCGAGCCCTCGCTCGCGTGTGACGGCGCGCAGCGCCTCGTGGAGCGAGGCGCCACCCTCGCCGAGCAGGCTCGCCGCCTGCGCGTCGGGCGCGCCGTGCGTGTGGACCTTCACGAAGATCCACTCCGGGCGGCCCTCGACCGAGATGCGCTGATCGATCCAGCTCTCGACGCGCGCGCGCGTGCCCGGGTCGTGCGCGGTGACGGCGGAGGCCTCGATGCGCAGGGGCAGCTTCGCCCTGCGGAGAGCGAGCGCGCTCGGGCCCTCGATGAAGAGGATGCGATCGTCGTAGCTCCTGCCCACGCGGGCGCGCTCCGCCCGCTCGTAGGCGCGCCGTCGCGCGAGCTCACCCACGGGCCAGAAGACGCGGTTCACGTGGCTGGGCTGGGCGTCGCTGTCGGGCGCGGGGAAGGTGAAGTCCGCGTAGCAGCCGGTGTCGAAGAGCAGGGGGATCTCGTCGTCGACGCCGCAGTAACGCCCGTCGTCGCGCGAGTTCGCGACGCACCAGTTGCCGTGGATGAAGGCGTAGCGAGGCCGGCCTCCTTCGTCGCGGGGGAAGTGCCCGTGCGCTGCGATCTGCGCGACGTAGCGCTCGATGTCGGCGCGCAGGCTCTCGCGATCGTCCCCGTCGTGGTGCAGGTGCAGCTCGACCTCGCCGTAGCCTGCTCGGCTCAGCTCGGCCAGGCGATCGAGCCAGCGAGCGCGGTACTGCTCTCCGGGGAAGAAGAAGGAGTGGCGCGGGTGCCTGCCCCGGTCGTCGACGAAGCGATCCGCGAGCTTCGGGTAGCCCTGCGCCCAGGCCTCGACGCGCCGATCGGCGTGCTCGTCGCCGACGCCCTCGTGGAGCGGCTCCCAGTGGTCGCAGAACGCGAAGAGCACGTGCGCGCCCGGCGGGATCGGCTCGCGCGCGCCGGCGCGCTCGCGCAACCACGCGGGGCCCCAGCGGTGGAGCTGCTTCTGACGGAGGTAGGAGGCGAGTCCCATCAGTCGACGAGTAGCACGCCGAGGTTCGCCTCAGGGGGCAGGGCGCGCGCCGCGCGCCGCAGGGCGGCGTCGGTCGTGTCTCCCACCTTGCCGACGAGCACGACGACGTCGATCGCGTCGAAGGCGCCGAGCAGCTCACCGGGGCGCGTGCAGCCGCTCAGGTCGAGCAGCGCGAGGCCCCACTGCTCCGGCTCGCCGTCGGCGAAGCGCACGAGCGCCCTGAGCGACTCGAACTTCGCTCCGGGCGCGGCGACCCGGGACGGAGCGAGCGCGACCACGCCGGGCGCGAGCACCGCTGCCTCGGTCGCCAGCGCACCCGCCCCCGGCGCTTCGACGCCGACGCTCCTGCGCTCCGGATCGAGCACGAGCACGAGGCGCTGCGAGAGGAGCGCGAGCGCCTGCCCGAGATCGCGCGCGACCTGGGGGATCGGCACCTCCCGACCCACGGGCATCAGCCCCACGTGCCGCCGCTCCTCGTGCTTCAGATCCCGAGCGAGCCGCGCCAACGCGGGCTCGATGTGACCCGCCTCCGCGTGCCAGGCCTCTGCGGCGCTGGCCACGAGGCTCGCGACGTCGTTCATGTCGCCGACCCGGACCGTGTCGAGGGCGGATTCGGTGCGAGCCACGCGGCGCAGGATAGCCAAAACGCTGGTCCGGCGCGCTCGGAGACGTGGTACTCGCAGGGCTCGGTCGGGGAGGCACGAGGGACGAGGTGCGGAGAATCGCGGCAGCGCTCGCAGCAGGCTCCTCGCTCTTCGGAGCGACGGACGCGCTCGCTCAGACGGCCGTGGAGTGGCAATCGTCGCTCACGGTCGGTGTCGGTGTCACCGACAACATCGCCAACACGCCCCCGGTCGAGGACGGCGCGCCCGAGGGCACGGTGGGCCCCGAGGCCGACGCCTTCGCGACCCTGGGTCCGGGCATCGCGTTCCTCTTCGAGTCGCCGAGCATCACCCACGAGCTCGCCTACGCCTTCGGTCTCAACCTCTACTTCGCTCACCTCGAGGCCACCGCCTACTCGAACTCGCTCAGCTACGCCCTGCGCGCGCCGGTCGGCGAGGCCACCGAGCTCATGGCCGGCCTCTCCGGCTCGCAGTCCACGCTCAGCGTCTTCAACCTCGCCGGTCCCGCGCGCTCCACCCCGGTCGACGCGAGCGGCGGGGGCGACACGGTGCTCGTCACCGCCACGGCGAGCCAGGGCCTGCGGCACGAGCTCAGCCCGGCCTGGAGCTTCGGCCAGGGCCTGAGCGCGACCCTGGCGCGCACGCTCGTGCCCGACGCCGACGATCTCGAGTCCTACGTGCTGAGCGGCACGCTCGGCCTCGGCTACGCGCTCAGCGAAGGAGAGATCGGCGCCAGCGTGTCGAACGACACGATGATCATCCCGCGCGGTGGCGGCATCGGCGCGGAGACCGCGACACGCATCCAGAACGTGCACACGGCGCAGCTGAGCTGGCGCTACCCATGGACCGACGAGTGGTCGAGCTCGCTCAGCGGCGGCGCTTTGGTCGCCTACACGGCCGACGACCCCGGCGACATCTTCGCGCACCCGGCCGGGTCGGTGGCGGTCGACTACCTCAGCGATCGAGGCTCCGCGCAGCTGTCCTATTCGCACGGCGCGGCGCCGAACCTGCTGCTCGGCCTCATCACGCTCGCCGACTCGGTCACCTTGCGTGGTGGTGTGCCCATCGCGTCGACGGGCTTCGATGTCGCAGGCTCGGTGGGCTACGTCGCGACGCGCCCCTACCTGACCGACGGCTTCGGCCCGCCCGGCCACGGTGTGCTCGGCGACGCCGGCGTGGGCTGGATCCCCGAGAGTGCGCCGCTCCGGCTCGAGCTTCGCTACCAGATCGTGCGCCAGTTCGCGCCCGAGCTCGAGCCGGGCCAAGACGCAGCGGCCACGGGCATCCCCGCGCTCGAGCGCCAGACGGTGCTCGTCACGGCGACCTTCGCCTACCCGAATCCGCCCACCGTCGGAGGCGGCGGCGCGGGCTCGCTCGTCACGGTCTCGGCTCCCACGAGCGATCCCGACATCATGCGCACCAACGCTCCCCGGACGGAGCGCGAACGCGACGAGACCGAGCGCCGCGAGAAGGAAGAGGCCGACGAGCGCCGCGAGCGCCTCGGCGGCCACGGCAAGTGAAGGCAGCGCGGCCCGGCGCGCCTCGGCACGCGGCCCGGCGCGCCCCGACTCTTCGGCTCGCCGCGCCTCTGGTCGCGCTCGCGGTCCTGCTCGTTGCGCCGGCCGTCGGCGCCGCGCCTCGCGTGGGCCTCGTCGATCAGGGGGAGCGCGTGCACGGCTCGCTCGCGAAGGGGCGCCTCTCCCTCGCACGCAGCGTGCGGCTCGAGGCGCTGCGGGGCGAGCACGCCGCCGTCCAGATCGCGGTCGAGGCCGACCGCTCGCTCGAGCGGCTCGAGCTCCAGGTCGGTGAGCTCCTCGGACCAGGAGGCGCGCGGCTCGAGCTCGAGGCCTTCGTCGAGCACTACGTGGAGGTGCGCGCCCGCTCTCGCAACGATCGCCTCGCCGATTCGCTCGCCTTCACCGGGGAGGCGCGCCCCTCGGACGCCTCGACGCTCGGCCTCGTGCCCGACGCGCTCGTGCCGCTCGCGCTCGCGGAGCCCTGGGTCGGCCCGAACGATCGGGTGCCGGCGGGTCAGCGCCGGGCCTTCTGGCTCGAGGCCTTCGTGGCCGAGGACGCGAGCCCTGGGCGCTACGTCGCCGAGGCCGAGGTCCGCGCCTCGGGCGTGGTGCTCGGCGAGCTCGCGCTCGAGCTCGAGGTGCTGCCGCAGCGCCTGCCGTACCAGGCGACACGCTTCTTCGCGTACTACGAGCGCAAGACGCTCGAGCGGCGCTTCGTCGACGCCGATCGTGTGGAGCGCGAGCTGTGGCAGGCGCTGCGCGCGCACCACCTCGACGCGGTCACGATGCTGCTCGAGCCGAGCGACGTGGAGCGCATCTCGGGCGCGCTCGACGGGCGCTGGTTCACCCCCGCGCAGGGCTACCTCGGGCCCGGGCGCGCCGAGCCTCCCGCCGTGGTCTTCTTCGGCGCCTACGGCTTGCTCGGCGAGCCCGACGCAAAGGCGCTGGCGCGCGCCGAGGCGCTCGAGCTCGCGACCAGGCGGCACCACCCGGGGGGCAGGCACCTCGTCTACGCCGTCGACGAGACCTGCGAGAGCCCGCGCGGGCCTGCGTGGCGGCGGCTGCTCGCGTCGCGACCGGAGCTCGGCCTCGGCGTGGTGCACAGCTGCCACGAAGACGCGCGCGGGCAGGACGTCGACGTGATCATGCAGCCCGCGCAGGCCTTCCGCCTCGGCCCCGCGCGTGAGGCGCGTGCGAGCGGGCGCGAAGTGTACGTCTACAACGGCCAGCTGCCCTACGCGCCGCCGCTCATGCTCGACGCGCCGGCGACCGCGCTCACGCTGAGCGGCTGGCTCGCGGCCGCCTTCGAGGTCGGGCGCTGGTACTACTGGGAGACCATTTTCTGGGACGACGGGAACCGAGGCGGTCTCGGGCCACGCGACGTCTACGCCGACCCGGAGAGCTTCCACAACGCCGATGGCGACGTGGCGCTGCTCGACGGCCTCCTGCTCTATCCGGGGCGAGCCCACGCCCGGGCCGCGCGCTCGCTCGAGCACGATGTCGTGCTGCCATCGTTGCGCATCAAACGACTTCGGCGCGGCATCGAGGACTCGGGCCTGCTCGCGCTCGCCACCCTCGAGCTCGGGCCGGAGAGGGTCGCCGCGCTGGTGCGCCGCGTCGTGCCGGCCGCCTTCGACGAGCTCGCCCCGGACGAGCCCTCGCGCTTCGACTTCGACCCCGCGCGCCACGCCGCGCTGCGAGCCTCGCTGAGGCGCGCCGCGACCGCGCGCGACGTCTCCCGTGCCGAGCTCGACGAAGCCCTCGCGAGCCTGCGGCGCGCGGTCGCAGAGCGTGGCGCTTCGCCCCGTCCCACGGCGCTGCGGCTCTTCGTCGTGCGCCTCGGCCTGCCGCTCGCGCTCTTCGCGCTCGCCGCCGCCGGGCTCCGGCTCGCGGCGCTCCTCGGGCGCGGTTCGACGGCCCCGAGGGCCTGAGCCGCCCGGGGCGGCGCGCCGCCTCCCGTGGTATGGGGCGGCACCATGTGTGGCATCGTCGCGTACGTCGGTCCCCAGAGCTGCTCCGCGATCCTCGTCGATGGTCTGAGCCGCCTCGAGTACCGCGGCTACGACTCCGCGGGCGTCGCCATCTACGACGGCGAGCAGATCGGCGTACGCCGCTCGGTCGGCAAGCTGCGCAACCTCGTCGACCTGCTCCGCGACAAGCCCATCGTGGGATCGCTGGGCATCGGCCACACGCGCTGGGCCACGCACGGGCGCCCCACCGAGGTGAACGCGCACCCGCACGTCGCCGGTGATATCGCCCTCGTGCACAACGGCATCATCGAGAACCAGCTCGAGCTGAAGCGCGAGCTCTCGGCGAAGGGCGTGAAGTTCGCGTCCGACACCGACACCGAGATCGTCGCGCACCTCGTGAATGCGGAGGCCGCAGCAGGGCACCCCTTGCTCGAGGCCGTGCGCCGCGCGCTCGCGCAGGTGCAGGGAGCCTACGCGGTCGCCGTGATCGATCGCGCGCAGCCCGACAAGATCGTCGTGGCGAAGAACGCCTCGCCCCTGGTGATCGGCTTCGGCGAAGGCGAGATGTTCGCCGCGAGCGACATCCCCGCGATCCTCCCCTACACCAAGCGCATGTTGCCCCTCGAGGAGGGGGAGATCGGCCAGCTCACCCGAGACGGCCTCGAGCTCTACACGCTCGACGGCAAGCGGGTCGAGCGCCAGCCCAAGACGATCACCTGGAGCGCGGCGCAGGCCGAGAAGGGTGGCTTCAAGCACTTCATGCTCAAGGAGATCCACGAGCAGCCGCGCGCCATCGAGGACACGCTGCGCGGCCGGGTCGACCTCGCCGCCGGCGACGTGATCGCCTCGGAGCTGGGCCTCGACGCGGAGATCGCGCAGTCGATCAAGCGCGTCTACTTCATCGCCTGCGGCACGAGCCACCACGCCACCCTCTACGGTCGTCACCTGATCGAGTCGGTCGCGCGCCTGCCCTCGGTGACCGAGCTCGCGAGCGAGTTCGTCGGGCGCGATCCGGTCGTCGGACCGGGCGATCTGGTCGTCGCGGTCTCGCAGTCGGGTGAGACGCTCGACACGCTCTCGGCGCTGCGCGTCGCCAAGGAGAAGGGCGCGCACATCCTCGCCGTGGCGAACGTCATCGACAGCGCGATCCCCCGCGCCTCGCACGGCGCGCTCTACACGCACGCAGGCCCCGAGATCGGCGTCGCGTCGACGAAGTGCTTCACGACCCAGCTCGCCGCGATGGTGCTGCTCGCGGTCTACCTCGGTCGTCGGCGTGGCACGCTCGACGCGGAGCGCGCGCGCGAGCTCTTGCAGGGGCTCGTCGAGATCCCCTTCCTCATGCGCGCGGTGCTCGGCCTCGACGACCTCGTGCGCGATCTGGCGAGGCCGCTCGCGCAGGTGAAGAGCGCGCTCTTCCTCGGGCGTGGCGTGAGCTTCCCCGTGGCGGTGGAGGGCGCGCTCAAGCTCAAGGAGATCTCCTACATCCACGCCGAGGGCTACGCGGCGGGCGAGATGAAACACGGACCGATCGCGCTCATCGACGCCGACATGCCCGTCATCGCCGTGATGCCGGACGACAAGACCTACGAGAAGATCTCCTCCAACGTGCAGGAGGCGCGCGCGCGTGAGGGCAGGGTGCTGGCGCTCGCCACGAAGGGCAACGCCGACATCGGCGGCATCGCGCAGGGCGCGCTCTACGTGCCGAAGACCGACGCCTTGCTCTCGCCCTTCGTGACGACGCTCCCGCTCCAGCTGCTCGCGTACTTCGTCGCCGACTTCAAGGGCACGGACGTCGATCAGCCGCGCAACCTCGCGAAGACCGTCACCGTGGAGTGAGGCGCCGCGACCGCGCGTGGCGCCGTGGGTCTCGGGCCCGAACGCCGTGCGCCTCCGACGGTCGGCTCGGCAAGCACGTGGATCGTCAGGGCACGTGGATCGTCAGGGCACGTGGATCGTGTCGCCGGCGACGAGCACGAGGTTCGCCTCGGGGCGCTTGCGCGTCTCGATGTCCTCGAAGTCGATCGGGATGCGACGCGTCTTGCCGTTCTCGTCGACGCGCAACAGCTCGATGTTGTGTCGATCGGCGAAGCGCGTCGTGCCGCCGGCCATCGCGATGGCATCGGCCACGGTCACGTAGTGGCTGGAGGAGAAGTTGCCGGGGTTGGTCACGGCGCCGGTCACGGTGAAGCGGTAGCTGTTCACCTCGGTCACCGCGACGGTGACGATCGCGGCTTCGGCCTTCACGTACTGCGAGATGCGACGAGTGATGTCGTCGCGCACCTGCGTGGGGGTGCGCCCGGCGACCTGCAGATCGCCGATGAGCGGCATCGTGATGGTGCCGTCGGGCCGCACGAGCGCCTGGGTCGACAGATCGCCGTTCTGCCAGACCACGATGTTCAGGTTGTCCGAGGCGCCGATCACGTACTCGTGCTTCCGCGGATCGAACTCCTTGGCGTAGGGGTGATCGTGATGACGCTGCCCGCCACAGCCGACGAGGACCGACAGCAGCAGCACGAAGGAGACGATCGATGCCTTCACGGTGTGGGAGGGTCGCACATTCAGGCGCCTCGCTGGAAGTCGTAGACGCCCTCGAGGCCCAGGATGCCCGTGAGCTCGTCGAGCGCCGTGTACGACTCGCGCAAGAGCGCGGGATCGGCCAGATCCGAGGGCCGGAGCTCCTCGCGGTAGTGCTTCTCCACCCAGGCCACGAGCGCGTGGTCGAGCGCTTCGTCGAACAGCACGCGCGCCCCCAGCGCCGAGAGATCGCCCTCGCGCAGCGGGACACGCTGGCGCAGGCAGGCCGGACCGCCGCCGTTCTTCATCGACTGCCTCACGTCGAGCCACTCGATGCGCGTGACCGGGTTGTCGGCCTGGAGCACGCGCTCGAGGAAGCGGCGCGCGGAGGGCTCCTCGCGGGCCTCGACGGGCGCGATGATCGCCATGGAGCCGTCGGGCAGGCCGAGCAGCTGCGAGTTGAACGGGTACGAGGCCACCGCCGCCTCGACGCTCAGCTCCGCCTGGCTCGCCCGCTCCACGACCAGCCCCGGGCCCAGCCGCTCGCGCAGCGCTCCGAGCACGCCGGCCTCGTCGGCGAAGGCGAGCTCGTGGAACATGAGCATGCGCTCGTTGCCGACGCCCAGCACGTCGGTGTGGAAGGCCCCGCGGTCGATGCCCTCGGGGTGCTGCTGCACGTGGAGCACCGAGGCCTCGGGCAGCTGCAGCAAGCGCGCGACGGCCTCGCTGGCCTCGCGGGTCTGTCGGGCCGGAAAGCGCGTGGGCGCGGCGGCGCCGCGCTCGAAGGCGCCGCGACCCCAGGCGAAGAGGTGGACGACGCGCCCGTCGAGCTCGAGGCGCGTGTGGTTCGCCGCGCCCTCGTCGGCGAAGGCCTCGTGCGAAGGCAGCGGAGCGTGCACGGCGAAGCGCGCCTCGTCGGCGAAGATGCGCGCGAAGACCGCGTGCGTCGTGGCCGCCTCGAGCGAGCGGTGGGGCATGTGCGAGAGGTTGGCCGGCACCACGTGCAGGCGGCCGTCGAGCGTGTCGGTCGCGGGGGCGACCGTGGCGGCGTTCGCGGCCCACATCGACGAGGCGCTCGACGCGATCGCGACGAGCCTCGGCGCCCTCTTCGCTGCGGCCTCGAGCACCTCGGGGTCGCTTCCCGTGAAGCCGAGCGAGCGCAAGAAGCCCATCGCCGGCCGCGGCTGCGGAGGCAGCACCGCCTGCCTGACGCCGAGCGCCCTCACGGCGCGCATCTTGGCGAGCCCCTCGAGCGCGGCGGCCTTCGGCCTCGAGACGCCGCCGCCCGAGAGGCTGCTCGCCACGTTGCCGCGCGAGAGGCCTGCGAAGTTGTGCGTGGGACCGACCAGGCCGTCGAAGTTCAGCTCGATGAGCTTCTCGCCCATGGCTCAACCCCAGAGCTGCGTCTGGGCGATGATCGAGGGGTCGGTCGTGCGGCCGACGACCTCCTCACAGCGCCGACAGACGTAGCGGATCGCGATCGGGCTCGCGGAGATGCCGATCATGATGAGCACCCACCCCATGAAGGTGTACTCCCCGGTGGCCGAGACCATCGGGTGCTCCTTGTCGTGGCCACAGCGGCACGACTTCGGTCGTTTCGATGGCGCCCCGCCCGGGGCCGCGACCACGGCCTCTGACGCTCGAGGATCGTCCATACCGATGGCCTAGGCCGCGATCGGGCGTCGCGCAAGCCTCGTGTCTCGCAGCCCCGCGTCGCTCGGGCCGAGCGCTCGCCGCCGAGCTTCCACCGCGCGCGTCGATCCCCTACCTTCGCGCGATGCTCGACGGCCGCTTCTACCGTGTTTTCGCCTTTGCTTCGATCCTGGCGGGCTGCTCCTCCGCCGCGCCCGTCACGCCGGCCAAGCCGCCGAGCACGGGCGCGCCCGCCCAGGTCGCGATGGACGCGCCCATGCCCACGGGCCCCGTCGCCGCGCCCAAGAGCCTGCTCGTGGTCATGCGCGCCCACCGCCCGGCGGCGACGCTCGCGGCGGTCGACCGCCTGCTCGCGCTGCCGATCAGCCTGCGCTCGATGGTGGAGCAGAAGTCCGAGGGCATGATGGCGCACCTCGAGCTCGAGGCCTCGATCGACGTCGCGGTCGCGCTCGATCCGGTCGCGAAGCTCGACGACGAGGAGCCCAAGTTCTTCTACGCGGTGAGCGTGCCCTTCAAGAGCGTCGACGCGGGCTTGGCCTTCTTCAAGCAGCTCGAGGCGGACGTCCGCGCCACCGCGGGGGGCCAGTACCGCATCGAAGACGACGATCTGCAGTGCGACCTGCTGCCGACGGGCGGCCGCTCCCCGGCGCGCGCCGTCTGCTCCGACTCGCCCCAGGGCCTGCGAGAGCTCGGCGCCTGGATGGGCCGCACGCTGCCGCTCGAGCCGACCCAGCCCCTCGACCTGCACGCGCGCTTCGAGCCGGGCCCACTGCGCGAGCGCTACCTCGTCGAGCTGCGTGCCAAATCCGAGGAGGGCCTCGCCGAGCTGCGCTCGGAGCTCGCGAACGAGCTGTCGGTGGTCGATCCCGAGCTGCTCGAGGCGCCAGGCATCGCGCTGCAAGAGAGCTTCGCCTTCGCCGACGACATCGACGCGCTGAGCATGTCGCTCGCCTTCTCTCCGGAGCGCTCCGAGTTCGTGCTCGGGGCCGAGCTCTCCTTCCGGCAGTCGACCTCGTGGCTCACGCGGATCTCGACCGAGACGAACGCTCAGCGCTCGGCGCCGCCGGACGTCTACTGGCGCATGCCCAAGGCGGCCGACTCGGCCATGTGGGGTCGCTCGAGCGATCCGGCGCGCTTCGTCGGCATCCGCCGCGTCGCGCGCAAGTCGCTCGCGCAGGGGCTCAGCTTCGTGCCGCAGATCCCCGAGGCCGATCGTCAGGCCATGCTCGGGCTGCTCGACGCCATCCCGACGATGCGAGGCACCTGGGCCTCGGCCTCCGGCACCTTGCCCGCCCTGCCTGGCGGCGCGCCCAAGCAGAACCCCGAGAAGACGACCCCGGCCCAGGTCGTGGTCGAAGCGAAGAACCTCGCCCGCGCCGCGCTGCCTTGGTCGCTCGTGTCGACCGAGGGAGATCCCGAGGAGATGGTGCGCTTCCTCGAGCGAGGCGCCGACGTCTACGCGCGCTCGCTCAAGCTCATCAAGCAGAAGGCCGACGAGGAGATCAAGAACGCCGACCCGGAGTGGCGCAAGCACCTCGTCGAGCAGCGCAAGCAGCTCGATCGCGCACCCAAGCTGAAGCTCACGAAGAACCCGGCCGGGCTGCCGCGCGGCGCGGTGGCGCTCGATCTGGATATCGCTTTCACCTCCAAGGATGTCTGGGAGCTCGGGCACCCGATCAAGGACTGGGAGAAGCGCGTCGAGCACCCGAAGGGGCCGGAGGCCAGAGGCAACCTCGTCTTCCGCGTGCTCGTCGTGCCGGAGGGTGGCGGCCGTTACGTCTGGGGATACTCGCTCGACGGCAAGGCGCTCGAGACGCACGTGCGCGCTACGCTCGAGGGCAAAGCCGAGGCGACCATCGCCTCGCGCACCGATCTCGCGCGCCTGCGCGCCGCTTCGCTGGGCGGTGGCTTCGTCAGCTACGCGCGCATCGCCGAGCAGCTGAGCAAGCTCGACGACGACGACCCCGACCTGAAGCGCGCCGCCGCGCTCGTCGAGAAGCTCCCGCACAAGGGCGCAGCACCGGTCTTCGTGGTGCTCGACGGCACGGCGGGCGCGGCCCCGCGCCTCAAGGTCGAGCTCAGCCTCGAGAAGGCCTGGATGGACGACCTCACGGCGGCGATCCAGGAGCTGGTCTCGCAAGAGCTCACCGGCGCCGGCAAGCCCTGAACCTTCGACTGCCACCCGCCTTACGCATGCGTAAAGTCTTACGCACCTAGCCGAGCGTCCAGGTGGGAGAAGGTGGCGCGATGCGTCGTGACCGACCGTCGAGGAACCGACACTCCGCGGGCGGCACGAAGCTGCGCACTGCGGCAACGCAGCGCGCAGCAGCGAATTGGGCCCGGGCATGGTCGTTGCGAGAGGGTGGGGTCATGAGCATGATTTCCCCCCTCGCCACCTCCGAGCGCATCCCTTCGCCGCGTAGCTCCAACCGCGGCACCACGGCGAAGCTCGAGCCGCGCGAAGACGAGCCCCGCGTCGCCCCGGTGGCCCAGGAGTTCGACGACGACGATCAGTGGTCGAACCTGCCCTGCACCGACTGAGCTCCGCGCACGGCGCAGCGATCGCACGCTCGGCGCCTTGAACGAGCCTGGGCTCGTGGGTCAGTCTGGGCGACATGCACTTCGGGCGCGTGCCCTCGCTCGCCGGGGTCGACTTCTCGCTGGCCGAGCCCCGGCTCGCGTGGAGCCCACCCGCTGCGTCATCCGCGGGTCTCGTGCTTCGCCTCGGAGCGCCCGCGTGGTCGCGCCCCGACTGGGTCGGCAAGCTCTATGCGCGCGGCACCAAGCCGGCCGAGTTCCTCGCGCGCTACGCCGAGCACTTCGGCGCGATCGAGCTCAACTCCACCTTCTACGCGGTCCCTTCTGCCGAGCGCATCGCCTCGTGGCGCGCCTCGGTCGATGCGAGCTTCCGCTTCTGCGCCAAGCTGCCCCGCGCGCTGACGCACGCCCGCGCGCTCGCGCCCGACCCGCGCGAGCTCGACCGCACCGGCCAGATGCTCGAGGGCTTCGGCCCCGCGCTCGGCCCCGTGCTGGCGCAGCTGCCCGAGCACGTCGAGCGCAGCGAGCTCGAGCGTGTGCTCGCGCTGCTCGCGCGGCTGCCGCCCCGCGTGCACGTGGCGCTCGAGCTGAGGCACCCCTCGTGGTTCGTCGACCGACAGGTCGAGGCGGGGGCCCTCGCGGCCTTCACCGAGCGTCGCGTGTCGCTGGTCGTCACCGACGTCGCCGGTCGGCGTGACGCCTGCCACGGTACGCTGAGCGTGCCTTGGCTCTTCGTGCGCTTCGTGGGCGACGCGCTCGCTCCGAGCGACCGAACGCGGCTCGAGGCCTGGTCGCGCAGGCTCGCGGAGCTACACCGACGAGGCCTGCGCGCCGCCTACTTCTTCGTGCACCAGCCCGACGACGTACTCGCGCCCGAGACGGCGGCGCTCGCCGGCGAGCTCTTCGAACGCGAGCTCGGCGTCGCGGTGCAGAGGCCCCGGCTCGGCGCGGGCTCCGCGCAGCTCAGCCTCGTCTGAAGACCTCCTCAGCCGGACGTCGCGGTCGCGGCGAAGGCCTCGAAGGCGCGCACCAGCTCCGCGGGCGCCTGCACCAGCTCGAGCAGTACGCCCTCGCCACAGAGCGGGTGTGCTTCGTCGCCGCGAGGGTGCACGAAGCACACGTCGTGTCCCGAGGCGCCCTTGCGGATGCCGCCCGGCGCGAAGCGCAGGCCTTGCTGCGTGAGCCAGGTCACGGCGGCGGGCAGGTCGTCGATCCACACGCCGAAGTGGTTGAGCGGGGGCTCGTGTACCTTGGGCTTCTTGTCGGGGTCGATGGGCTGCATCAGATCGAGCTCGACCGCGAAGGGACCGCGACCGACGACGAGCACGTCCTCGTCGACGTTCTCGCGCTCGCTGCGGAAGCTCGTCGTCTGCTCGAGGCCGAAGAGCTCGACCCAGAGCCGCCGGAGCTTGCTCTTGTCGGGCCCACCGAGCGCGATTTGTTGGATGCCCAGCACACGGAAGGGTCGCTCGTTCATCGTGCGCTCCGCTCAGTTCGCCGAGACGACGATGGGCGTCGACAGGCCGTTGCCCTGGCCCGCGCCGATGCCGTTCCAACCCTCGGGCAGCTCGGGGGTGGTCCAGCCGAAGAGCCACAGCCCGTCGAGAGGCGAGATGTTCACGCACTCGGCGCTCTTCCGCTTGCCGAAGTCCTCGTGCCAGTAGGTCACGTGCATGGCGAGCGGGGCCTTGAGGTACTGCTGGTGCGGCACGTCGGTGAACCAGAGCACCTTGGGCTCGCCCTTCTCGTTCGACATCGTGGCGACGCGCTCCTTCCACTCGATGGGGAAGTGACCGAGCGCGGTGGTCGCGTACTTGGAGTGATCGTCGGGGAACTTGAAGTCCGGCAGCGGCGGCCCGCCCTTGCCGGGCGAGAAGAGCGTGCTCATCACGGGCCTGAGGCCCTCGTAGGCCGTGAGCGTGCCAGGCACGACGCGGACCTCGATCCACTTGTCGCCCGGGCCGGTCTTGCTCGGCAGCTTCGTCGCCGGGCGCGTCACGGTGACGTCGACGTCGAGCTGCTTCTTGGGGTCGAGCGTCTTGCCGATGTAGAGGCCGGGCTCCTTCTCGAGCTCGTAGTAGATCCAACCATCGCGCTCGATCTTCGTGTCCGTGATCTCCACGGGCGACTTCGGTGCGACGCTGCGCTCGGTGGCCACGAAGGCGCCCGAGGCTTCACGCCGGTAGAGCGGCAGCGGCGTCTTCGCGCGGTTCCACGCGAAGGGCAGCGTCATGTCGGTCTCGTCGAAGTGCACGCCGCGGAAGGTCGAGCGCTTCATGTCGCTCATGCGATCGGCCGGCACGACCATCGAGTCGGGGGTGAGGAGCCACACGCGACCGTTCGCCTCGAAGGCGCGCGAGTACGCGAGCATGGAGCCTGCGGGCATGCGCTTCCACACGAGCACGCGGTTGTCGTAGTTGCCGCCGGGCGCGCTGCGTTTGCCGCCCCGGAGGAAGTAGGGGACCTCGTCGGTGGGCTTGATGGGCTCGTCGACGATGAGCTCCTCGTGGCCCTTGGCCCAGGCGCCGAGCGGCTTCCAGGTGTTCGTCGGGCCGTACTCGCGCTCGGCCTCGGTCCACTCGGCCTGGGTCGGGATGCGCGAGTACATCGGCGCGCCGTTGGAGTGCGCGTAGCCGTAGGGCCACTCGCCGGGCTCGGGCGCGCTGAACGCGAGCACCTTGAAGTAGGCGTCCTCGAGATCGAGCGTGGCGGTCTCGTCGTCGCAGACGTAGCCGCGAGGCTCGATCGCGTACCACTTGCCCTTGCAGCCGGGGCCGTCCACCGGATCCGGCGAGCGGAGCCGCACGCTGGTGCCGATGCGCATCTTGCCGATGGCGAGGCCCTTGCGCTCGGGCTTCTTCCAGATCCACGTGTGCGGCCCGATCGCGCCGATGCGCGGGTGGGCGTCGATCCTGGTCTTCGGTGCGTCGCCGCTGCGTTTGGCGAGCGAGCTAGGCGCGAGCGGCGAGGCTGCGGCCGGCTGCTCCGACTTGTCGACGGCCTCGTCGGGGGCGCCCGCCTCGCCGGCGGCTGCGTCGGAGGAGGGCTCGACGGCCCGGGGGTCGGGGTCGGCGGCGACGGGCTCGGGGGTGCTCGAGCAGCCGAGCGCGAGCGCGCAGACGCCGAGCGGCCAAAGGCAGGTGGGGAAGGGTCGCATGGCGGGCCGACCCTGCCCGAGGGGCGCGGCAGCGGCCAAGTTCGTGCGTGCACGCCCGGGCGCCGGGTCGAGTGGTGGCCCTGGCCGTGCTAAGCCTCACTTCGGTCTTGGCCTCACGACACCTCGCCGCACTCGCGTGGCTCGCGCGCGCACGACACGCGTTCGCGGACGCCTGGCTCGTGCTGCTCGTGACGCTGAGCCTCGCGGCGAGCGGGGCCTCTCCGGCGCCGCCCGCGCGGTTCTCGGCCGCCGCCGTCGACGGGCTCGATACGCGCGCCGCGGTCGCCGAGGCCGATCCGCTCACGCCGACGCGCGCGCGCGCGCTGGCCTCGCACCGTGACGCCCCGCCGGCGCTCGAGCCACGCTCCGCCGAGCTCGCACCCGGCGGCGCGCGCGACGCAGCGGATGCACCTCCTCGCTCCGCAGACGACACCAAGAAGGCGGGCTTCGACCCGAGCTCGCTCGCTCCCCCCAGCTCGACCCTGCTCGACCGCGCCTCCCGTGAGCTCGGAGGCTCGGCGAGCGCGCGCGCCCTGCGAGCCCCGCGCTGCGCGTCGCTCGAGCGGCCCCGCGCCAGGGCGCCGCCCTCCGCCGCCTGACACCGAGGCGCGCCCCTCTGCGCGCCGAGCCCACACGCAGGCCGAGGCCGAGCCGCGGTGCTTCGAGGCGCCAGCGCTCGGGCTCCGAGCGCTCGCAGCGTCGCTGCGCGCCGTCGCCACGGCCTGCTTTCCCCGCCCACCAGGCGGCGGCGCGGCTGCGTCGTCGCCCCACAGGAACCCGACTCCCATGAACGAAGCACACGAAGAGAACCGCGAGACCGAGAAGCCGACGAACGAGCCCAAGGAACAGCTCGTCTACGAGTCGAGCACCCTGCCCACGCTGTGGATGATCATCCCGGCGCTCTTGCTCATCGCCTACGGCGTGATGAGCCGCTGAGCTGCGCAGGAGGACGCGGGCGCTCCCTCCCGCGTCCTCCGCGGCCCGCGCGCCGGCCAGCCGCTCAGTCGAGGAGGCCACCCTCGCGGGCCTCGGGCCCACGGGGCATCGCCGTCACGAGCGGCTTGGGGCTCCCGAGCGGCATGCGCGCACGGATCTGCTCGCGCACGAGCCTCATGCGCTCGGTGGTCGGTGTGGGAGGCGTGATCGGCGCGGGCAGCGGCCCGCTCGCGAGCTCGGGTGCCGCCAGCAGCGTGGCGTTGTCGAGGAGCAGCTCCTGCTCCCCGATCTCGGCGTACATGCACAGGGCGCGCGTGGAGCCCGCGAGCTCGGCGCGCAGCTCGCACCAGCCGTCGGCGGAGGGCAGCGCGGCCGGCCTGAGCACGCCGACGACCGAGAAGGAGTCGCAGGCGAGCACGTAGACGTCGGCGAGTGATTCACAGGGCTCCGCGAGCTCGGCAGGGGGGCGAGGCTGCCAGCTCACCGGCTTGAGCCAGATCGACGCCTTGTGAGGCAGCTCGTGAGGCGCGGCCGTGCCTCGGCCGAAGAGGATGCGCCCAGCCGGCAGCCGGCCGCAGCGCAGGCCGCTCCTGCAGAGCCCACCCGTCTCTGCGAGCAGCGGCGCCGTGCCCCCATTGCCGCGCAGGGCGATCCAGCCGTATTGGCCGCCAGCCTCGGCCTCCGGCACGATGCTCAGCTCGAAATCGCCGTCGGCGAGCAGGTTGTCGATGGGCAGCCCGATAGGATTGCGCACGAAGACCTGACGCACAGCCGGCTCGGGCTCGGGCTCGGCGCCGCCGCCGCCGCTCGAGTTGCTGCTGCTCGGACGATCGACCGGGGAGAGGCGCTCTTCGCTGCCGCAGCCTGGCGCCGCGACGGCCGAGAGGCCGAGCGCGAAGGCTGCGAGCCGAGTCGAACCGAGGTCCCTGCGATTCATGGCTGCTTCAGCTCCTGCCTGACCCAGGCGAGCGCCGCCTCGTGCAGGGTGTCGACGCCCACCATGAGATCGCTCTGTCGTTGCTGCACCACCTGGTCGGGCATCACGCCTCGCCCGATCCAGGGCTGACCGTCGAAGGTGATCGTGTCGCCCGAGGCGAGCTGCATGCGCAGCCCACCCCAGTAGGCGAACTGCACGAAGGTCGAGAAGGCGCCCGCCGTGGGCCCTGGACCGAAGATCCTCACCTTGGGCGCGCCCTTCATGCCGAGCGGCATGTAATCGGAGGCCGAGCCGTCGCGGTGCAGGATGAGCGCGACGGGCAGCTCGGGGTCGTGATCGTCGGCGCCTACGGTGTAGGGCGAGAAGGCCTTCGATTGCTCGAAGAGCGCGACGCCCTCGGCGGGTGTGCTCGGCCCCTCGAAGCCGGCGATCTCGATCGGCATGCGCACCGCCGCGAGCGTGAAGGGCGGCCTCACGAGCTGGGTCATGTACTCCGGCGCGTCGAGCGTGCCGCCGTTGCCCGCGCGGTGGTCGAGGATCACGCCGCGCGCGTTCTGCTTCCAGAAGGCGCTCAGCGTGCGGATCTTGCCGTTGACGTAGCCATTGGGATCGCCGCCGCCGTAGAGCGTGTCCCACACCATGCCGTAGATGGCCTCTTCGGGCGTGGTGTTCGCCACGGGGCCGTCGAAGATTTCGTAGAAGACCTGGTGCGTGGCCTCGCTCGGCGACTCGTCGCCGAGGTGGTAGCGCGGGCGGTTGTCGCAGTAGACGTCGGGGCCGCCGAGCACGGCCGGCAGATCGCGGATGCGCAGCGTCTCGGCGACGTCGCTGCAGGTGCCGGTGCCCGCGTCGCAGCGCACGACGGTGATCTCGCGCGCATAGCGCAGCAGCATCGCGCCGCCCGACCAAGCCGGACCGCCGAGCGCCTCGGCGAAATCGGCGAAGGAGCTGGCGTCGGTGGCGACGTGGTAACCCCATTGCACGTCGACCAAGCCGCGCGCCCACTCGAGCGGGTGCAGGCCGTCGACCGCGACGAGGCGATCCCCGGGCGCGAGGCCGGCCGAGCCATTGCCCACGTGCGAGACGAGGATGTCGCGGTAGGCGGGGTGGCTCGGCCACGTGCCGCGCGAACGATCGGCGTCGCCCTCGACGAAGCAGGCATTGAGCCGCGCCGTGGTGACGGCCAGGCTCTCGCCGACCGGCGCCGAGGCGCTCGTGTGCCAATCGTGCAGCTCGCGCACCGCGCGGCCGAAGTCGCTCCAGTAGGCCCAGGCGCTCTGTGCGCTGCGCATGCGCGCGAGCGAGAGCCTCGCGACGGGCAGGTCCTCGAGACGGGTCTTGCGGCCGCCATAGAAGACCTCGATGCGCCCGGCCAGCGCGGCCGCCATCGCCTGCTTGAGCGGAGGCTCTGGCAGAGGTGGCACCGACAGCCTGCCGAGCACGCACTGGCCCGAGATGCAGGTGCGCTCGGGGCCACAGACGGGATCGCGCACGCCCTCGCAGGCCTCCCCGGCGACGAATTCGCCGGCGGGCACGAGCTCGAAGGCGTCGAGGTCGACGCCGTCTGCGTCGGCGAAGTCGGCGAAGCGCAGGTACACCGTCGGGGAGAGCGTGCCGTCGACCGGGAACTCGTTGGTGGCGAGCTCGATCCAGCCGTCGCTCGTCGCGCGCCCGGTGGGGGCCATGCGCGCGGGCTGGAGCGGGATGCCCGACTCGGCGGGGTAGCTCACGAGCACACGTGCGCCCGCGGAGCCGTGGCGCATCCAGAGCGTGGCCCGGTACGAGGCCTGCACGGGCGGCAGCTCCACGACGAAGCGCACCTGGCAGGCGCTCGGCGCGTCGACGCGCGCGTAGGTGGCGCCCTCGAGCGCCGTGCCGTCGTCGATGATCTCGTGGAAGGTCTTGAGCGTGCAGCTCTCCTCCGCGTCGTCGGGCACGAAGTAGGTCGGCGCCACGAAGGCCTCGAAGGCCGCCGCGTCGGCGCTCACGCGGAAGACGCCGCGCTCGTCGAAGGCACCTGCCCACGCCGCAGCGGGCGAGCCCGCGAGCGCGAGCGTCGCCACGCCCACGGCTGGGATCCAGCGGCCCAGGGTCGATCGGCTCATCGCAGGGCTCCTCGCTTGCGCTTCTCGAAGGCCTCGCGCGCCGGGTTCGGGCGGCCCTCGACGGGGCGCGCGAGCTCGATCGCCGCGCGCTTGGCTTCGTCGAGGTAGACGCGAGCCGCGGGGTCGAGCGCGCTCGGCCCGCGGCTCGGCGCGGAGAACTGCACGCTGCCGTCCGAGCGAGCGACGACGGCGTCGTCGACCAGGACGGGCACGCTGCTGCGGTTGCGCACCAGCAGGTACACCTTGTTGCGGCGGGGCGGCGACATCACCGTGAGCTGACACCAGCCGGCTTCGTCGGGCGTGTCGCTCGTCGGGCTCAGGTCGAGCTCCGGGTCGGGCTCGTAGAGCTCGCCCGTGGAGAAGAGGAAGGCGCTGAGCTCCGCGCAGGCCGGCACCGGCAGGGCCGCGTCGGTCTCGAAGCGCACCCACACGCTCGCGCGCAGATCGACGTCGGCCGCGCCCACCCCGATCGCCACGAGGCTGCGGTTCTTCGCGAGGCGCGCGCATTTCACGCCGCTCCTGCAGGCCGCGCCCACGACGACGTCGCTGACCGTCGGGTTGGCGGGCGGCTCGAACCAGCCGTATTGGTCGGCGAAGGGGCTCGCCCACTCGAAGTCGCCGTCCCAGAGCAGGTTCTCGCGTTCGGCGACGTTGCCATAGGGGCTGCGCTCGACGAGCGTGCGCTTCACGCGGGTGGGCGGAGGCGGCGGCTCGGCGTCGGGCGGCGGCTCGGCGCCGGGCGGCGGCTCGAGCGGGGAGAGGCGCTCGTCGGGCGCGCAGGCGGGCGCGAGCGCGGCGAGGGCGAGCAGCACGAGACGGAGGGCGCCGAGCGCAGGAGGCGGGCTGTTCATGGCTGGGCGAGCTCCTCACGGATCCAGGCGAGCGCGGCCTCGAAGACGCTGTCGCGCCCGACGAGCAGATCCGACTGCCTGGGCCTCACCACGACGTCGGGCTCGACGCCCCGACCATTGAGCGTGCGGCCTCCCGGGTCGAAGGTGTCTCCGGTGGCCATCGAGTAGGTGATGCCGAGCCAGTAGCCGAAGTAGTAGCGCGTCGAGAACGCGCCATTGGTCTCGAAGGGGCCGAAGATGCGCACGTTCGGGGAGGCGCCCTTGAGCCCGAGCGGGAGCCAATCGCTCGCCGATACGTCGCGGGTGATGAGCAACGCGACCGGCATCGAGGTCGGCGTGGTCGAGCCGGCGAAGTCGGCCATGCCTCGGCTGAGGCCCACCTGGAAGGCCTGGTAACCTTCGAAGACCGAGGGCATCTCGTCCTCGGCGCGCTGGCGATCGAAGTAGGCGCTCACGGGCCTGCGCGGCACGGCGAAGCGCCAGAGGATGTCGGGACCGAGGATCGTGCCGCCATTGCCGGTGCGGTGGTCGAGCACCACGCCGCGGGCCTCGGCTTCGAAGGCTGCGACCGCGGCGTTGAGCCCGGGCGCGACGCCGTCGTTGCCGCTCGTGTAGAGCGAATCCCACTCGGCGCCCCAGATGCGCTCGTCCGCGTCCGACTCGAGCAGCTGCCCGAAGTAGACCTTCGATCCACCCGCGGGGATGTGATCGGCGGGCGAGTCGGCGAGGTGGCGCAGCGGGCGGTTGTCGCATTGGATGCGCTCGAAGGGATCCTCGGGGCCGATCGAGGGCAGGGCGGCGAGGTCGACGAGCTCGGGCGCGGAGCACACCGAGCTCGCGGGATCGCAGCGAACGACCTCGATGCTGCGCGCGTAGCGTGCGACGAGTGAGCGCATCTGCTCGGCGAGCTCGGCGTGCGTATCACGGTCCGAGGTCGTGCCGAGCGACCAGTGGTGCTCGACGAGGCCGCGCGCCCAGTCGATGGGGTGCTTGCCGTCGACGCGCACCAACCTGTCGCCGCGCTTCAGGCCGAGGTTGCGGTCTTTGCCGGTGTGCGAGACGAGCACGTCGAGGAAGGTGTCGTCGGCGGGCGCCTGGGCCCAGGAGAGGTCGGCCTCGCCTTCGATGAAGCAGAGTCCGAGAGGCTTCTCGTTCTCGAGCACGAAGTCGGCGAGCGAGCTCGTGCCGGTGTGGCCGTCGCGCAAGAGGCGCACCGCGAGCGTGAAGGCGTTCCAGTAGCTCCACTTGTCGCCGGCGGTCGCCATGCGCGCGAGCGCGACGCGCGCGTGCGGCAGATCGATCTGTCGCTCGAGGAAGGGCCCGAACAAGAGCTCGACGCGCGCGGCGAGGTAGGCCGCGACGTCGTCGCGGTTCGCCGGGATCGGCGGCACCCAGCCGCGCACGTGGCGGCACTGGCCGAACTGGCAGACCTGCGAGGGGCCACAGGCGACCGGATCGATCGGCCCCGAGCAGGCCGCTCCGGAGCGCTCGTCGGGCCCGAGAGCGCGCTCGATGCGCAGCTCGAGGGCATCGACCGCGCCGCCCGAGGGGGCGAAGAAGCCCACGGTGACGCTCGGCTGGCGGGAGCCGTCGATGGGCACCGCGTCGTTGCCCACCTCGACCCAGCCGTCGCTCGTCATGCGGCCGGTGGGAAACAGCGCGGTGATCTCGTCGACGCCTGGGTGGGGGTTGTCGGCGTAGCGGATCTCGAGCGTGCCGATGAGGTCGCCGCGGACCCAAGCGCGCACGCGGTAGGCGCTCGCGCCCGCGGGGAGCTCGACGGGCAGGTCGACGCCCTCGAAGGCACCGAGCGAGAGCACGCGCTGTCCGAGCAGGGCACCCTCGTCGACCACGGTGAGCGAGCCCTCCCCCTCGGGGCGAGGCAGGTCGTCCTCGAAGTCCTGCGTGTAGACCGCGTCGTGCGCGAAGCTGAAGTACCCCGCTGCGTCGAAGCTGCCCGCGAGCGCAGGCGCGGACACGAAGCACGCGGACGCGACGAGCGCAGCGCCGAGCTGCCGAGGCGATGTCACGCCGAGGCACTTAGCGCCTCGGCGTGTGCGCGGAAAGGGGGGCTCCGTCGTTCTCCGCGCGTGCGTGGTAGGCTCCGGGCGCGTGTTCGCTCCCCGGCTCGCCTGCTGCTCGCTCGCGCTCGCGGCGCTCGCCCTCGCCTGCGGTGAGACCGACTGCGATCGGGCCGAGGACCGCATCGAGGACTGTGGCGTCGACAACGCGGCGCTCACGGGCGCCGGCGCCGACTGCGGCGAACGCGCGATCTGCGAGGCCGCGTGCGTGCTGGGCGCGAGCTGCGAAGCGATCGTGGGTGTGCTCTCGAAGGGCGAGACGAACGAGCTCCGCGAGTGCGTGCTCGCCTGCGCCGATCCCGACGCCCAGCCGGGCTGAAGCGAGGGCGCGCGTTCAGTCGAGCTCGGCCACCACGGGGGCGTGGTCGCTCGGCGTGCGCTCCTCGCGCTTCTTGCGGAAGTCGCGGTCGACCGAGACCTCGGTGCAGCGCTCGGCCGCGCTCGCATTGCCGAGCAACCAGTCGATGCGCAGCCCCTGCTTCTTGTGGAACGAGCCACCCCGGTAGTCCCACCACGTGAAGGCCTGCTCCTCGGGGTGGAGCTTGCGGTAGAGGTCGACGAGCCCGAGCTCGTAGAGCGCGGCGACGCGCGCGCGCTCCTCGTCGGTGTGGAAGATGTGCCCCGCGTGGCCCTTCGGGTCCCAGGTGTCGAGATCGGTGGGCGCGATGTTGAAGTCGCCGGCGACGATCACCGGTCGGTCCTGGCTCATCGCACCGCGAAGGTGCGCAATGAGCGCGTCGAGCCACGCGAGCTTCTTCGCGTAGTCGGCGTGCTCGACCGACTTTCCGTTGGGCACGTAGACGCTCGAGATCTCGAGTCCCAGCACCCGCACGGTGACGAGGCGCGCCCCCATCGCCTCCTGGCCCGGGAGGCCTGCCTGCACGAGCTCCGGCGCCGGACCGCTCGCCTTGCGGCTCAGCACCGCGACGCCATTCCACTGCTGCTGGCCGTGCGCGGCCGAGGCGTAGCCGAGCTGCGCGAAGGCCAGGCGAGGGAAGTCGTCGTCGGTGGTCTTCAGCTCCTGCAGACAGACGACGTCGGGCTGTCGAGCCTCGAGAAAATCGAGCACGAAGTCGAGGCGCGCAGAGACCGAGTTCACGTTCCAGGTGACGACTCGCATGGCCGCGGCATGTAGCGCGCCTGTGCGCGTCGCGGAAGCGTCGTGGTCAGCCCGTGGTCGGCGAGCGGCGCTCCCCGAGCGGCGGCATGCCGAGTCGAGCGCGGGCGCGGTGCATGTCGGGCGTGAGCCCGCCGTCTTCGTCGCGCACGACGAACTGCTCGATCGGGCGCGCGCCGCCGCGTGAGGCGAGCTCGTGTTCGCGCACGGCGGCGTGCACGACCATGAGCACCGGCTTGCCGATCTTGGGCACCACCTCCACGCGGCGATATGCGGCGAGGCCCGCCGCGCGATGGAGCCTGCCCTCCGGCATCGTGCCCGCGCAGCTCACGTAGACGCCCCCCGGGGCGAGCACGCGCGCGGCCGCGAGCGCGTAGTCCTCCACGCCGCCGCGCGTCTCGAAGCGGCAAGGGCCGCGCTGCACCGTGTCGCTCACCAGGCCCTGGCCATGCGGGATGTAGGGCGGGGTACCGGTGACGAGATCGAAGGCGCCGCGCTCGTGCAGCACGGCCTCGTCGCGCAGATCGCCGTGGCGCAGCTCGACGCGATCGTCGAGGCCGTTGTAGGCGAGCGAGCGCCTGGCCATCGCGATCGAGACCTCCTGCGCCTCCACACCGACGCTGCGCACGCTCGGCAGGCCCCAAGCGACCATCATCAGCACCGAGCCGATGCCGCAGCCGAGGTCGAGGGCCCGAGCCGTGCCGGCCTGCGCGTCGGCCTCCTCGAGCGCGACGAAGCCGGTGATGAAGTCGTCGAGCGACCAACGGTGGCCGCGTTTGCGCTGGAAGATGCGGAAATCCCCCGTGAGGAACGAATGCTCTTCGTCAGGCCCGGGGCTGAGCTCCGGGCGACCCTCGCTGCCCCGCGGGCGAGGGCCGGGCGGCGCCCAGCCCGGCGGGCGGGCCTTCTTCGAGCGCTCGAGCGCGATATCGGCGGCGGCGATGGCGGGCGGGTTCACGGTGGGCTCGAGGGCGCGCCGAGCCCGAGCTCGGTCGTGGTCACGCGAGCGTCGTAGCCGGCGCCGCGGGGCTCGTCCATGCGATCCGCGCCTCAGCGGCGCGTATCGAGCGGAGTGCTCGGGTGCGCCGGGTAGCTCGGGATGTAGGGCGCGGGCTCGGCGCGGCCCGGCTGCGCGGTCGTCGGCGCTTGCGGAGGCGTGGACGCTCGCGCCGCGGGCGGCGGGATCGCCGGCAGCATCGCCGCGGCGGGGATGAGGTCGGCGCAGTGTCGGGCCTCGGGCAGCTGCGCGCCCTCGAAGCGCAGGGCGACGCTCGCCTCGGTGCCGTCGACCGGCAGCGCCACCTCGAGCGAGCTCGGTCGCACGCCGTTCTGCGCCGCGGCGACGACGGCCTCGCAGACCGCCATACGCAGGCGCGAAGGCAGCGGCTGAGCCGGGCGAGGGCTGCGCGCGGGCTCCTCGCCTTCGACGACACAGCCCATCGCGAGCGAGCCCATCGCCAGTGAGCCCAGCGCGAGCGTCGTCGCGAGCAGCCTCGGCTCGGCGAGCCTCGTGGTGCGCAGCGCGCGCGCCTTCACTCCGGATCGCACGGACCCTCGCAGGTGTGCTCGACCATGCCACCCGGCCTCAGGAAACGATCGATCTGCTCCTTCGCGGCCTCGAGTCGCCTGAGGCCGTCGTGCACGACGTTGCCCTCGGTCGGCGGCGTCGCCACGGTGCTCGCTTCGATGCCGAAGTCGTAGACCGAGAGCCCCGAGCCGTCGTGGGGCGAGCTCACGCGCGGAAGGCCGATCGGCGTGGGCGCGCTCTCCTCACCAGGCACGCTCAAGAGCGGCACGCCGAGCGCGCGCGCGTGCATGTAGGTGCCCAGGTTGGGCACCGAGGCGTCGCCGATGCCCACGCGCATGAGCACGCGCCGCTCGGTGGGCGCACCCGGCAGACGCTCCTCGAGCACGTAGGGCGCGTAGCTGAAGGGGTCGATGCGATCGAAGCCGTGCTGCGCGAGCGCCGCGAACTTCTGCTGATCGAGCGGGTCGACGTCGTTGAGCTGCAGCAGCGCGAGGAACGCGGCGAAGGGCTGCGCGCGGAACATCATCATGGAGAAGTTCGCGCCGCCGACCTCGAGCACGCCTCGCTTCACGCGCGGCGAGAGCGCGAGGTAGGTGCCTCCGAGGATGTGCCCCATGCTGATGCCGTAGAAGTAGACCTCGCTCGGGTCGTAGGCGCTCTCGCCCTGCACCTCGAGCTCGGGCAGCCCGGGCAGCACCCGCGCCGCCACCTCGGCGAGCGCGAGCTGGTTCGCCATGCCCTGGTGCACACGGTCGCTGAAGCGCATCGTATTGGCAGGGTCGCCCACCAGATCACCGATGAGCACGCCGCGATCGCTCGCCGACATGCCCCACCATTCGGTCGCGACGACCACGAAACCCCGCTCGTTCGCGAGCTGCGCCGCGGAGCCGTCGACCTCGTAGCGCTCGCCGAAGAAGCCGTGCCCGTACTGGAGCAGGCGCGCGGGCTCGTCGTCGGGGCCGCGCTCGGCGACGCTCCGCGGCACCCACACCGTGAAGGGCACGTCGACCTCGCCCTTCGCGACGACCCGGCCTGCCTCGCGGTTCAGCGCGGCGCCGGGCTCGGCGGAGTCGACGTAGAGCGGCACACGCATCACCGCCTCGATCTTCCGCGCGGTGTGGTCCGTCGGGTTCTCGTCGACGCTCTCGATCGTCACCTCCGGCGCCGAGACCTCGAGCTTCGCGAGCAGATCCTCGCGCATCGCGAGCATGTCGCCGATCGCGCTCTGGTCGCTGCGCGTGGTGAAGTCCCACGCGAGCTGCAGCTCCGAGCGCGCGACCCCGGCGGCCTCGAGCGGCGCGAAGACCTCCGCTTCATAGCGCGCGCTGAGCGCGGCGATCGCGGGATCGGCGCTGCCTCGCGCGTCGCGCAGATCCAGAAAGCGTGGCGGCGGGGGAGCGAGCTCACCCGAGGGCGCTCTCAGCCCCCGCAGCGCGACCACGTAGCGCTTGCCTGCTTCGAGGCGCTCGAGCGGACGCACGATGAGGGCCTTGCGGGTGAGATCGTCGGTGTTCGGGTCGACCTCCGCGAAGTGCTCGATGCGCTCGCCCGTCTCGGGATCGAGCACGATCGTCGGGCTCTGGGGCCCCGTCGAGTCGGCGACGTCGTCGGTGTAGAAGACGAGGTTCGCTGGGTCGACGCCGCCCGGAAGGAGCGCGAGGATCGGCGTGCCCACGCTGAAGCCGTCTTGCGGATGGCGCGCGGCGACGTCGATGCCCTCGCCCTCGAAGCCTATCCAGGTCGCCTCGGGGTAGCGAACTGCGAAGCCCGCGCCCTCGGCCTGGCGGAAGAAGTCGGAGGGGTAGGGCAGCAGGCAGTCGCCCTCGCTCGCGATCGGGTTGCAGCCGGCGGGCACGGCGAGCGAGCCCCCGCCCGGCCCGCCACCTCCCTCGCTCGGGGTGCTGCGGTCGTCGCAGGCCGGCGCGAAGAGCGCGAGCGCCAGCGCGGAAGCGCCGATGCAGGAGGCGAAGCGTAGGCTCGGTGACATGCGGCGCTCTCGTGGGCTGCTCGGCGGAGACAGGTCGGGCTCGGTGCAGCTGGGTCAGGCTCGGGAGCGCGACCGCGTTCGCGCCGCGCCCCCGGAGGGCTAGCTGCGCTCGGGACGCACGACGAGCACCGAGCAGTCGGCGTGGTTCGCCACCTTCGCCGCCGTCGTGCCGAGCAGCTTGTCGAGGCCGGCGTAGCCGTGCGAACCGATGACGATCATGTCGGCCTTGTCGTCGTGCGCAGCCTGGCAGATCGCGCTCCACGGCGTGCCCACGCGCGCCTCGGTGCCCTCGAAGAGCTCGGGCGGCACGTCCTTGATGAGCTTCTTCAGGTCGTGGTTCGCGTTGTCGACCAGGGCCTGGAGGAAGTCGTCGGGCGAGAGGCCGAGCACGTCCATCGGCACCTCGGGCGGGATGCCCACCGCGCGGAGCAGGCGGATCTTGGCGCCGCAGCGCTTCGCCAGGTCGATCGCGGTGGCGAGTACGTGCGAGGCGCGCGGGGAGTTGTCGACGGCGACGAGCAGTAGCTTCATGGGGCGACGATCGTACACGAAGCCGCGCCCCTCTGCGCGAGGGCTCCGCGGCCGGCGCTCCGCCCGACCGCGTGGCGCGTTTGACCGGACTCGGGACCCATGGGAGGGTCGCCCCGATCCATGAAAGAACGCGGACGAGATCGCCTCGAGTCCCTGCTCCGTGAGCGGGTGGTCGTGCTCGACGGAGCGATGGGCACGATGCTCCAGCAGCACAAGCTCGACGAGGCCGCCTTCCGCGGCGATCGCTTCCGCGAACACGCGGGCGAGCTGCGCGGCAACAACGAGCTGCTCGTGCTCACGCAGCCCAGCATCGTGCGCGGCGTGCACGAGGCCTACTTCGCCGCGGGCAGCGACATCGTCGAGACGAACACCTTCGGCGCGACGAGCGTGGCGCAGGCCGACTACGGCACGGCCGAGCTCGCCTACGAGCTCAACGTCGCCGCGACGCGCCTCGCGCGCGAGGCCGCCGATCTGTGGACGGCGAAGACGCCCACGCAGCCTCGCTTCGTCGCCGGCGCGATCGGCCCCACGCCCAAGACGCTGAGCCTCTCGCCCGACGTGGGCGACCCCAGCAAACGCGCGATCGACTTCGACACGATGCGCGCGGCCTACGCCGAGCAGGTGCGCGGCCTCGTCGACGGCGGCAGCGATCTCTTGCTCGTCGAGACCATCACCGACACGCTCAACGCCAAGGCCTGCCTCGTCGCCATCGACGAGGTCTTCGCCGAGCGCGGCGAGCGCATCCCGATCGTCATCAGCGTCACGATCGTCGACAAGAGCGGCCGCACCTTGAGCGGGCAGACCGTCGAGGCCTTCTGGGCCTCGATCGCGCACGCGCGCCCGCTCGCCGTGGGCATCAACTGCGCGCTCGGCGCGGCCGACATGCGCCCCTACGTGAAGGAGCTCTCGAACGTCGCCGACGTCTTCGTGAGCTGCTACCCGAACGCAGGCCTGCCCAACCCACTCTCGGCGACGGGCTACGACGAGACGCCCGACATCACGAGCAGCCTGCTCCGCGAGTACGTCGGCGAGGGCCTGCTCAACCTGGTCGGCGGCTGCTGCGGCACGACGCCTGCCCACATCGAAGCCATCGCCAAGGCCGTGCGCGGCGCGAAGCCTCGCCTCGTGCCCGAGCACGGCAAGCTCACGACCTACGCCGGCCTCGAGCCGCTCGTGCTCCGCCCCGAGACGAACTTCGTCATGATCGGCGAGCGCACGAACGTCACGGGCTCGAAGCGCTTCGCCGAGCTCGTCAAGGCCGGCGACTACAACACCGCCACCGAGGTCGCGCTCGATCAGGTGCGCGGCGGCGCCAACGTGCTCGACGTCAACATGGACGAGGGCATGCTCGACGGGAAGGCGGCGATGTCGACCTTCCTGCGCATCGTGGCGACCGAGCCCGAGATCGCGCGCCTGCCGATCATGATCGACTCCTCGAAGTGGGAGATCCTCGAGGAGGGCCTCAAGAACGTGCAGGGCAAGGCGATCGTGAACTCGATCAGCCTCAAGGAGGGCGAAGCCGACTTCCTCGAGAAGGCGCGCACGATCCAGCGCTACGGCGCTGCGGTGATCGTCATGGCCTTCGACGAGGAGGGCCAGGCGGTCGACACCGAGCGGCGCGTGCAGATCTGCGAGCGCGCCTACAAGCTGCTCACCGAAGAGGCGGGCTTCGACCCGCTCGACATCGTCTTCGACCCGAACATCCTCGCGATCGGCACGGGCATCGAGGAGCACGCCGACTACGCGAAGAGCTTCATCGAGGCGACCAAGCTCATCAAGGAGCGCTGCCCCGGCGTGAAGATCTCCGGCGGCGTGAGCAACCTGAGCTTCTCGTTCCGCGGCAACAACGTGGTGCGCGAGGCGATGAACTCGGCGTTTCTCTACCACGCGATCCGCGCGGGCATGGACATGGGCATCGTCAACGCGGGCCAGCTCGTGGTCTACGAAGACATCGAGCCCGAGCTGCGCGAGCGGGTCGAAGACGTGATCTTCAACCGCAGGCCCGACGCCACCGAGCGGCTCGTCGAGCTCGCCGATCGCGTGAAGGGCTCGGGCAAGAAGCGCGAGCTCGATCTGTCGTGGCGCGAGGCCCCGGTCGACAAACGTCTCGAGTACGCGCTCGTGCACGGCGTGGTCGACTTCATCGAGGCCGACACCGAGGAGGCGCGCGTCCACTACGCGCGCCCGATCCAGGTCATCGAGGGCCCGCTCATGGCCGGCATGAGGGTCGTCGGCGACCTCTTCGGCCAGGGCAAGATGTTCCTCCCGCAGGTCGTGAAGAGCGCGCGCGCGATGAAGCGCGCCGTCGCGCACCTGCTCCCGTTCATGGAGGCCGAGCGCCAGGCGACGGGCGAGGTGCGCGCGCAGGGCAAGGTCGTGCTCGCCACCGTGAAGGGCGACGTGCACGACATCGGCAAGAACATCGTCGGCGTCGTGCTCGGCTGCAACGACTACCAGGTCATCGACCTCGGCGTGATGGTGTCCTGCGATCGCATCCTCGAGGCCGTGGAGCGCGAGAACGCGGACGTGCTCGGCCTCTCGGGCCTCATCACGCCGAGCCTCGACGAGATGAGCTTCGTCGCGAGCGAGATGGAGCGAAGGGGCATGAAGCTGCCCCTGCTCATCGGCGGCGCGACCACGAGCCGCCAGCACACGGCGGTGAAGATCGCGCCGAAGTACTCGGGCTCGGTCGTGCACGTGCTCGACGCCTCGCGCGCGGTGAACGTCGTCGCGAGCCTCATCGACCGCGAGCAGCGCGACGGCTTCGACCGCGACAACCGCGCCGAGCAGGCTCGCCTCGTCTCGCTGCATTCGAACCGCCGCGAGCGCGAGCTCGTGCCGCTGCCGCTCGCGAGGAGCCGCGGCGCGAAGCTCGGCTTCGCGGGCGCCGAGGTCGCGGTGCCCGAGTTCACCGGCAAGAGGGTCGAGCTCGCCGAGCCGCTCTCGGCGATCGCGCCCTACATCGACTGGACCTTCCTCTTCACGGCCTACGAGCTCAAGGGGCGATTCCCCGAGATCCTCGAGAGCCCGAAGTACGGCGAGGCCGCGCGCGAGCTCTACGAGCACGCCCGCGAGCTGCTCGCCCGCATCGTCGACGGCAAACTGCTCGAGGCGCGCGGCGTGTGGGGCTTCTGGCCCGCGCAGGCCGAGGGCGACGACGTCGTGCTCTACGAGAACGAGGACCTCGAGCGCGAGATCGCGCGCTTCCCGATGCTGCGTCAGCAGGCCGCGAAGCCCGAGGGAGAGGTGCACGCCTGCCTCGCCGACTTCGTCGCGCCCAAGGGCTCGGGCAAGGTCGACTACGTCGGCGCCTTCGCGGTGACGGCCGGCATCGGCCTCGACGCGCTCGTCGCCAAGTTCGAGAAGGAGCTCGACGACTACAGCGCGATCCTCGCCAAGGCGCTCGCCGACAGGCTCGCCGAGGCCTGGGCCGAGCGCCTGCACGAACGCGCGCGCCACGCCTGGGGCTACGGTAAACACGAGGAGCTCACCCAGGCCGATCTGGTCGCCGAGAGCTACCGCGGCATCCGCCCGGCCTTCGGCTACCCCGCCTGCCCGGACCACCAGCCCAAGCGCACGCTCTTCTCGCTGCTCGACGCCGAGAGCATCGGCATGCACCTCACCGAGAGCTTCGCCATGATGCCCGCCGCGAGCGTGAGCGGCCTCTACTTCGCGCACCCCGAGGCGCGTTACTTCATGGTCGGCAAGATCGGCCGCGATCAGGTGGAAGACTACGCGAAGCGGCTCGGCATCTCGCTGCGCGAGGCCGAGAGGTGGCTCGGCCCCTCGCTCGGCTACGAGCCCGCGGGCTGAGCGCTTGCTCGGCCGGCGTGTCTCGATCGGAGGCGCTCGAGCGGCAGGGGCGAGCTCGCTCGATGGGGCTCGCCTTGAGGCACCCCAGGGGCTCGGTTATACGATGGAGCATGCATCGCCCCTTGCTTCGCAGCGTCTCGCTCGTCTTGGCCGCCGGGCTCGCCGTCACGCTCGCCGCCGCCTGCGACGTCTACGACGAGAGCCTGCTCGGCACGGGCGGCTCGGGTCAGGGCGGAGGCAGCACGACCTCGCAGGGCGGAGGAGGCGGTGAGCCGCCCGTCGGCTGCGAGTCGCCGAGCGAGTGCCCGGGCGACGACAACGAGTGCGGCACGCGCACCTGCGTGAACCAGGTCTGCGGCATCGACGCCGTGGCCCAGGGCACGCCGGTCGGCCAACAGACCGCGGGCGACTGCGTGCAGATCGTGTGCGATGGCAACGGTCAAATCGACACCGTCGCTGACCCGAGCGACGCGCCCGACGACGACAACGACTGCACGACCGACAGCTGCTCCCAGGGCTCGCCGCTCCACACGCCGCGCGCGGTCGGCTCGCTCTGCACTGGCGCCGCCAACGCGAAGGTCTGCAACGCCGAAGCCGCGTGCGTCGAGTGCGTCGACGGCGGCGATTGCACGAGCAACGTCTGCACCCAGACCTTCTCCTGCGCGCCGGCGCAGTGCGGTGACAACGTCAAGAACGGCTTCGAGACCGACATCGACTGCGGTGGCAGCGCCTGCCCCAAGTGCGATCTGGGTGACGACTGCAGCGTGGGCAGCGACTGCCTGAGCAACGCGTGCAACGGCACCTGCCAGCCCTCGTGCAGCGACGGCGTGAAGAACCAGGGCGAGACCGACATCGACTGCGGCGGCCCGAACTGCGGCCCCTGCGCGCTCGGCGACGACTGCACCTCGGGCGGCGACTGCGTGAGCGGGCGCTGCATCTCGCAGACCTGCGGCGAGTACCAGCTCGTGCTCAGCGAGATCCGCACGCGCGGGCCGGGCGCCGGCAACGACGAGATCCTCGAGATCTACAATCCGCTCGGCTTCCCCGTCACGCTGAACGGCGACTTCAACATCATCGCTCGTTCGGACACCGGCGGGAGCTACCAGGAGAAGTGGAAGGTGCCCGCGAGCCAGACGGTCGTCATCCCTGCACGCAGGCACTACCTGGTCGTCGGCAGCGCCTACTCCGGGAGCGTGGCGGGGGACGCGACGGCCTCTGCCGGCACCACCGACATGGCGAGTGTGGTGCTTCGACGAGGCACGACCGTGCTCGACGCGGTCTGCTTCTACTGCGGCGCGACGAACCCCTTCGCGAGCGGCGTCGGCTACACCTGCGAAGGCACCGCCTTCCAGAAGGCCGCGACGATCAGCGCCTGCGGCAACAACCTCGACCAGTCGATCGAGCGCAAGCCCGGCGGCGCCGCGGGCAACGGACAGGACAGCAACGACTCGGCCAACGACTGGGCGAACGTGACGCCCTCGAACCCCCAGAACCTCATGAGCCCGGCGACCCCCTGAGCCATCAGGCCCTCTCGGGCGGCGAGGCGCGCCTCGCCTCGGCTAGCCCCTGGCGCCGCGGCGCGCCGCGCACTAAGCTCGCGTCAACTACGTTACGGAGCGTCACATGATCAGCATCACCGACAAGGCTGCCGAAAAGGTCAACGAGATCGCCAAAGAAGAGGATCTGCTGGGCCAGGGCCTGCGTCTGCGCGTGATCGGCGGCGGCTGCGCGGGCTTCACCTACGACCTCTACTTCGAGGACAAGCCCACCGACATGGACGAGCAGTTCGAGGACAAGGGCGTGAAGCTCTACATCGACCCGCTCAGCTACCAGTACCTCGAGGGCACCGAGATCGACTACGTCGAGACCCTGCACGGCTCGGGCTTCAAGTTCGGCAACCCGAACGTGAAGAGCACCTGCGGCTGCGGCTCGTCGTTCTCCGCCTGAGCGGCTGGCGGCGTCGGCGCTCGGCCTGAGCGCCTCCCGGCCCCGCGCGGACTTCTCCGCCCTCCCACGCAAGACGCCTTGCGAGGGGGGGCGCGCTGCGTTACCCCCTCGTGGTCGCAGTCGAACAGGCGATCGCCGGCCGAGCGCGCAAGCGCGAAGCGGGAGGAAAGTCCGAGCTCCACAGGGCGAGGTGCCGGGTAACGCCCGGTGAGGGTGACCTCGAGGACAGTGCCACAGAGAACAGACCGCCGGCCGCTTCGGCACGCCGGTAAGGGTGAAACGGCGGGGTAAGAGCCCACCGCGCGCTCGGTGACGAGCGTGGCACGGCAAACCCCACCTGGAGCAAGGCCGCATAGGGAGGTGTGGTGAACGAGGGCGACCTCGTCCACCGTCGGGCTGCCCGTCCGATGCCTCCGGGTAGGCTGCTCAAGGCGTACGGCAACGTGCGCCGTAGATGAATGACCGCCGCCGCTCCGAGGGCAACCGGAGAGCGGAACAGAACTCGGCTTATGGGCGGCTGCGACCGCGAAGGGCTCCGCGCAAGCGGGGCTCTTCGTGTTCGTGCGCCAGCGATCGCCGAGCGTCGGGCGCGCTCGCCTGCCGCACCTCAGCCCCTGCGCTTCGCGAGCATCTGCTCGCCGAGCTCGGCCGAGCGCTTCGACGCGGCCTCGACCGCGTCGATGAGCGTGCGCCTGAGGCCACCCGATTCGAGCGTGTGCAGGCCGGCGATCGCCGTGCCGCCCGGGCTCGTCACCATGTCCTTCAGGCGGCCGGGGTGCTCGCCGCTCTCGAGCTGCAGCTTGGCCGCGCCGTAGACCGTCTGTGCGGCCAGCATGAGCGCCACGTCGCGCCCGAGGCCGACCTTCACACCGCCGTCGGCGAGCGCCTCGATCATGAGCATCACGTAGGCCGGCCCGCTGCCAGAGAGCCCGGTCACGGCGTCGAGCAGCGACTCGTCGAGCTCGGCGCAGCGCCCGACGGCCTCGAAGAGCGCGCGCGCGCGGGCCATGTCCTCCGCGGAAGCGTGCGTGCCCGCGGCGATCGCCGTGGCGCCCGCGAGCGCGATCGCCGCGGTGTTCGGCATGCTGCGCACCACGCGCGCGCCCGTGGGCAGCGCGGCCTCGAAGACCTCGATCGGCACGCCGGCGGCGATCGACACGACGAGCGCGCCCTCGGCGAGGTGGTCACGCAACACCGGCAGGACACGATCGACGATCTGCGGCTTCACCGAGACGACGACGACGTCGGCCCAGGCCACGAGCTCGGCGTTGTCCTCGGTCGTCGCGATGCCGTAGCTCTTCTCGAGCTCGGCGAGGCGCGCTCCCTTCACGTCGCTCGCGCGCACCTGCGCTGCGGTGACGGCCTTCGAGCTGAGCAGCCCGCGGATCAAGGCGCCCGCCATGGCGCCGCCGCCGAGGAAGCCGATGCGATGCCCGTCGAGAGGGGAGGAGGAGCTCATGGCGCGCGACGCTACCACCTCCGCCCGACGGAGCTACGCTCGGAATGGGAGGCCGCACATGCTGGTTGCGCACCCCCGAGACCGCCATGCAGCTCCTCCGCACCGCGCCCATCGCAGTCCTGCTCGCCTTGTCCACCGGCTGCGGCTCCTCGCCGTCGCCCTCTTCGGTCGGAGCCTCCGAGCGAGGCGCTCCAGCGCAGAGCGAGCAGCTCGCGCAGGCCGGCGAAGGCACGGCCTCGCTCGGCGACCGCGCCGTCGACGCTCCTGCGCCTCCGCCGCTCAGGCTCGCGTCGCCCTCCGGGCCCACGCCCGTGCCCGCCACCTTCGACGTGGCCGAGCTCGCCGAGCGCGTGAAGCCCACCGTGGTGAACATCCTCACGACGCAGCGGGCCGGCCTGCGAGGCGCGAGCCCCTTCGACTTCTTCTCCGGCCCCGAGGGGCCCTCGCCGCGCGGCGGTGAGCGCAGCGGCGCGGGCACGGGCTTCATCATCGACGGCGCGGGCTACGTCGTCACCAACGAGCACGTCGTGCGCGACGCCGACGAGGTCAGCGTGCGCCTCGCCGACGACCGACAGCTCTCCGCCAAGGTCGTCGGGCGTGATCCCAAGCTCGACCTCGCGCTGCTCCTGCTCGACGACGCGCGCGATCTGCCCGCGGCGCCGCTCGGCTCGAGCGAGGGCTTGCGCGTCGGTGAGCACGTGCTCGCGGTCGGCAACCCCTTCGGTCTCGGCCACACGGTCACGCTCGGCATCGTGAGCGCGAAGGCGCGCAGCATCGGCGCCGGGCCCTACGACGACTTCATCCAGACCGACGCGTCGATCAACCCGGGCAACAGCGGCGGCCCGCTCTTCAACTGGCGCGGCGAGGTCGTGGGCATCAACACCGCCATCCGCCCCGGCGCGAACAACATCGGCTTCGCGATCCCCATCGACGCGCTGCGCGACGTGCTCCCTCAGCTGCGTGAGCGCGGCCACGTCGTGCGCGGCAAGCTCGGGCTCGTCTTCCAGCCGATGTCGCCCGAGCTCGCCAAGGCGCTCGGCCTCGAGAAGCCGCGTGGCGCGCTCGTCGCCCAGATCGAGCCCCGCGGCTCGGCGGCGCGCGCGGGGCTCAAGCCGGGCGACGTGATCGTCGCCGTCGGGCAGACCGAGATCGCCCACGCCGAGGAGTTGCCCCGCAACGTCGCGCGCAACGCGCCCGGCGCGACGATCGACATCAGCTACCTGCGCGACGGCAAGCGCCTGACGGCGCGCGCGACGCTCGACAAGCTGGCCGACGAGCCGCCCGCAGCGAGCAGCCAGCCCCGGCGCGCGCCGAGCCAGCCGGCGGCGAGCAACAAACTCGGCATCCAGGTCTCCGACGAGAGCGGCGGTGGCGTGCGCATCGACGGCATCTCGCCCACGAGCCCGCTCAGCGAGCTGCGCCCCGGCGACGTGCTGCTGGAGGTCGGCGGCAAGCCCGTGAGCGACGTCGACTCGCTCGGACGCATCCTCCAGGGCGCCGCGCCGGGCAGCACGCTGCTCGCGCGGGTGCGCCGCGGCGACAGCCTGCGCTTCGCGCCGATCACCGTGCCCAAGTAGCGAGCTCCGAGCGCGAGCCCGGCCCACGCGGCCGTTCTACGGCCTGGAGGCTTGTCGCGCGGGCAGCGCGCCGCCATAGCCCCCGCGGTGAGCGACCGACGAGCCGAAGCGCCGCGCAGGCTTCCGCTCGCGGTGGTGCTCGGGGCGCTCGCCGCGCTGCTGGCGCTCGCCTTCGTCCTGGCCATCGCGTCGGGCCCCTCGAGCCTGCCCATCGCGAGGCTGCTCGAGCTGCTGCTCGACCCGGCCGCCGCGAGCGACACCGAGCGCGCGGTCGTAGGCTCGATCCGCCTGCCCAGGGCGCTGCTCGCCGTGCTCGTCGGCGCCGTGCTCGGCACGGGCGGTGCCGCCTCGCAGGGGCTCTTCCGCAACCCGCTCGCCGATCCGGGGCTGGTCGGTGTCTCGGCCGGTGGCGCGCTCGGCGCCGCGCTCGCGATCGTGGTCGGCAGCGCGTTCTGGCACGAGGCGCCCGAGGCCTGGCGCTCGGTGCTGCTGCCCGCCGGCGCTTTCGCCGGCTCGCTGCTCACCACGGCCTTCGTCGCGCGCCTCGGCTCGCCCGGCGGGCGTCCGCAGGTCGTCGCCATGTTGCTCGCCGGCGTCGCCGTGAGCGCCTTCGCGGGCTCGCTCATCGGCGCGCTCGGCTACTTCGCCGACGACGCGCAGCTGCGCAACCTCAGCTTCTGGCTGCTCGGCGGGCTCGGCCACGCGACCTGGCGCACCGTGCTCGGCGCGCTGCCCTTCGCGGTCGTGGCGCTCGCGCTGCTCGGCACGCTCGGCTCCTCGCTCGACCGGCTCGCGCTCGGGGAGCGAGAGGCGCTCTACGCCGGCGTCGACGTGCCGCGCGTGCAGCGCCGCGTGGTCGTCGCGCTCGCGCTCGGCGTGGGCGGCATGGTCGCCGCCGCCGGGCCGATCGGCTTCGTCGGGCTCGTCGTGCCCCACGCCGCGCGTCTGCTCACCGGCCCTCGCCACGCCGCGGTGCTGCCCGTGTCCGCCGCGCTCGGCGCGACGCTCGTGGTGCTCGCCGACGTCGCCGCGCGCCTCGTGGTGCGCCCGCTCGAGCTGCCGCTCGGTGTGCTCACGGCGCTGCTCGGCGCGCCCTTCTTCCTCGTGCTGCTCCGCCGTGAGGTCCACCCTTGAGCCTGGAGCCTTCGGCATGATCGAGGCCCACGCGCTCGTCGTCGAGCGAGCCGGTCGTCGTGTGCTCGACGGGGTCGACCTCGGCGTCGAGCCCGGCGAGCTCGTGGCGGTGCTCGGGCCGAACGGCGTCGGCAAGTCGACGCTCCTGGCCGCGCTCGCCGGCGAGCTCCGGCCTCGGGCGGGCAGGGTCACGCTCGACGGCGTGCCGCTCGCCGAGCTGGGCATCGCCGAGCTCGCGCGCAGGCGCGCGGCGCTCTCCCAGGAGCTCTTCGTGCCCTTCGATTTCACGGTGCGCGAGCTCGTCGCGATGGGGCGCGCGCCGCACGAGGCGAAGCTCGGGCGGGCGGGTCAGGAGCTCGTCGATCGCGCGCTCGCCGAGCTCGAGCTCACTGCGCTCGCCGAGCGCTCGATCCGCGCCCTGTCGGGCGGCGAGCGCCGCCGCGTGCACCTCGCGCGCACGCTCGCGCAGCTCGGCTTCGACGCACGCCCGCGCTACGCGCTGCTCGACGAGCCGGCCGCGCACCTCGACGCCGCGCACCAGCACCGCGTGCTCGAGGTCTACCGTGGCCTCTGCTCCACCGGGCTCGGCGTGCTCGCCGTGCTGCACGAGCCCAACCTCGCGCTCGCCTTCGCCACGCGCGCGGTGTTGCTCGCCGAGGGCAGGGTGCTCGCCTCCGGTCCGCCCGCCGAGGTGCTGAGCCCCGAGCTCGTGGCGCAGGCCTTCGGCGTCGAGGCGGCGCTCGTCGCGGTTCCCTGGAGCGACCGAGAGCGGCGCCTCGTCGTGCGCGGCCCGCTCGCGCGCTGAAGACATGACCAGAAATGCCAGACAGCGCTTGGGTACAGGGCCCCGAGGGCGGCGCGCGGCAGCCGAAGACAAAGAATTCTTCCCCGACATCTCCGCATTTCTCGATTTCTGACGAACGACGAGTCGTAGAAAGCCGAATCCCTGGGTTCGGCTTGTCCGGACAGACATCGAGCTGCCTACCCTGGTCAGCTCGAGCTCAGCGCGCGCCTCCCTCGAGCAAGAACGGCAGCGCGCTGGCCACGAAGCGCTCGGTGGCGTCGACGTGCGCGAAGTGAGAGCCCTCCGCGAGCCAGACGAGCTCGCTCTCGGGCAGGAGACGCCCGAGCACGCGGCCGACCTCGGGTGGCACCATCGGGTCCCGCTCTGCGTAGACGAGCTGGAGCGGTACCGGGAAGCGCCCTCCGAGGCGCTCGAGCCGCGCCACGAAGCCTCGCATCGCGCGCGCCGACAGCGCCTCCGAGAGGTAACGGAAGAACGCCCGCCGACCAGCGTCGGTGTGGAGCGGCGCGGCGTACTCGCGCGCCTCCTCGAGCGACTTGAGGCTCTCGTCGTAGTAGTGCACGTTCTCGAAGGCCCAGCGCTCGGGGTCGCGCGCGACGAGCGCAGAGAGCAGGGCGCGTGCGCCCGGCAGCGCGGTCGCGCCTTCGAGCGCGTGCATGCGCGGCGTGGGTACACCGGGTGAGTGCAGGTTCACGAGGCGGCCCACGAGCTCCGGTCGCTCGAGCGCGAGCTGCATCGAGAGGTAGCCGCCCATCGAGTTGCCGATGATGCGCGCGCCCTCGGCGTCGAGCGCCACGAGCACCTCGCCGAGGAAGCGCGCGAGCGCCTCGGGTGTGTGGGGCGCGTCCGGGGCTTCGCTGCGGCCCGCGCCGGGCAGGTCGAAGGCGATCACCTCGAAGTGCTTCGAGAGCGGCTCGAACAGGTAGCGGAAGGAGTAGCTCGAGGTCATCAGCCCGTGCACGCAGACGAGCTTCGGCCCCCGGCCCATGCGTCGCACGTGCACGTTCATCCGCCCGAAGGTCGAGGAGTCGAGCGCGAGGTTCTCGGCGGGCAGCTCGAAGTAGGGGTGCGGCCTGCGCGGGCGCTCGGGCAGGGAGGCGTAGGGCGGGCGCTCGAAGGGGCGCTGGCTCACGCGAGCGCCCCTCGCCCGAGCACGTTGCCGTGGCGCAACGCTGAGTGCCCCGGTGCGCCCTTTACGGAACGCCGCGCCGGAGCCATGGTCCGTCGTGTGGGGAGAGCCGCCGAGCGCGCTCGCCCCGGAGCCTCGCGCCACTGCGGCGCGGACTCCCACCCGGAGCCGTCGGGCTCCCAGGACTTCTCAGGAGATCTACCCATGTTCGTCGAGCGTACCAGCATCGCCCTCGTCCTCGCCCTCGGCCTCGCCTTGCCCCTCGTCGGCTGCGAGGACCCGGCAGCGGGTGTGCCCAAGGCCACCGTCGGCAGCGCCCAGCCTGCCAAGAGCGCCGCTGCGACGGCCACGGCCGCCGCCACCGCAGCAGCCACCGGCGCAGCCAGCGCGGCGCCCGTCGTCGAGGCGGCGCCTTCGGCGAAGCCCGCCGGAGCGATCGACGTCTCGGCCGACAACACCAAGGTCGAGTTCACCGGCTCCAAGGTCACCGGCAAGCACGACGGCATCTTCCAGAAGGTCGGCGGCTGGCTCGCGCTCGACGCCGACAAGCCCGAGCAGAGCAAGTTCTTCATCGAGATCGACATCGCGAGCGTGAAGACCGACTCGGAGAAGCTCGACGGCCACCTGAAGAGCGACGACTTCTTCGCGATCGACAAGTTCCCCACGGCGACCTTCACCTCGACGGAGATCAAGGCCGGCGGCGAGGGTGGCGCGACGCACACCATCAGCGGCAACCTCAAGATGCGCGGCGTGGAGAAGCCCGTGAGCTTCCCCGCGACGGTGAAGGTCGAGGCCGGCGCGGTCACGGCCAAGGCCGAGTTCGCCATCAACCGCAAGGACTGGGGCATCGCCTACGAGGGCAAGAAGGACGACCTCATCCGCGACGACGTCGTCATCAAGCTCTCGCTCGACATGAAGCGCTGAACCGCGACGAGCCAGCCTCGTGGCTGGCACACGGAAACGAGAAGCGGCCGAGTCGCCTGAGGCGCCTCGGCCGCGTTCGTCTCGTCGACCCTGGGCGCGCGTGCGCGCCAGGGCGCCGCGCTCAGGGAGCCGACGCGAGCTCGCCGTGGTGGTCGCAGTGACCGTCGTGCGGGTGGTGCAGGTGGCCCGCGACGAGGTAGTCCACGTGATCGCCGTGGGGCACGGCCTCGTGACCGCAGTCCGCGCCGTGGCTGTGGGCTGCGTCGTGGGCTCCGCAGGCGTGCGTAGGCGTGCACGTGCCCGGATGCGATGCGTCGACCGCGAGCGTGTGCTCGTCGACGTGGCCGTCGTGAGGGTGGTGCAGGTGCCCGTCGTGCAGGTAGTCGACGTGGCCGTCGTGCTGGACGGCGCGGTGGCCGCAGCCGGGCCCGTGGGTGTGGTCGTGGGACGCGTGGGTCTCGTGGTCGCTCATGGCTCTCCTTCGGGCTCGGCCGAGCTCTGCTGCGGCCAGGGTGTGGGGCGTGGTTCGGGGCGGCTTTCGAGGTCAACCTTCGGGGTCGACCTTCGGGGTCAACGGAGTGGCTCGCGCGCGTGCTCGATCACGCCGAGCACGAGGTCGATGATGTGGTGGTCGCTCAGGGCGTAGTAGACGTGCTTGCCCTCGCGCCGCCGCACGACGAGCCCCTCGGCGCGCAGGAGCTTCAAGCGCTGGGAGGTCGTCGACAGGCCCTCGCCCGAGCTGTCGGCGAGCTCGGACACGCAGCGCTCCCCCGAGGCGAGCTGCACCAAGACCCTGAGGCGCGCTGGCTCGGCTGCAGCGCGCAGGTAGCCGGCGGCACGCTCGAGCTCGGCGGCGCTCGGTAGGGCCGGCGACGGGGCGTGCGCGTGCCCGGAGCAGCTCTCGAGGGCTTCGGGGCCCGGCTCGGGGTCGATGTGTCCAATCAACACTTCAATGATTGATGAAGTGTCACCTCACGTCAAGCGCGTTGGTCGGCCGAGCCCCGGCGATGTAGCCTGCGCGCCTCGCGCGCCCCGCGCGCACTCGAAGTCATCGTGCTCATCGCCAGTCTCCTCACCGTCGCCTCCGTGGCGCTCGGCGCGGTGCTGGGGCTCTGGGGCCGCGGCGAACGCGCGCTCGGGCGCCTCCGCGCGCTGGCGCTCGGCGCAGCCTTCGCCATCGTCGCCCTCCAGCTCCTCCCCGAGGCCGCCGTCCGCCTCGGCCCGGTGGCGCTGCTCGCGACGGCCTTGGGCTTCGGGCTTCCCACCGCCTTCGAGCGCCTCGATCTCGGGCGCAGGCTCGGTGGCGTGGGCGACGGGCGCGTGGGGCTCGAGCTCGGCTTCATCGGTCTGCTCGTGCACCAGGTCGGCGACGGCTTCGGCATGGGGGCCTTCACGGGGCCCGACCACGCCGACCACCTCCACCTCGAGGTCTTCCTCACCGTCGCGGCCCACACGGTGCCGATCATCGCCGTGATGGCGGCGGCCTTCGCGCGCCTCGGCGGCGTCGTGCCGGCGCTCGTGCGCGCAGGCCTGCTCGCGCTCGCCTCGGTGGTCGGCGTCGTGCTCGCGGGCTCCACTTTCGCCGCCGCGATCGGGCCGCACCACGCGCTCATCTCGGCGATCGTCGGTGGCCTGCTGCTGCACGTCGTGGTGCACGGCCTCGACGAGACCACCGTGCGTGGGCTCGGTGAGCGCGCGATCGAGGTCTCGCTCGTCGCGGTGGGCGTCGCCGCCGTGCTGGCATCCGCTGCCGATCACGGCCACGACGGCGCTGCGCCGGTGCTCGGTGAGCTGAGCGCGGCGCTCGGGCGCCACGCGTCCCTGCTCGCGGTGCCGCTCTTCGTCGGCGTCGTCGTCGCCTACCTCATCGAGATCTCCTCCCGCAGCGCGAGCGGCGCGAGCCGGAGATCTCCGGTCGAGGGGGCCGTGGTCGGCGCGCTCCTGCTCGGCCCGGCCTGGGGCGCCGGCGTGGCGCTCGGCTGGGCCCTCGGTGGCTTCCGCTCCCGCGCGGCGCTCGAGCTCGACGAGGACGAGCACGACCACGAGCACGCGCAAGGCGCGAGGTCCCGCCTCGTGCCGCTCCTGCGGCGAGGCTCGCAGGTGCTCCCCGCGGTGATCTTCTCGCTCGGCATGGCCGTCTCGCTCGATATCGCACGCATGGACGCGCCCTTCGGCCGCGGGGCTTCGCTGCTCCTGGCCCTCGGCCTGGCGATGCTCGGCGGTCGCTCGGTCGTCGCCGCCGTGCCCGTGGCGCTCGTGGCCGTGCTGCGCGGCGCGGAGGTGCCGATCCTGGTCGCAGGGCTCGCCGCGGGGCCCGCGGCGGCGGCCCTGGGGCACGCGATCGTGCGCGGGCGCAGCCGGGAGGCGCTCGAGTCGCTCGCCTGGGCGCTCGTGAGCGCGGCGGCGTGCTTCGCGCTCGCCAGCTGGTTCGGCGTGCGTTGGTCACCCGCCGTGGCGACGCCGCTGCTCCAGTGGCAGCTCGCCCTGTCGGCGCTCGGGGTGCTGTTCGTGGCAGGAGCGCTCTGGCGCGGCACGAGCGCGCTCATGCCCGCCTGGGCGGTGCACCACCACCCCGCGCACCCGCCCAAGCCGGCGGGAGAGCCCGAGCCCGGAGAAGGCCCCGCGCCGCAGGCTCCCTCGGCTCCCTGAGCCGGGCTTCCGGTCGACCGAGCGCGCTCGTGCGGGACACGGAGCTTGCGCCGGCTCGCATGGGTCGGCGATGCTCGCGGGCCATGGGATCGATCCGCAAGATCGCGATCAACACGGGCGGCGGTGACGCACCCGGGCTGAACGCCGTCATCCGCGCCGCGACCTTGGCGGCGATCGAGCAGGGCTGGGAGGTCCACGGCATCAAGAGCGGCTACCGGGGCATGTACGAGCCCGACGGCATCATCCGCCTCGATCGCGAGGCCGTGCGCGGCATCGGCCACCTCGGGGGCACGATCCTCGGTACGGCCAACCGCGGCGACCCCTTCCACTATCCGACGATCGTCGACGGCGAGCCGCACCCCGTGCCCACCGACCGCTCCGCCGAGCTGGTGGCGCGCTTCCGCCGGGAGGGCTTCGACGCGCTCATCGCGATCGGCGGTGACGGCTCGCTCACCATCGCCCAGCGGCTCGTCGACGTCGGGCTGCCGCTGGTCGTCGGTGTGCCGAAGACGATCGACAACGACGTCGCCGGCACGGACATCACCTTCGGCTTCGACACGGCCGTCTCGATCGCGACCGAAGCGCTCGATCGCCTGCACACCACCGCCGAGGCGCACGAGCGCGTCATGGTCGTCGAGCTCATGGGGCGACACGCCGGCTGGATCGCGCTGCACGCAGGCATCGCCGGCGGGGCCGACGCGATCCTCATCCCCGAGATCCCCTTCTGCGTCGACAAGGTCGCGGCCAAGGTGATGCAGCGCCAGCGTCGAGGCCGGAACTTCTCGATCGTCGTCTGCGCGGAGGGCGCGATGCCGCGAGGTGGCACGCTGTCGGTGAAGGATCAGGGCGACGAGTTCCGCCGCGCCGTGGTGCTCGGCGGGCTCGGTGAGCACCTCGCGAAGGAGCTGTCGGTCCTCACCGGCAAGGAGTCGCGCTCGCTCGTGCTCGGCCACCTGCAGCGCGGAGGCGGGCCGTCGAGCGCGGACCGCGTGCTCGCGGCGCGCTTCGGTGCCGCGGCGATCGGCGAGCTCGCGCGCGGCTGCAAGAACGGCATGGTGGCCATGCGCAACGGCGAGGTGTGCCTCGTGCCGCTCGAGGAGGCCGCTGGCAAGACCCGGACCGTGCCGGTCGATCGAGGCCTGGTCCGCAGCGCGAAGGCGCTCGGCGTCTGCTTCGGCGACGAGCCCGAGGGCAGCTTCACCGACTGAGCCTGCGCAGCCGCGCACCCGGGGGAGGCCGCGCGCGCGCGGTTTGACCCCAACCGACCCGCTCGATATCGTCTCCACCCCGCGCAGTTCCACGCGCCGAGAGCCCACCGGAAACCATGATCAAGGTCCTCGTCTTCGAGAGTGATGCTGCCTTCGCCGGGGAGCTGCGCACCGAGCTGAGCAGGCTCGGCTGCGCCGTCCAGGTGGTCGACGACGGCAACGCGGGTCTCGCTGCAGCTTCGGCCGAGCCGCCCGGGCTCATCCTCTTGTCGATCGAGCTGCCTCGCATGAACGGCTTCTCCGTCTGCAACAAGCTCAAGAAGGACCCGGCGCTCAAGGACGTCCCGCTCATCATCATGTCGAGCGAGTCGAGCGACGACACCTTCGAGCAGCACAAGAAGCTGCGCACCCGCGCCGAAGACTACGTGCACAAGCCCATCGCGCTCGGTGAGCTGCTCGAGCACATCCGGCGCTTCGTGCCCCTCGGTGGTGGTGAGTCCGCCGAGAGCGAGATCGCGCTCGACGACTCGATCGAGATCTTCGACGAGGCCGACGACGAGGGCGTCCAAGTGACGGCGCCCCCGCCTCCTCCTCCGCCGCGCTCCATGCCGCCGCCTCCTCCGCCGATGGCTGGGCGCTCGGTGCCCCCGCCCGTCCCTCAGCCTGTGGTCACGCACGCGCCGCTCGACCTCCAGGTCGACGACGACGCTGCCATGACGCTCCCGCCCGGCGCACCTACGGCAGGCGGGCCGACCGCGAAGGCCGAGGCGGAGATCGACGGGTTCCTTCGACCGTCTGCTCGGTGGCGACGAGCCCTCCGAGGCGCCTCCCCTCGTCGAGGCGGCCGCGCCAGCGGCCGAGGTGCCGGTGTCGGCTGTGACCGACGCACCGCCCGCGGAGCCTGAGCAGCCCGTCGAGCCCGTGGCGGCGCACGATGCCCCCGCGCCGCCCGCCGCCTCTCCCCACCCGCCGAGCGTGCACCCGCCGAGCGTGCACCCACCGAGCGCGCGCCCGCCGTCGATGCGACCGCCGAGCGTGCGCCCGCCGTCCATGCGCCCGCCCTCCTTGCGCCCGCCGAGCGTCGCGCCTCCGCACGCCGCCCGCCACAGCGACGAGGACTACGATCGGGTGGTCGTCGAGCTGAACCACGCGCGCGACGAGGTCGTGAAGCTGTCCAAGGAGGTCGCCTCCGCCCACGCGACGATCCACAGGCTCGAGTCCGACTCGGGTGAGCTCGACATCTTCCGCAAGGAGGTCGAGGAGCTGCGCCAGAAGCTCGCCTCGAGCGGCAAGGCCGGCGGCGTCTCGAGCAAGGAGTTCCTCGACCTGCGCGAGGCGCTCAACAAGAAGGACAAGGAGCTCATCGGGCTCCGCCAAGACCTCTCGCGACGCGACAAGGAGCTCGTCGAGCTGCGCGATCAGAACCTCTCGCTCGACCGCGAGAAGGCCGATCAGGTCGACAAGATCCTCGAGCTCGAGCGCGCGAAGGCCGACCTCGAGGGCAGCGCCGAGTCGCTGCGCGCCGACAAGGAGCTCGCCTACAAACGCGCCGACGACTTCAAGTCGAAGCTCGACAAGCTCCAGACGGGCTACGCCTCCAAGGAGACCGAGCTCGCGGAGCTCCGGGCCCAGCTCGAGGCCGAGGCCTCGGCGCACCAGGCCGCGCTCTCCGACGCGCAACGCGCGAAGGACGAGGCGGTGGCCGAGGCGGAGCGCGCGAAGGACGAGGCCGTCGCCGCAGCGAACAAGTCGCGCGACGAGGGCGTGGCCGAAGCGAAGCGAGCGAAGGATGAGGCCGTCGCGGCCGCGGAGCGCGCGAAGGACGAGGCGGTGGCGGCCGCGGAGCGCGCGAAGGAGGAGGCCGTCGCGGCCGCGGAGCGCCAGCGCGACGAGGCGGTGGGCGAGGCGCGACGTGAGAAGGCCGACGCGATCGCGAGCCTCGAGGACGCGCAGGCGAAGAAGATCGCAGAGCTCGAGGACGACAAGGCCGAAGCGCTCGCGCTCGAGCGCTCACGGGGCGAGCAGGCGCTCTCGGCGAAGGTGCGTGAGCTCGAGGCTGCACACGCCGAGGCGATGTCGAGCGCGAAGGCGAACGCCGAAGCCACCCTCGCCGCGCGCGAGCAGGAGCTCGGCGAGCGCGAGGCGACGGCGCTCGCTGCCAACCGCGCGCTCCAGGCCGATCTCACCAAGCTCGAGGGCGAGCTCGCAGACGCACGCGCGAAGCTCGCCGCGGCCACGCAGCGAGGCGAGGAGCTCGACGCGAAGTCGACCGCGCTCGAAGCGGAGCTCTCGACGACGAAGTCGCGCCTCGCCGACGTCGAGACGCAGGCGCGCGAGCTCGACACGACGCTCAGCATCCGGACGGCGGAGCGCGACGAGGCGGTGCAGGAGCGCGACGCGCTGAAGAGCGACGTCGAGCGCCGGAGCGCCGATCTCCTGAGGACGCGCGACAAGCTCGAGGAGGCCGAGGAGGCCGGGCGCGATCTCAGCGCGAAGCTCGCCGCGCTGCAGGCCGAGCACGCGACCGCCACCGCGAGCCTCGCCGAGCGCGAGCGCGAGCTCTCGGTCGAGCGCGTCCGGCTCGAGAAGGCGCGCACCAAGTGGGGCGAGGATCGCGCCTCGCTCGAGCAGGCCAAGCAGGCGCTCTCGACGGCGCTCTCGCGCATCTCGGAGGCCGAGGATCGCCCCATCGACTGAGGAGGCACGCGCGTGCAGCGCGCCTCGGCCGAGGCGAAGCCGGCTCCCGAGGGGCCGGGCTCTGCCGAGGCGAAGCCGGCTC
>CALKVW010000070.1 GCA_938004785.1 uncultured Polyangiaceae bacterium
CGCACGATCGTGCGGTCGTGCACCAAGGCGGCGTTGGTGGGCCCGCTCAGCCCCGGAGACCCGCGCACGGATCAAGACCGGCGTTTGGTCGAACGCTTCCACGGCGGCGTGGTGCTCTACGGGCTCGCGTTGTCGCTCATGGGCTCGCTCGCGCACGACCCGGCCCTCTCGACCGAGAGCCCGCGCGCGTGTGCGCTGTCGCTGCTCCGCTCGAGCGCACCCGGTGCCTACGGTGCGGCCGCAGAGGCGCTCACGCTACGCCAGCCTTCCGACGACGACCTGAGCCCGCTGCCGTGGGACGAGGACGACGAAGTACTGGCGAAAAGCGAAGGATGAACCGAGCACCGGTCCGCACGTAGGGTCGTCCAGATGCCGCGAGAATCGCGCTACGCCTACGGTGACCAGCTCTACTGGGTCGAGGAAGCCTCGACCGATATCGGACGCGAGGCCGACGTCTGGGTTCGTCCGGAGTCCGACATGCACAGTTGGTCCTGGGCCAAGAAGATCCACAGGTCGCGCGAAGCCTGGGTGTTGATGGAGGACGGCCAGGGGCCGATCGCGCTGTGGACCTCCGAGAAGGAGGTGATCACGCTGGTCGAGGGAAAGTTCTACCGACTCGACCACATCGAGCTCAGGCCGGACCGCCGTGGGACCGGCCTGGGCTTCTTGGTGCTCGCGCTCGTCGCCTGTCGAGCGTTGGAGCTCGACGTCGTGGGCCTCGTCCTGCGCTGTATTCCGGCGTTAAGGAGCTTCTACGAAACTGCGGGAGGCGAGGCTCGAACGCCCAAAGGCTGGAACGTTCCGTATGGCGAGATGCTAGCGTTTACCTTCCCGGAGGCGGCGCTCCGGAGCCTGAAAGCAAGAGCAGATGAGCACCTCGATCAGGAAGAAGACGAAGAGCGCGTTCGACGAGATGGCGGAGAAGGCGGGGCCGCTGCCGACCGCGGTGCTGGCGCAGACCTATCTCGAGCGCCCGATCTCGACCCAAGCAGAGGGCGTGGCGCGCGCACTGCTCGGCGAGCTGAGCGCCGACGACGATGATCGACGAGCGCGCCTTGCGCGGGCGGTCGAACAGCTGGTCGTGGCCGACCGGAAGATGCACGAGGCCGCTCCGTCAGCGAAGCGCCGCAGCCATGGCTAAGCCCGCCGAGCTGTCCGAGCATCGGGTGGCGGGACTCGGACTGTCGCCGGAGACCACGGCTGCGCTGAACGAGATCCAGCGAGAGCTCTCCGACGCCTACCGCGATCGCTTCATCGAGTTGGCCGGTGCTCTGAACCGGCAGGCGGCTGCGCTCGAGCGTGTACAGCGAACCTTGGAGATCCTGGTCGAGCACGTTGCCCCGTCGCGTCGCGGCGACGTGCCGCCGATGCTCCGCGTCGCAGACGCCTCCGAAGCGCCAGACCTCGCAAGCGCGGTGGTGGTTGCCGACCCGATCGGGATGGGCTTCACGTTGAGCCAGTCCGACATCGCTCGTGCGCTCAACCTGGCAGCACCGGACGTCTCGATCCTCGCGCGTGCGCTCAAGCTGCCCGAAGACGAACGCTGCGCGGTCGTGGTGCGCAAGGGCGCGAAGTCGGACACGGTCAACTACAACGCTCGCGCACCCGAGGTGCTTCGGGACCGGATTCTGAGCGTCGACGCCAAGACGCTCGACGACACCGCTCGAAAGGTGCTGCTCCGCGTACGGCGCAAGCTGAAGGGACGATGAGCGTGTCGAGGCGCGGGTCGCTCGAGCGCTGAGGCGCGTCGCCCGGGAACGGATCAGGCCCCGCTCACCCCGCCTCGACGAGCCGGATCTCCTCCTCGCTGAGGCCGTAGAGCTCGTAGACGTAATCGTTCATCGCGCGCTCGGCGGCGTCGATGTCGCGATCGAGCTGGGCGATGTCGGTGTCGAGCTGGATGACCTGCTCGCGCAGGGCGGCGTTGTCGGTGCGGCGGAGCTGGAGGAGCTTGCGCAGGAGCTTCTTGCCGTCGAAGGCCTCGGTGACGTTGGTGTCGCGCACGGCGTGGCGCCATTGGGCGCTGAGAAAGGGCGCTTCGGCGTCGCTGATGAAGAGGCCGTCGATCGCGGGCACGCCGTCGACGAGCAGGCGCAGCTCGCCGTAGGCGCAGTCGACCGAGAGCCTGGCGCCGGCTTGGAGCATGGTGTCGAGACCGTCGAGGTGCGCGCGCAGGCGGCGCTCACGCTCGGCCTTGGCCCAGGCGGTCTTCTCGCGCCCGGCGAGGCCGGCAGGTGCCTCGGCTGCGAGCGTCTTGGCCGGCTTCACGTCGGCCCAGATCCAGACCTCGTCGCGAACGTCGTCTTCGCACTGCGAGCTCGCGAGGCGCTTGTCGAGGCGCGTGAGCAGATCACGGCGACGGGTGTGCAGGTCTTGGAGCAGCTCGGCGCGTTTCGCGACCTCGGCCTTCTGCTCGGGCGTGGCGCGCGGCACCGGGAGAGGGGCGATGAACTGCTTGTTGGCCTCGTAGTAGCCACCCGCCTTGGGCTTCGAGATGCGACGGAAGACGAAGTCAGCAGGCTTCGCGTTGAGGATGCCGAGCAGGAACCACGAGGTCTCGGCGGTATCGGTGAGGATGCCGTTCACGCGGACGTTGTTGATGCACACGGCGCCCTCAGAGTCGTTGGCGACGCGAAGCGACGGCACGGTCTGGGGGACGCAAAGCTTCGGCAGATGCTGCTTGTCGATGTTCTGGTTGCGCCCGAATCGGTACCACTGGTCGTCGTCGAACTTGCCGCCCTCACGCTTGCGAAGCTCCTGCTCGAAACCGGAGAGGTATCGCCACGCCCGCGGCAGCTTGGACGCAAGCTCGCCCGCGGGCAGGAGCTCGACGCGGCCTCCCGCAACTCGGTATGGGAACAGCAGGAACAGCTCGGTGGTCGGTCGTTGGTACCGGTTTGCCTCTGGGCCAGACACGAGCGGCCGCATGATCTCGTCCTCGAGCGCCACCTCGACCGGGTCCGCTCCTGCGCCGGGCCAGCGCAGGTACTTGCCGGGACCTAGCTTGGTGAGGTGGTAGATCGAGTCGGCGCTGGTCTGCACACCGACCGCGATCTGCTCGCAGGCTTCATCGAGGCGCATGCACGAGCTTTGGAGCTTCTTCCACAGCCCGGCCTCGTTGTCCGCCACCAACTCCCACGCGCCCGCCGTGTCGAGCACGCCGACGTCGACCCTCGCGTGGGGCTTGTCCCAGGGCGCGGCGCGCAGGTCTTGGGCGCCGCGCGGTGCGAAGACGCAGCGCGCTTCGGCTCTCGCCGAGCCCGCGAAGAACTGCAGCGCGGTGTAGGTCATCGCTTCGTCGAAGACCTGAAAGGCCTTGAAGTCGATCCACCGGTCGAGTGACCTGGTGCTCTTGACGAAGCGGCGCAGCCCCTCGCCATATTCGTTCACGAGCCACACGCTGGGCGCGATGTAGCCGAGCTTGCCCTTCGGGCTGAGCAGCTCGACGCCTCGCTCGATGAACGGGAGGTAGAGGTCGAAGTTGCCCGTCTGGGTGCTCTCGTAGCGTGCGCTGCCGTCGGACTTCTTGGCCTGGACGAGGTAGAGCGCGACGTCTTCGAGCACGCGGCGAAAGTTCTGTAGCTTGACGTAGGGCGGGTTGCCGACCACGCAGTCGAAGCCGCCGTCGGCGCGCTCGAAGACCTCGGGGAAGGCCTCTCGCCAGTCGAAGGGGTTCACGCGCTCGAGGCGATCGGTCGACACCGAGGCGGGGTCGAGGCCGAGCTGGGTCGCGAAGTCGGGCTCGACGAGGCTGTTGCCGCAGCGAATGTTTCGGTCGAGCGAGGTGAGCGGGCGGTCGGGTAAGGCGGTGTGCAGCCAGAGCGCGAGGCGCGTGATCTCGACCGACTCGGCGTTGATGTCGACGCCGTAGAGGTTGTGCGCGAGCACCGCGCGCATGGCCTCGTGGGTGTCGAAGAGGCTGCGTGTGCCGGTGGCGCGCTCGAGCTCCGCGGCGACCCACTGGCGCTGCGCGTAGAGGTACTGGAAGACCTGGATGAGGAAGGCGCCCGAGCCACAGGCAGGGTCGACGACCTTGAGCAGGTCGAGGCGCTCGCTGTAGGCGTGCAGCGCCTTCACGTACTCCTTCACCACCGGCGCGCGCCTCGCGTCTTTGCGGCTGTCGGCGATCTGCGCGTCGGTGATGGGGCCGAGGCGATCGAAGCCGAGCTCGGTGCGGATCTCGGCGAGGCGCTCGCCCACTGTCTCTTCGACGATGTACTTCGTGACCCACTCGGGCGTGTAGTAGACGCCGTCGCGTTTGCGTTTGGTGATCTCGGTGAGCGACTCGCGACCGGCCGCGCGCGCTTCCATGAGCTCGAGGTCGGTGATGCTCTGCTCGAAAATGCGCCCCATCGCGGTGAGCGTGAGCGTCTTGCCCGAGCCATCCGAGGCGGCGCCGAAGTTGTACTTCGACGCGAAGAACAGCAGCGTGAGCGGCGCGCCGAGCAGGCGCTCGGGGCTCTCGCCTTGGTGCTGCGCGCAGAAGATCTCGTTGGGCACGCGCAGGCCCTCGAGCTCGGGCTCGTCCGCGAAGAGGCCGCCGTTGAACTTGTGGATGCGATCGGCGCCGAAGGGGCCGCCGTCGCGCATCGCCACGAAGAGCGCGCGGAGCTGGTCCCAGGCCTGGGTGCCGCTCGGGTTGTAGAAGCGGCTCGCGGCGACCTCGATGAGCACGTCGCGCAGCACGTTGGGCGGGAAGCTGAGCTGCCGCCCCATGTCCTCGCAGTAGAGGACGAAGATGAAGCGATCGAGCAGGCGCTGGGTGAGGCCGACGAGCTTGCGCAGCCGGCCCTGCTCGGCGAACTGCGGGTTGTGGTCGCGCAGCACGGCGAAGAGGCGCTCGCGGTAGGCCTGGAACTCCTTGTAGAAGTCGGCCTCCAGGGCGCGCTCGCGTGTGAGCTGCTCGCCGAGCAGCTTCTCGAGCGGCGACTTGCCCGCAGTGGAGAGCAACCAGTCGGTGTGGAAGACGCGCGAGAAGACGAAGCGCTGGAACGAGGCCTCCTCGGTGTCGGCGAGCAGCGGGATCGCGGGATCGCCCGCGGAGGGCTCGAGCACGAAGCGCTGGTACTGCGCCTTGTTGCCGTAGATGTAGAGCCGGAACTCGTTCATGTCCGAGACGAAGGCCCAGGTCGGCAAGAGCTTCGACACGCGCCCCGAGCGCGCCTCGCGCAGGTAGTCGAAGCACTGGTCGACCGGTGAGCGGCGGTTGGATCGGCTCTGCTCCTTGTCGAGGCCCGAGCGGTCGTCCTTCAGCTCGCCGAGCACCTGCGGCACGGCCTCGCGATCGTCGAGGCCGAAGTAGCCGAGCGCGAGGTCGGCCTTGCCCATGCCGCCTCGCTCGCCGGCCGACCTGACCGGGTACTGTGGATGCAGCGTGTAGCCCTCGCCCGGCTTGCCCTGCCCGCTCGCGCGGTAGCCCCAGATCTGCTTGAAGAACACGTCGACGAAGCTGCCTTCGGCCACGGTCTCCTTCTGCCGATGCTTGGCCGCCCAAGCGCGCAGGCGCTCGAGCAACGAGGCCTCAGCGTCGGACCCGCGGAAGCGGGCGTAGTCGTCGCCCCAGAGCGAGCGCAGGTAGGCGGTGGCGAAGAGAGGCTCGTGGGCGGCCTCGGCTTGCTGGACGGTCGTGGTGGCCATGGTCGATGCGGGGTGAGGAGGCGGGCGCGGGCGCGAGAGACGACGCGGCGCGCGAGCGTGGGGGCCGCGCGCGACGCGCAACGTGTTCCCCGAGGTGCGCGGAGGCTACCAGCAGGACAGCGCGATGCGGGAGGTGAGGTGGCGCTTCACGTCGTTGCAGCCCCGGGCGACCGGCGGCGGTCGAGAGGCGTACGCCGAAGTCGTGGAAGCGAGCCCAGCGCTGCGGCGTTCGTTGCTGCCATGAGCAAGTGCATCCTCCTCACCGTCGACAACTTCGAACCGGACGCCAACCTTGGACAGCCCCCGCACGTTCGCTACCAGCCCGACCGTCTTCGCCCCGAGTACTGCGTCCCGCATCCGGGCCACTACACGCGCCTCTCGGAGATGCTCGCCGACGGCTGGGTGATCACCTCGATGTGCGAGCACCCGATGCTGCGGCTCACGCTGTCGATCGCGGTCGAGAAGCGCTGACCGCCGGCGCGCCCCGCGCCCCGCCTCCCCTCAGCCTTTCACCTCCCCCGCCCGTGCGACCTCGCGCGCTGCGGCGCGCTCGAGGTCGCGCATCACGACGCCGTCGTCGCGCCGGCCGAGCGCGTCGCGCGCGGCGGCGAAGACCGCGGCGTGGATGCCGCCCGGGCCGAGCACGCAGCGCTCGGCGAGCTTCGCGAGATCGACGTCGTCGCCGAGCGGCAGCCCGCGAGGCAAGGCCTGGCGCCAGAGCAGGAGACGCTCGGGCGCCGTGGGCGACGGAAGCGCGAGCTCGAGATCGACGCGTGCGCGCAGACGCGGGTCGAGGCGCTCGGGGTGAGCCGAGGTGAAGACGAGCACGCCGTCGAATGCGGCGAGAGGATCGCTCGATGGGAGAAGCCTGGGCGACGCCAGCTCGCGCCGCGTGGGGAAGAGCCGCTCGGCGTCGGGCACCAGCGTGAGCGCGCCCGTGGTGCGTGCCTCGTGAGCCACGCGCTCGAGCAGCTCCGCGAGATCGGCGGTCACACGCGGGTCGCGCCCTGCGGCGAGCGCGCGCATGCGGTCGGCGTCGAGTTCGAGGATCCGCTGACGCTTTGCTGTGGCGAGCGCCTCGGCGAAGGCGCGTTTGCCGCGGCCGGGCGCGCCCGTGAGCAGCACGAGCAGCGCGCGTCGTTCCTGCTGTGCGCAGCGCAGACCCCAGTCCATGGCGCGCTCGCCGAGCGCTTCGTGACCGCGCAGGGTGCGCGACGCCGCCTTGCGCAGCTCTGCGGGGAGCACGAGCTCATCGAGACGCAGGCTGGGCTCACGCGAGGAGGCGAAGCGCGCGAGCAGGTCGCCGCGCACGTCGCGGCCCATCAGGAGCGCGACCACACGCAGCGGCACGTCGGGCTCCTCCCAGGCGAGCTGGTTCGCCGTGCGTGTGAGGCCTGGCCCGACGCGCACGAGATCGTGGCGAAGCAGAGGGCGGTCTTGCCAGAAGAGCTGCTCGACCTCGCAGGGCGCGTCCTCGCTCTTCGCGAGCACCTCGCAGATCGTGTGCACGAGCGGATGCCCCACGAAGGGGTCGAGCCTGCGCCACTTGCCGCGGAAGTCCGTGTCCAAGTGGGGCGAGGCGACGAGCAAGAGCACGTCGAGCTCGAGCTGGCTCAGTGGGAAGCGCTCTTTCAGGTCGCGGATCGGCAGCGGGATCGCGGTCGTCACCGCTTCGCGCGCGCGCAGCTCCTCGAGCAGCTCGCCGGCGACGCGGCGGATGAAGCGCGCCTTCGAAGCTGCGCGGTCTCTGCGCAGATCCTCGTCGAGCTCGCACTTCGGATCCTCGGCGAGCTGCTCAGGAGGCTCGGCGGCCTGCATCAGCGCGCCGAGTCGGATGAGGTGCGCCTGGAGGTGCTCCTGCGCGGAGCGGAAGGGCTCCGGCGCCTGCGCGCGGCGCGCGTAGCGAGGCCCGCTGGGTTCGGCGTCGAGGTGCTCGAGGTAGGCGTCGCGCTCGCTCTCGGGGGAGGCGTCGTCGTCTTCCGCGTGGGCGTCGTGGTCGTGCTGTTCGTCGTGGTCGTTCATCCGGGGAATCCTTTCCCCAGTGGTACGAATCCGACGCCTCGAGAATGAAGCTCGATCTGCGCATGCCGCGACGCCGCGCCCGCTGCGCCGAGCAGCCCGCGCGCCCTCCCCTCACCCCAACGCCGCGCGCACCTTCGCCGCCGCAGCGCGCGCATCGGCGAGCACCTCCTCGGCGCTCAGGCGCAGCACCCGCCAGCCTTCGCGCTCGAGCCAGCGATCGCGCCGAGCATCGGCCCGCGCACGCTCCGCGTGATACCCGCCGTCGACCTCCACCACGAGCCCAGCCCGCGGCGCGCAGAAGTCGACGATGTACGGCCCGATCACCCGCTGCCGCCGAAACCCCACCCCCAGCCGCGAGCCACGGAGCTCAGCCCACAGCAGAGCCTCGCTGGTGGTGGGCGCCGAGCGCATGCCCGCCGCCCGCTCGGCCAGCACCGTAGCCCGGTGCGACGAAGCACGAGGAGCCGAAGCCCGATGACCTGAACCACGAACGACCACGCCAACCTCCCGGCCCGCCGCGGGGCGGGCCACGCCCCCGAGGCGCAGGATCCGTGACGCGCGCTCGCGCGGCGCGGAGCGTGCGCCACCAGGCGAGGCCCGCCCCGCGGCGCAGGCGATACGTTCGCGCGCGCTCAATCGCACGCGCTCAGGCGCGAACTCCCCGCTCGACCACCACATTCGTTGCACCACACCACATTCGCCGTCTCCCCCACGCGCGCGCAGGCGCGCTCCGCGCGCCGAGCCCGCGTTTGGGGGAGACCGGCGAGGGTGAGCGGCGAGCTCCGCGAGCCGCGCGCCCGAGCCGAGTGGGGGCAGCTACTTCGCCCGAATCGTCGCGCGGTTCGTCGCCACGTAGCGCGCCTGGGCTTCGGCGCCATTCAGGTAGGTGTCGTAATCGGCGAGGCCGCGCAGCCTGCGCTGGAAGAAGGCCGTCACGTAGGCGCGGCTCAGCGCGGTGACGTCGGCATTGGTGGCCGTGCCGTCTTTGCAGGCGAAGCAGGGCGTGCAGTTCTGCTCGTTGTCGAGGAAGCTCATGTGGTCGGCGCCGAGCACCGTGACCTCGAGGGCGGGCGAGGCCGCACCATCGTAGAACGTGACGTAGTTGTCGGCGGTGGGCGCGCAGGCCTGGCCGAAGCTGCCGGTGCCGTCGAGCGTCTCGCCGAGCACGGCCATCGGGATCGCGGGCATCGCGGAGCTCACGTCGGGGCAATTGGTCGCGTTGCATCCGAAGGGCTGCGTATCGACCGGATCGAGCCCGATCGCCGCGACGATGCGCGCGTCGCGCTTCGCGGCGAGGAAGGAGAGCTTGCCGCCGAGCGAGTGACCCGTGGCGCCGATCTTGGTCTCGTCGGACAGCGGGCCGAGCGTCGCTTGCGCGAGGGCCCAGTCGAGCGAGCCGAGCATGTCGTCGGCGCCTTCGACGTGCGTGAAGCCCGTGAAGCCCGCCGGGAAGTCGGGCATGACCACGACGTAGCCGTGCGAAGCGAGGTGCTCGCCGTAGCTGAGGTAGCGCGAGATGGTGAGCTGGAAGCCGTGGCCGAAGACCACCACCGGGTAGGGCCCGCTCGAGGGGCCGCCGCTCGGGTAGTAGGCGCGCGTATTGAAGGTGTTGCCCGTCGCGGCGACCGTGACCTGCGCGTCGAGCGAGCTCACGGTGTAGGGGCCGGTCTCGGCCGGATCATCGCCCGTGACGACCGTGCCGCCGCCCTCGCCGCCTGCGCCGCTCGTCGAGCTCGTGGTGGTGCCGCTCGTGGCCGAGGCGCCGCCGTCGCCGCCCGCGCCGGTGCCGGAGCTCGAGCTCGTGGTGCCGGAGCTCGACGAGGGTGAGCCGCCACCGAAGACGCCGTCGGAGTCGTCGCCGCAGGCGACGAGCAAGACCAGGAGAGAGGCCGCGAGGGATCGCTGAGCGAAGCGCATGCGAGCCTTCTTAGCTCGCGGCGCGCGGGCCGCAACGGGGGCCGCGTGCCGGGGCGGCCGCGCCGGGCGGGCGCTGCCTCAGAGCTCGCCGCGCTCGGCGCGCGCACACCAGGCGTGGATCTCGCGCTCGACGATCTCGAGACCTCGGCGCTGGAACGGCCTCAGCAAGAAGGGGATGTCCATCTCGAGCACGACCTCGTCGTCGAGCACCTCGATGCTGCCCTCGAGCGTGATGCCCTTCGCCTGGAAGACCACACGCGCCTCGTGGTCGCTCGTCCAGCGCGTCTTCGGGCTGTAGGCGCCGTACTTCGTCGAGTAGCTCTCCATCGCCGCGCGGGTCGCCTGGATCGCCAGCGCGCGGCCGATCCCGTGTTTCACGCGGTGCTGCATGTCGCGTAGCTAGCAGAGCGGCGCGCGCGCTTCACGCGCCTTGGTCGCCGAAGCCCGTGACGAGCCCCTCGCGACAGACCACGGCGATGCGCCCTGGCGCGGTCGACACGACGGCGACCGGCGAAGCACAGCTGCGCGCGTGCACGAGCGTGTGAGCGCCCTCGGGGCTGCGCAGGCCGAGGCGCCCGCTCGGGCGGAGATAGACGAGTCTGCCTGCGTCGTCGACGAGCGGCGCGGGCGCGCTCACCTGCACCGGCGCGGCGACGGCGGTGGCCGCAGGCGGGCGACCGAAGCCGCTGGGCGCCGAGGGCGCGGGGCGTAGCGAGATGGGCCCGCTCGGGGCGGCGCTCGAGGCGCCGAGCTCGAGCGGCTCGCGGGAGCGCTCGGCGCCGCCCGGGTCGAAGCCCACGAGGAAGCCGTCGCTCGTGAAGGCGTAGACGCTGCCGTCGGCGGCGATCGCGAGCGGCGCGTCGATGCTCGCGCCGAGGGCCTCGACGAGGTGCTGCACGACGGTGCCGGTGCGCAGATCGAGCGCGAGCACGCGCCCGTGGCCGACCGGCAGGAGCGCGCGGCGCTCGCCCCAGAGCTGAGCGGGGCCGACGAGGCTCGAGGGGAGCGCGGCGAAGGGGCGCGCTCCGAGGCCGCTGGTCGCGCGTGCGACGCCGCCGGAGTGCCCGAAGAGCAGGAGGCCCTCGGCGCTCGGCAGGGCCTCGGCGCCGAGACGATCGCCGAGCATGAGCGAGAGACGCAGGCTGCCGCTACGCTCGACGACGACGAGGCTGTCGCCGCCGGCGACCAGCATCGCGCCATCGGCGAGCGGCAGCAGCGTGACGGGCGTGTCCGGGCCCTGGCCGCGCTCTCTCGGGAAGAGCCTGCGAGGCAGCGCCACCTGCGCGACGAGGCGCCCCTTGGGCGAGACGAAGACGAGCGTGGAGTCGGCCGTCACGAGCGCGACGTGTCCGTCGGGCGCGAGCGCGGGGCGGCTCACCGCCGAGGCGCCGCCGAGGCGGGTGCGGAAGACCTCTTCGCCGCTCGCGTCGAGCTTCACGAGCTCGGGCGCGACCAGGGCCACATAGAGCGCGCCGTCGGGGCCCACGGCAGGCGGCTGCCCCACGGCACCGATGGGGCGACGCCAGAGCTCGCGAGGGGCGGCGGGCAAGGCGTGTGGGCTCCTGCCGCTCGAGCTCGGGGCGTCGCCGAGGTAGGCGAAGGAGCCTGGGCGCGCGGCTGCGCGGGCGCCGATGGCGACGTTGGGCGGAAGGGCCGCGTCGACGTCGGCGGCGCGCGCCGGCTGCGCTGCGCCGAGCAGCGCGCCGAAGGCGGCCATGGCGCCCAGCGCCGCGCGGGAGGCGAGGCGCGCGCGGGGCGGTGGCGCCTGGCTCAAGGGACGGGCTCCAGGCGCAGCGTGTACTCGGTGCGGCTACCGAGCGGGAAAGGATCGCCGCGGCCGTTCTGGTGCGGATCGACCACGGCCTCGAGGCGGAAGCAGGGCGCCTCTTCGCCGTCGAAGCGCAGCCCCGTCCATGGGCTCGAGACGTCGGTCGCGTTGTCGCGCGGGCGTTTGCTCGCGTGCACGCGCACCGCCGCGCCTGCGCCGCGCGCGTCGAGGCGGGTGACGGAGAGCACGCTGCCTCCTTCGCGTGGGCCGTCTTCGACGCGCAGCGCCCACGCGCCGGGCCCTTCGACCTTCGGGCAGTAGACGTCGAGGTCGCCCGCCCAGGCGAGCGTGCCCACGCGCCTGAGCTCGGGCCAGAGCTCGTTCGCCGATGCGGCCGTGTCGTTGGGCTCGCTCTCGCGCGCCTCGTCGGCGCTCGCCGTCGAGATCGCGAGCGCATAACGATCGGAGACGTTCTCGTGCACGAAGGGCGGCGTGGTTGCGCCGCGCGGGTCGAGGTCCTGGAGCACGGCGAAGACGTAGCTGCCCGGCTCGATCGCGAGCGCGGGGATCTCGAGCGCGAGGCCCGGGCGCCCCGGGCAGTACTGGGAGCTCGGGCGCTTTTGTCCGTCTGCGTAGACCTGCAGGCAGAGAGCCATGTTCGGCAGGCCCTCGAGCGTGAGCGCGACGGGGCTCTGGGTCACGTCGACGGCATAGAAGTCGACGTCGCTCTGCGTCTCCGAGCGACGTTTGCCGATGTGGCCCGTGATGCGATCGCCGAAGGGCAGCCTGCTCGCGGTGCCGGGCTCGTCGTTCGGCTCGGTCTCCTGGCCGGAGTAGACGACCGGCGTCTCGCGGAAGACGACGAAGTGCAGCGCGCCGCCGGCGAGCGCGAGCGGCACGAGCAGGCCGAGCACCGTGCCTCCGACGCGCTGCCGGCGCAGCTTGCGTTCGTAGGCCTCGACCTGATCACGGGTCGCGATCGCGAGTGGGTCGGCGACGCCCGCGCGCGCCTCCGCCGTGCCGAGCCTGCGCAGCGCGCCCGAGTCGAGCAGGCGATCGATGCCGCTCTCGCCGAGCTCCGAGAGCGCGCCGACGATCGCGGCCTGGAAGTCTTCCACGCGCTGGTAGCGCTCGCTCGGCTCCTTGGCCAGCGCGCGCATGACCACCTCGCTCACGGCGAGCGGCACCGAGGGAGCGACCTCGTGCGGCGGCGTCGGGTCTTCGGTGAGGTGCTTGGCGAAGACGCTCATCGGGCTCGGCCCGTGGAAGGGGTAGTGGCCGGTGAGCGCGCGGTAGGCGAGCGCGCCGAGCGAGTAGATGTCGCTGCGAGGATCGACGGGCTCGCCGCGGATCTGCTCCGGCGACATGAAATAGGGCGTGCCGACGATCGCGCCTTGGCTGGTGAGCTCGTTGAGCTCGCTCGACTCGCGCAGCTTGGCGAGACCGAAGTCGAGCACCTTGGCGAGCTCGCTGCCGTCGCGCGCGCGGACGAGCATGACGTTCTCGGGTTTGATGTCGCGGTGCACGATGCCGTGGTGGTGCGCCTCGGCGAGCGAGTTGGCGATCTGCACGAGCAGGCGCCCCGCGAGGCCCACCTCGAGCGCGCCGCTGAGCTTGAGCACGCGGCCGAGATCGTCGCCGGTGACGAGCTCCATCACCAGGTAGGTGAGGCCGTCGGAGACGCCGTAGTCGAAGACCTGCACCGTGTTCGGCGAGGAGAGCTTCGAGGCGGTGAGCGCCTCCTGCTTGAAGCGCCGCACGACCTCCGAATTGCGCGACAGCTCGCCGGTGAGCAGCTTCATCGCGAGCAGCTTGCCGATGCTCGTGTGCTCGACCTTGTAGACGATGCCCATGCCGCCGCGACCGAGCAGCTCGACGATGCGGTAGCGCCCCGCGACGACGACGCCGATGAGCGGGTCGGCGCGCGGCCCGTGCTCGTCGAGCTCGCCGCCGTCGAAGGAGAAGCGCCCGCTGCGCTTCAGGAGCGCCGGGTCGACGTCGGCGGGCAGCGTGCGCGCGGGCGCGGTGCTCGAGCCGGTCGAGGTGTCGCCCAGGCCGAGCGGCGCGGGCGCAGGCTCGGTGGGGCGTGTCTGGAGCGTGAGCGTCGGCAGGCTGCGCGGGGCGGGCTCCTCCGCCACTCTGCTCGCATCACTCGGGGCGGTCTGCGCGAGCTCGGCGCCCTCGTCGGCGCTCACTCCACGCCCTCGAAGAGCAGGGAGCGCTCGCGTGGGGCGACACGCGGCGCGCCCGCCTGACCGGGCAACGAGAAGGCGACGTCGACGTCGAGCACCGCCTTGCCCTCGTGCTGCACGGTGCCCGCGACGGCGCCATAGGCGCGCAGCATGGAGCCGCGCGGCGCGTCGACCGCGCCGCCCTGCACCAGGCGCACGACGCAGCGGCTCGCCTCGCCCGAGCAGCTCGGGGGCCGCGCGCGCACGACCAGCGTGGTCTGGTGGGGGCGCGTGCGCACTTCGAGCACCTCGCCCTCGATCGCGATGGGGCGAGCTCGGGCGGCCTCGGGATCGGCGAGCGCGGCGTCGAGCGTGATCGGCGAGCGACTCACGAACTCCTTGGCGGCCTGCTCGAGGCTCGCGACGCGCTGCACGGCGATCTTCGCGATGCGCGGGGCCTTGCCTTGCGCCTTCGTGCGCACCTCGATCTGCGTCGTGCCGACCGAGGAGACGTTCATGTGCTGCGAGAAGGAGCCGTCGGAGGCGACGTGGATCGCGCGGCCGGCGACGACGACCTCGGCGCCGGGCGCGGTGCGCCCCGCGAGCAGGAAGCTCGTCTGATCGGTGACGACCGCGCGCCCGGGCGAGTCGATCGAGAGCGGCAGGATCGACACCGCGACCGCGACGACGCCGCGCTCCTCCTCGCCATCGGGCGGCGTGACCTCGTAGGCGATCTTGCGCGAGAGCAGGTCGGCCGAGCCGCCGAGCTCCGCCGAGACGTCGATCGACTTGATCGCGCGGCCGCCTCGCACGGGGATCGTCTCGCCATCGAGCACGACGCGCGCCTCGTCGCTCGTCTCGACCACGACCTGCAGCGTGGGGCGATCGGCCTGCAGAGAGCTGAGGTCGGGGCGGATGCGGTACGCGACGCGCAGCGGGATCTGGACCGTCTCGTCGCGCCCGCCTCCGGGGCGATCGATCGCGATGCGCACGGGCGTGTCGCCGACCGTGAGCGGCGCACCGAGCGGCAGGGTGGCCTGCCCCCCGCGCACGATGGCCTCGGTGTCGCGCAGACGCAGGACGGTGCCGTCCGGGCAGCTCGCGCAGCTGAGATCGACCACCTCGCTCGCGTCGTCGGCTGCGCGCACGCGCGCCTCGAGCGGCGGCGCCGAGGGCCACACGAGCGCGACGACGACGGCGACCGCGACGAGGCCGAGCGCGCCGAGCGCGAGCCAGAGCCCCTGCCGCCCGGAGCGCTCGCCGTTCTTCTTCACCTGGACGCGCCCAGCCTCCGGCAACGCGACCCCGTTGCGCGCGCGCTCGATGCGCCGGCGCTCGAGCGGGTGGGCCGGATCCGAGGGGCGCGCGAGCGGCACCATGCGGCCGCGCGCCGGCCCTTGCGTCGCGCCGAGCTCCTCGAGCGGTGGGGCCGCTCCCAGCGGAGCGCGGGCCTCTGCGGGTTGCTCGCGCACCATCGGCGCTCGACCCTGCTGCGTGGCCTCTGCGCCGTGCTGGGGCGCGGGCGCCTGGCCGTTCGCGTAGGCGCCGAGCGGTCGCGCGTCGACGATCGTGGGCAGCGCGTGGACGGGGTCGGTCCACGGGTCGACGCGTCGCTGTGCGGCGAGGGGCGCGGGAGCGGGTGCGCCTGCGGGCGCGTCGATGCGCTGGGTTCCACCGAAGGGGTGCGAGGCCCCGCCGGGCAGGCCGGGGCCCGGCGCCGTGGGCTGGGGCTGCGGCTGGCCCGCGCCCTCACCGAAGGGGCGCGCCACGCCGAGCAAGGTGCGCTGCGGCGCCTGCGCGCCCGCGGCCGGCGGCGGCGACAGCACGGTGGCGTCGAGCCCGCCGAGCAAGGTCCGCTGCGCACCACCCCTGCCCGGGGCTGCGATGAGCGGCCGACCACACGCCGTGCATGCGCGTGCGTTCGCCGCCGTCAGGGTCCCGCATTGGGGGCACGCCGACATCTCGGCGCTGATGCTAGCCGATGCGCGGCCCCGTGGGCTGCTTCGCGCCTTTCTTGGCCGTGCACTCCGGCCTCCGCTAAGCGCGGGAACGAGGGTCCAGCGCGCCACGCGCCCCCCAAGCCGCGCATCCCGAGGTCGAGATGCGCCCCTTTCGTCGGGGAACGAGCCATGGATGTCACGTCGGTCACGCTGGACGAGGTTCTGATCGCCGCCGAGAAGCGCGCCGCGTCGCTCGTCCCGGAGACCGCAGGCTACCTCGCGCTCGCGGTGGCCGACGCCTCGGCGCGACTCCCCTTCCGCCTCGACGACGAGCTCGTGACGCTCACGACCGAGGGCACCGTCAACGTCGCGCGTGGCTCGGTGGTCGTTCCACCCGAGGAGTCGGCGAGGCTCTTGCGCAGGGTGCTCGCGCGCCTGCTCGAGCGCAGCGTGGGCTCGATGCCCGGGCTCGCCGCCGCCGCACGCGCCCGCGAGGAGCAGGCCGAAGGCGCGGGTGGCATCGTGCGTGACCTGGAGAGCGCGCTCGTGCCCGTGAACCGCGCGGCCGCGCGGCGCGCGCTCGCGCGCCTCGCCCGCGAGACGGCCCGCGCGCGCGACCTGGGCAAGCTCCGTCGCCGCGCGCGCAGAGCGGATCCCGCCCGCGGCGCCACCACCGAGCTCGCGCGCCCCGCCGCAACGCCCCGCCCCGCCACCGCGCCCGGCGACGTCGTCGCCGCCCGCCTGGAGTCCCCGTCTGCGCAGAGCGCCTCGAGCGCCCCGCCCGCCGAGCACGCGCAGGAGCCCGAGCCCTCGGTCGAGGTCGACGTCGACGTCGCGCTCTTCGCCGAGGCCGTCGAGCTCGTCGCGCCTGCCGAGCCCACGCCGACGGCGCTCGGTACCAGCGTGGTCGAAGCCGCGGATCCCTTCGACCGCGAGGAGGAGCTCGCCGAGGCCACCGTGGTCGACACGGTGATGGCCGAGCGCCTCGAGCAGGCGCACGAGGCACACGCCGAGGCGGAGCGCGCCGAGCGGCTCGAGGCCGAGGTCGCGAGCGCGCTCGCGGCCGACGACGCACGACGCACGAACGCTCCGCACCGCACGCCGCGCGACGAGGCGCGCGTGGTGCTCGCGCCGGAGCTCGCGTCGAAGCGAGGGCGCGGCTTCCCGAGCCAGCGCGAGGCGCGCATCGACTCCTCACGCAGCGACGTCGACAGCCTGCTCGCGAGCTTCGCGGGCGGGAACGAGGTCGAGCTCGAGCACGCCGAGGGCCTCGCGCGCTCGGTCGGGCTGGAGCTGACCACGCCTGGAGGCGCGCGACGCCGCGAGCCTACGCCCCGCCCGCCCCCGAGCGAGGCCCGGCGCATCGAGCCCTCGCCCGAGCGCGTCGTCGAGGCGCCCGAGGCACCCATCGTCGGCGCGCCCGCCCTCGCCAAGCCCCGCAGCTCCTGGGCGAGCTGGTTCGCCCTGCTGGCGCTCGGCCTCGTGGCGGCGGGCCTGCTCGGCCACTACGCGCCCGGGTGGATCGAGCCCTCGGATCAGGCGGCGGTCGAGCCCCGCTGAGGTCCGGGATCGGCTTGACATCGGCCCGTTTCGGGCGACCATCGCGCCATGCACGAGCAGAACGTGGCGATCGTCAAGTCGCTGGTGAGCGTAGCGTGGTCGGACGAGCACTTCGGTCAGGAGGAGCGCGAGATGATCGACGCGCTCTTGCTGGCCTTCGACGCGACCGAGGAGCAGGCGAAGGCGCTCAAGGAGTACGCCGAGACCCGCCGCGGGATCGACGACATCCCGCTCGAGGACCTCTCCGACGACGACGTGCGCGTGCTCGTGCAGCACGCGGTGCTGCTCACGTACATCGACGGCCACCAGAACGTGAAGGAGAAGGAGTTCGTCGTCGAGCTCGCGCGCTACCTGGGCATCCCGGACGCCGAAGCCGCGCACCTCATCGACGTCGCCGAGGCCCGCGCGAAGCGCAACCTCAAGCTGCTCTGAGCCATACCTGCCTCTGGGCTCGAACTGCCGCTGGGCTCGAACTGCCTCTGGGCTCGAACTGACTCCGGGCTCGGCCCATCCATGGGCTCGCGCGGAGCCCTCAGACCTTCGCGCGGAGCCCTCAGACCTTCGCGCGGAGCCCTCAGACCTTCGCGCGGAGCCC
>CALKVW010000071.1 GCA_938004785.1 uncultured Polyangiaceae bacterium
CGCCTGCCCCTCGCAGTACTCGCAGTTCATGACCGTGACCGAGTGGCAGGGCGACGAGGGCATCTGCCAGGGTGACTCCGGCGGCCCCGCCTTCGATCTCCAGCAGCGTGTCGTCGGCGTCGTCTCTCGCGGCGGCTACAACTGTAGCTTCCCGATCTACGGCTCGGTGCACGCCTGGGGCGAGTGGATCAAGGAGCAGGGCGTCTACGCGGCTGGGCTCGGTGGCTACGAGACGCCCAACTGGGCCAAGGGCTTCCCCACCGATCCCAACTACAACTACCCGATCGGTGGCAGCTGCGGGCCGGCCGAGGAGCCGACCTGCCCCATCTGCGTGAGCAACGAGTGCTCGCGACTCTGCAACGAGCAGGCGCCCTGCCCGAGCACCCACGAGTGCGCCGAGGTGGCCGAGGGCACCTTCGCCTGCAAGGCGAAGCCGAAGAAGAAGCCGACGTCGGGCGAGGAGACGACCACCACGAGCTGCGCCGTCTCGGCGCCCTCGGCCGATCCGACGAACCCCGTGCCCTGGATGGTCGGCGCGCTCGGCGTCGGGCTCGCGATCGCCGGGCGTCGTCGCCGTCGTTGAAGGCGATCGTGCCGGGCGCAGCCTCTCGATAGGTCTGCTTTGAAGTCTCGATTCCCGCACGAGACCGGCTCGCTCGCCGAGCCGGTCTCACGTCGTTCGGCGCTCGCGCTCCTCGCGCTGCCGCTCGCCGTAGCTTGTGAGCCGCGTGGCGCGAAGCTCGCTGCGACCGTGCCGCGCTGCGTGAGCACCTCGCCGAGCATGACCGAGGCGATCTTCGCGCTCGGGCGTGGCCCAGAGCTCGTGGGGCGTACGCGCTACTGCGACCAGCCGCCCGAGGCCGCGCAGGTCGCGATCGTGGGCGGCTTCTCGGACCCGAGCATCGAGGCCATCGTCGCGCTCTCACCCTCGCTCGTCTGCGGCGAGCGCGGCCCCGCCGGGCCCGATCTGCCACGCAGGCTCGGCGAGCACGGCATCGCCACCTACTTCCCCGAGCTCGATCGCGTCGCGCAGGTCGAGGCGATGCTCGTGGAGCTCGGCGAGCGCCTCGACGCGTCCGCGCGAGGTCGCGAGCTCGCACGCGCGCTGCGAGCTGCGATCGACGAGGTCGCCGCCGGAGCGCCGAGCTCGGCGAAGCCTCGCGTGGTCTTGCTCTTCGATCTCGACCCACTCGTCGCGGCGAGCGACGACTGCTTCCCGGGTGAGTTGCTCGCGCTCGCCGGCGCGGAGAACCCGGTGAAGGGTCCGTCGAAGTACCCGAGGCTCGGCGCGGAGGGGCTGCTCGCGCTCGACCCGGACGTGATCATCGACGCGTCGAGCATGGTGCGCGCCGAGAGCGCGCGTGATCCCAGGGTGATCGTGCCCGGCTTCGCGGAGCTGCGCGCAGTGCGCAAGGGCAGGCTGCGCAGCCTCGGCTCGACGGCGAGCCTGCGCCCCGGGCCGCGGCTCGGAGAGGGGCTGCGCGAGCTCGCGCGCCTCGTGCACGGGAAGCCCTCGTGAGCGCGCGGGCGAAGCGCGATCGGGCCGACGTGCTGCTCGTGGAGCGAAGCCTCGCGCCCTCGAGGGCGCGGGCGCAGGCGATGATCCTCGCGGGGGAGGTCTACGCGGGGGAGTCGCGCATCGACAAGCCCGGCCAGCTCGTCGACGTCGCGCTCGAGCTACGCGTCTCGCCGAGGAGGCGCTTCGTCTCGCGCGGCGGCGAGAAGCTCGACGGCGCGCTGCGCAGCTTCGGTGCGCGCTTCGACGGTCTCGCGGGTGTGGTGGCCGTCGACGTGGGCGCGTCGACGGGAGGCTTCAGTGATTGTCTGTTGCAGCGAGGCGCGTCGAAGGTCTACGCGGTGGACGTCGGCTGGGGTCAGCTCGACGATCGGCTCCGGCGCGACCCACGCGTCGTGGTGCGCGAGCGAACGAACGCGCGTTCGCTCGGGCCCGAAGACTTCGCAGAACCCGTGGACCTGGTCGTGGTGGACGCCTCCTTCATCGGACTCGACAAGCTCTTGCCGGCCATCTCGGCCTTCCTGCGGCCGGGTGGCGAGCTCGTCGCGCTCGTGAAGCCCCAGTTCGAAGCCGGGCGCGAGGCGGTGTCGAAGGGCCGCGGCGTGATCCGCGATCGAGAGGTGCGCGAGGCCGCGATCGCCTCGGCGCGTGGCGCGATCGAGGCTGCGGGCTTCGAGCTCGTCGCGGAGGTCGACAGCGAGGTCGTGGGCCCCAAGGGCAACGTCGAGCGCTTCGTGCACGCGAAGAGGCGGCTCGACCCGGGCGCGGTCGGCTGAGCGCTCCGATGCGTCGCGCCTCCCTCGCGACGGTGTTCATCACCGTCTTCCTCGATCTCCTGGGCTTCGGGCTCGTCGTGCCCTACCTGCCGGGCGTCGCGCGTGAGCTGGGCGCGAGCGACTTCACAGCGACGCTCGTCGGCACCGCCTACTCGATCGGCCAGCTCTTCTTCGTGCCCGTGTGGGGCGCGCTCAGCGACCGCGTGGGTCGGCGGCCCGTGCTCGTCGTGAGCGTGGCCGCCACGGTCGTCGCGATGCTCATGCTCGGCATGGCCACGAGCCTCTGGATGATCTTCGCCGCGCGCGTGCTCGGCGGCGTCGCGACCGCGAACATCGCCGTGGCACAGGCCTACATCGCCGACGTCACCGAGCCCAGGGAGCGACCGAAGGGCATGGCGATCGTCGGCATCGCCATCGGCCTCGGCTTCGTGCTCGGCCCGGCGATCGGTGGTGTGCTCGCCGCGTGGGATCCGAGCTCGCGCCCTGGTTCGCTGCCGGCCTTCGTCGCCGCGGGGCTCTCGCTGCTCAACCTCGGCTTCGCGCTCTTCGCGCTGCCCGAGTCTCTGCCACCCGAGAAGCGGCGCGCGCGCGGCGAACCCCGGGCCTCGCGCCTCGCGATGCTGCGCGGCCTGAGCGGGCGCGCCACGCTCATGCGCGCGCTGGTCCTGAACCTCGTCGTCATCGGCTCCTTCGCCGGCTTCGAGCTCACGTTCCGCATGTACAACGAGGACCAGTTCGGGATGAGCACGGCCCAGACGGGACAGGCGCTGCTGCTCGCGGGGCTCGTCATGATCCTCGTCCAGGGCGGGCTCTTGCCGAGGCTCGCGAAGCTCTACGAAGAGCGCACGCTCGTCGTGACCGGTCTCGGCATCGAGGCGGTGGGCTTCGCGATCGTCGCGAGCTCGCCGCCTTCGATCGCGTGGCTCTCGATCGGCACCGCCACGCTCAGCCTCGGGAGCGCGCTCGCGAACCCGAGCCTCGCCGCGCTCGTCTCGCGCTCGAGCAGCGCCTCGAGCCAGGGCTCGAGCCTCGGCCTCCTGCAGTCGAGCGGCGCGCTCGCGCGTGTGCTCGGACCGCCGGCGGCCGGCGCGCTCTACGCGGCCGTCTCGCCGCGCGCACCCTACGTCGTCGCGGCGCTCGGCATGCTGCTCGGCTGCATGATCGCGCTCGGGCTCTCGGCGCGTGGCGAGCCGAAGGCCGCGGCGGCCTCTCCCGAACAGGGCTGACGACCCCGCCGCGGGGTGGTAGACGAGCGGGCTTCGGGCGGGCTGCTCCCGCGGCCAGGGCTTCGCCGGGCCGAGGCCGCGTCGCATGCGACGCAGGACGACGGGCGCCGCCCCGACATCGCAAGAGGGGACGACCCATGTTCGGACGACGGCGGTTTCTCGAGGGGACTCTGGGTTTGGGGGTCGCGGGAGCGATCGGCTCCGCAGCGACGGCCTGCGGCGACTCCAAGTCGTCGGGCCCGGCCGGCAGCGGCACGGGGCCGTGGCTCGTCGGCGCCTACCTGAGCTTGTCGGGCGCGCAGTCGCAGTTCGGCATCGACACGAAGGAGGGCATCGAGCTCGCCGTCGAGGAGCTGAACAAAGCCGGCGGCGTGAAGAGCCGCGAGATCAAGGTCCTCTACGAAGACGACAAGTCGAAGCCCGACGAGGCGAACAACAAGGTCTTGCAGCTCATCGACCGCGACAAGGTCGTGGCGCTGCTCGGCGAGATCCAGTCGGCGATCAGCAAGGCGGGCGCGATCGTCGCGAACCGCAAGAAGATCCCGATGATCACGCCCTCGTCGACGAACCCCGACGTGACCAAGACGGGGCCCTACGCGTTCCGCGTGTGTTTCATCGACGACTTCCAGGGCCAGATGGGCGCGGAGTTCGCGGTGAAGGCGCTCGGCAAGAAGAAGATCGGCCTGCTCTACGCGAGCGACGACCTCTACTCCTCGGGCCTCGCGAGCGAGTTCAAGAAGGCCATCGGCCCGCTCGGCGGGGAGATCGTGCTCGAGAAGAGCTTCCTCAAGACGGAGTCGAACTTCACGACCTTCCTCGCGGAGATGAAGGGCAAGAGCCCCGAGGTCATCTACGCGCCCGTCTACTACAACCAGATGATCCCGCTCGCGCGCCAGGCCAAGGCCGAGGGCATGCCCGGCGAGATGTTCGTGGGCGGCGACGGCTGGAGCGACACGAGCCTCTTCAAGGAGCTCGAGGGCGCCTACTTCACCGACCACTACGCGCCCGACGTGCCCTGGGAGAAGTCGCGCAAGTTCGTCGAGGCCTACAAGGCCAGGTTCAACCGCATGCCGACCAGCCTCGCGGCGATGGGCTACGACGCCGCGCTCGTGCTCGCAGACGCGATCAAGCGCGCGAAGACCGACACCCCCGACGGCATCCGCGACGCGATCGCCGAGACGAAGGACTTCCCGGGCGCGACCGGCTCGATCACGATCGACGGCGAGCGCAACGCCGTGAAGCCGGCCGTCATCGTCCAGATCAAGGAAGGCACGACGACCTACAAGTCGGTCGTGGGTCCCGGCGCGGACAAGCTGCTCGAGGGCGGCGCCGCGGCGCCCGCGCCCTCGGCCGAGCCCACCGCCTCCGCGGCGGCGAGCGCGTCTGCGGAGCCGGCGGCGAGTGCGTCTGCGGTTCCCGCGGCGAGCGCGTCTGCGGCTCCCGCGGCGAGCGCGTCTGCGGCTCCCTGAGCGCGACGATTGTAGGCGCGCGCTCTCGTGGCGCGCGTCTACAATCACTCGCCGCATGGTCGAGGCACAGGAGAGCCCGGATGTTCGACAACCTCGGTAGCGCCCTGCTCACGGGCATCGCCCAGGGGGCGATGATCGCGCTCGTCGCGCTCGGCTATTCGATGGTCTACGGGATCCTGAAGCTCATCAACTTCGCGCACAGCGAGGTCTTCATGATGGGCGCCTTCGTCGGCCTGTTCGCGCTGCAGGCCCTCGGAGGCGAGGGCTCACCGCTGCTCGCGGGCGTCTTCGGCACGCTCGCTGCGATGCTCTTCGCCGGCCTGCTGGGCACCGTGGTCGAGAAGCTCGCCTACGCGCCGCTGCGCGCCCGAGGCAAGGAGGCGAGCCGCATCGCGCCGCTCGTCACCGCGCTCGGCATGAGCGTGCTGCTGCAGAACCTGGCGCAGCTGCTCTTCTCCGCGCGCGTGCAGAGCTACCCGCAGATCATCCCGATCGGCGAGACGCGCATCGTCATCGTCGTCGCCTGCTTCGCCACGATGATCGGCCTCTGGCTGCTCGTGCACCGCACCTGGTTCGGCAAGTCGATGCGCGCGCTCAGCATGAACGTCGACGCCGCGCGCCTCATGGGTGTGCGCACCGGGCGCGTGATCGGCCTCACCTTCATGACGGGCTCCTCGCTCGCGGCGCTCGGCGCGGTGCTCTACTGCCTCGATCAGTCGCCCGCTTACCCCACGATGGGCACGGTCATCGGTACGCGCGCCTTCGTCGCCGCCGTCATCGGCGGCATCGGCAGCATCCCGGGCGCCATGCTCGGCGGGCTGCTCATCGGCGTGCTCGGCGAGCTCACCAAGCTCACGCCCTACTCGAAGTTCCAGGACGTGCTCGTCTTCGCCGCGCTCATCGGGGTGCTCCTCTGGCGCCCCTCCGGCCTGCTCGGGAGCACGGCCGTCGAGAAGGTCTGAGGCGAGGCGCGTGTCGAGGATCCGCCCTCTGCTGCCGTCCGCGCTGCTCGGCGCCTCGCTGCTGGGCGCGGCGTCGCTCGTCTACGGCTGCTCGAGCCCGCTGCCGCCCTCGCGCTGGGGCGTGGGTGGTGCAGCGCTCTCGCTGCCCTGGGCGCGGTGGGACGCGGGCGACTCCTCGATCGAGCTGCGCCCCGACGGGCAGGTGTGGATCGACGACGACGTCGCCTTCGTGATCGACGGCGCGGGCCGGGTCTACGATCCCGATCTCGCGCCGCTCGCGATGCTCGAGCCCGATGGCCGGCTCGTGGGCACCGACGATCGCGACCTCGGCGTGGTCGGGTCGATGCACGCCTCGCCACCCGGTCGCCGGGAGGCCTGGTTCAGCCTGCTGCCCGACGGCACGGTGCTCCGCTACGACGAGGAGGGCGATCGCTACGCAGGTGGGCTCTGGCAGGGGTGCCAGGTCTCGCCGAGCGCGGCGCAGGCCTGCGTGCTCGTCACGCACCTCGTGACGATCGAAGCCGAGGCGCGCCGGCGCAGGAGCGGCTCGGGCTTCGGCTTCGGCATCGGCGTGATGATCATCCGCTGAAGACCTGAGCAGAAGTGCCAAACAGCGCTTGGGGTGGTTGCCCCGAGCGCAGCGGCGTCGGCGCGTCGCGGGCCCTCAGCGCCTCTCCACCACCTCGATCGCCCTCGGCAGCACCCGCGCGCCTGCGAAGCCGCGGGCCTCGGTCGTCCACAGCGCTGCGTCGGCCCGCGCGATCCCTCGGCTCAGTGCCTCGGCGCGCTCCGAGCTCGAGCTCGACGCCTCGTCCGCGAGCCCCTCCGGGATCGACTCCACCGCGATCTTCGCGACCGCCCCGGCGTCGTGCCCCACCCCCGTCCACCAGCCTGGCTCGCGGCGCCCCGAGGCACGCCACGCGCCGAGTGGGCCGCTGCCGCGCTCGACCCGCGCGCCGATCCAACCGGCGCTGGCGTGCAGCCCCGGGCCTGTGTCGCGCGCGTCGAGCCCGAAGGCGACGAGCAGGTCCGTCGCGCCTCGCTCGCGCAGGTCGCGTGCGCACGCGGCGTCACCGTCGACGATGAGCGCGCGCGCGCGCGCCGTACGAAGGAAGTCGAGCGGCACGCCACAAGGTTGCACGGCCACGATGCGCGACGAGCTCGGCAGGCTGGTGGCGCCGCGTTCCTCGGCGAGCAGCGCGATGGGCTCGCGGCCTCGCGCGGCGAGCGCGTCGACGAGCAGCCCCCGCACGCGGCTCGGATCTTCGCCCACCACGAACACCGTGCCGTCGGGGCGAGGCGGCTTGCTCGGCGGCGACAGCAGCAGCACGACCGCTCCCGTGCGCTCGGCGTGGCTCGCGACACGATCGGCCTCGTCGCGCTCGTAGCCGGCGACGATGAGCGCTGCACCCTCGGCCTGCAGGAGCGTCAGCGCGTCGCTCACGCCCTCGAGCGAGCCCGCGTCGTCGCGTGTGAGCAGGCGCGCGCGACCTCCAGGCAGACCGAGGGCGAAGCCGAGCCCCGAGGCGACCTCGAGCGCGCGCCGCTCGAGGTGATCGGCGCGCCGCGCCAGCAAGAGGCCGATCGTGTTGCGGTCGACGCGGACCGTGGCGCCACGCGCGGCGATCCGAGCGACCGGATCGGCGCGCTCGGCGAGCAGCTCGCCCGCGGTCTCGAGCAGCGCGCGCGCGAGCACGGGGTCTTCGCGCTCGAGCACGACCTCGGCGAGATGCGCGGCCAAGAGCTCCGAGAGGATGGGATCCGGCTCGGGGCTCGCGCGCTCGGAGGAGAGCTCGGCGAGCAGCGGTTGCGCGGGGAAGGCGTCGAGCAGCGCCTCGGCCTCGATGGCGATCGCCCGCCGCGCGGACTTCGGGGCCTCGCGCAACCACGCGCGCAGGAAGACGGCCGCGCGGTCGAAGCGCTTCGCGTCGACCGCCGAGCGCAGGAGCTCCTCGTTGAGCAAGGTGCGCGTCGGCCCGTCGATGACGCGCCCGTACAGCGGGTCGAGGCGCTCGAGGGCGCGCGCCGGCCGAGCGCGCCTCCTGTCGATGGCGCCCAGCACGACGTTGGCCATGTCGCGCGTCGGGCCGGGAGGACCGAGCTCGGCGAGGCGAACGAGTCGCGCGGAGCGCTCGAGCTCGCCCCGCTCCACCAGGAGCATGGCCGCCATGACCGCGATCGGTCGCGCCGACGGGTCGGAGCCACGCCGCTCGATGTAGGCGAAGAGCTCGGGCTCGAGCGCGCGGCGCTCCGCGGCCTCCCCCGACTCCCACACCAGGCGGAAGCGCGCGAGGAGCCGCTGCGCCTCGAGATCGCCGGTGAGCTCGAGCGCCGAGGGATCGATCGTCGGGTTGCCCCCACAGCCGAGCGCCAGGCAGAGCGAGACCGCCACGCTCGACGCGTAGCTCCGGAGGAGCCGCGAGCTCGTCCACGAGCGCGTCACGGCCGCTCCTTGGCGAGGCCGTGTCGATCGAGCATGCGGTACAGCGTCGTCCTCGCGACGCCCAGCTTGCGAGCCGCGACGCTGAGGTTGCCTCGCGCCGATCGAAGCGCCGCCTCGAGCGCCGCACGCTCGGCGTACCTTCGTGAGAGCTGGTGGCTCTCCTCCCGCGGTCGCGCGGCGAGCACCGACTCGGGCAGGTCACCGCGCGACGGTGCTCTCTCGGGGCCTGCGTGCGCGATCGCGTGCGCGAGCGCTCCGCGCAGCTCCTCGAGGTTGCCCGGCCAGGCGTGGCGCCCGAGCGCCGCGAGGAGCTCGCTCCCCGGCTCGAGCTCTCCCACGCCGAGGCTCCTCGAGAGCTGCGTCACGAGCTGCGGGAGGTCGTCGCGTTCTCGCAGCGGCGGAAGCACGAGCGTGGTCCCTCGCAGCATGCGGTACAGCTCCGGCGCGAAGACCCCCTGCTTGGCCCGCTCGCCCAGGCCCGGCGATACGCCGGCGAGCAGGCGGATCTCGGCGAGTCGTCCCGAGCCGAGCTCCGAGGCGAGCCAGTGTTGCGTGCCGAGCGGTGCTTCGTCGAGCTCGCCGACGAACAGCGTGCCGTGCGCCGAGGGATCGACCGCGCCGAGCACGAGCTCGGGCTCGAGCGAAGCGCCTCGCAGGACGACGAACGGCGCCGCTCGGCGGCTGCTGGCCTCGTGGATGGCGCGCGCGAGCGTCTCCGCGCCCGAGCCAGGCTCGGCCGAGATCGACAGCGGAAGGTCGGTGCGCGCGAAGCGCATCGCGAGCTCGTAGGTCGCCCGGGTGGCCTGGTCCGTGCCGCGCAGCAGCTCGAGCGCGACCCCCGCGTCTCCCGCGGGCAGAGCGCGCAGGCTCGCGCCCTCGAGCGCCTCGGGGCTGCGACGCAAGAGCTCGACCCCGTAGCGACCGAGGCGCGTCTCGAGCGCTCGGCCCTCGCGCCCGGCCCGCACGATCGCCGCCCAGTCGAGGCCGAAGACCTCCTCCACGGAGCGCCCGATCGGCGGAGCTTCGCCTTCGCTCGTCGCGAGCACCCGCCCCGACGAGGAGACCCACACGAGCTGTGCAGCGGAGCCGACTGAGTTCACGCGTCGAGGTCGAACATGAACGCGCGCGTGGGCCCCAGGGTCAAGCGCCGAGCGCAGCCACGCGCGCTTGACCGCGGAGAGGGCCTCCCTTACCCACGTACGCTACGGATCCGAGGACGTGAGCGCGAGCGCCCAGCAAGACGACCAGGTCGGAGCGGCCGAGGTCCCGTCGCCTCGCGCTGCCGGCCACCGCGCGGCGCGCCCTTCGCGTGCGCGCTTCCTGCTGCGGCGCGCGCACTCGCTGAGCGGTGTCGTGCCGCTCGCCGTGTTCGTCGTGGCCCACCTCGGTCGGCAGGCGAGCGCGCTCGACGGCCCGCTCGAGCACGAGCGAGCCATGGCGTCGACGCCGTGGTTCGACGCGCACCCGGCGATCGCGATCGTCTTCGTGCTGCTGCCGCTCGGCTTCCACGCCCTCTCGGGACTCGCGATCATGCGCAGCGCGAGGCCCGACGTGCAGGCCTACACGGGGAACCGCAACTGGCGCTACGTCGCGCAGCGCCTCACGGGTGTGCTCACCCTCGGCTACCTCGCTGTGCACCTCCGGCAGACGTGGATCGCGAGGCAGCTCGGCGAGCTCTCGATGAGTGACCACTACGGCGTGCTCGTCGAGACGCTCTCCTCGACCTCCGCCGGTCTGCCGTGGAGGGCGGCGCTCGAGCTCGCCGGGCTCGCGGCGGTGTGCTTCCACCTCTCGAGCGGCCTCTGGGGCTTCGGCTGCACCTGGGGTCTCACGACGACCCGCGCGCAGCAGCGCCGCTCCGCGATCGCCTTCGGTCTCTTCGGCGTGTTCTTGTACGCCTATGCCGCGAACCTCAGCCTGCACCTCTCGACGGGCGCGCGCGTCGTGGAGCGCTCGCTCGAAGGCTCGTCGCCCTTCGCGTGGCAGGAAAGCGCGTCGGCATGAGCGGCTCGAGCGCTCGCGTCGCCGTCGTCGGCGCTGGGGCCGCCGGTCTCGCGGCGGCGCTCGAGCTCGGGCGCGCCGGTGTCTCGGTCGATCTCTACTCGCTCCTGCCCGCGAGTTGCTCGCCGTCGGCGTGTGAGCGCGACGGACTCGGTGCGGCGGAGGCGGGTGACGAGGCCGCCATCGAGCGACACTTCCTCGACACCCTCGAAGCGGGTGGGCAGCTCGCGCACCAGCCGCCGTTGCGCGCGATGATCGAGGCAGCGCCGTCGATCGTCGACGAGCTCTTGCGGCTCGGCGTGCCCTTCGACCGCGACGCGCAGGGTGCGCTCGTCCGCGACGCGCTCGGCGGTGCCACGGAGGCGCGCGCCGTGCACGCAGGGGTGCACACCGGTCGACAGCTGGTGCGTGTGCTCGATGCGCAGCTGCTCCGCTTCGAGGAGCAGGCCGCGCGCGACGCGCGTTCCGAGCCGCTCCTGCGGCGCTTCGAGCACTGGGAGTTCCTTCGCCTCGTGCTCGACGACGCGGGCCGCGCCGTGGGGCTCGTCGCGCGGGAGCGCTCGTCCGCGCGGCACGTGGCGAGGCCCTACGCGGCCGTGCTGCTCGCCACCGGAGGGGCCTTCGCACACTTCGCCCGCTCCACGGCGAGCCTCGTCTCGCACGGCTCCGCCGCAGCGGCGGTGTTTCGCCAAGGCGCGATCTTCGTCCACGCCGACCTCGTCGAAGAGCACCCCACGACGGTGCTCGTGCGTGGTCGACGTCGCGTGGTCGCCGAGCTGCTCCAGAGCCGCGGTGCGAGGCTCTGGGTGCCGCGCGATCCGAGCGACACGCGCGCTCCAGAGACCGTCCCGGCGGCCGAGCGTCGGTACCTGAGGGAGGGAGCCACCGCGCAGGCCGGCGATCTCGCAGGGCGCGCCGAGCTCGTGCGTGCGCTGCGCGCCGCGCTCGATCCTGCTGCGCCCCAGGGTGGGAGCGCCGACGAAGACCGCGCCTTCCTCGACCTCGGCGGTGTCGCGCCCGCGCTGCTCGAGGCCGAGCTCGGCGAGCTGCTCCCGGCGCACCGTCAGCTGCGCGTCGGCCCGGCCGTGTCGGGCGCGATGGGCGGGCTCTGGGTCGACTACGAGGCCGACGAGCGGGGTCAGCTCGTCGAGGGTTCGCCGCGCAACCAGGCGACGAACATCGCCGGGCTCTACGCGGCGGGTGAGGTCGGCTTCCAGCTCCACGGCGCGGCCCGCCTCGGAGAGAACGCGCTGCTCGGATGCCTCTACGAGGGGAAGGCAGCCGCACGGGCGATCGTCGCCTACACCCGCTCGCTCGCACCGCCGCCCGACGCGCTCGACGCCTCGTTTTTCGAGCGCCGCGCGCGCGAGGCCGACGAGGAGCTCGCATCGCAGGGCGACGGTGCCAGAGCTGCCTTCGAGCTCTGCGAAGCAGTCCGGCGCTGCGCGCAGCGAGCCCTCGAGGCCGACGGCGAGCCCGCGCTGCTCGCGGCCTGCGCCGAACAGCTCGACGAGCTCGACGCACGCGCCCGAGAGCCGGCTGCGTCCGACGCCGCCACCGAGCCCGGGCCCGCCGCGTCGAAGCTCCACGAGCTCAGGGCCATGTCCTTGCACGCGCGACTGTTCCTGCGCGCCCGCCACGCGCGCCTCGCGGCGGCCACCGCCGGCGGCGCGGCGTCGCCGGGCGCCGAGCTCCTCCTCGCGCGCGCCTCCCAGAGCGGCGACGTCGAGCTCGTCGACGCCTTCGAGCACGTGGCCATGGGCAGCACGCGCCGCGTCGACCGCTCGGTCGACCGCCGCTACACACAGGCCGGCGCTGCCCGCGAGGGCGCGGCACCCGAGGCCCCGCCGGTGGAGCGAGACCGATGAGCGGAGTCCGGAGAGAGCAGCCCGCGCCCGGCCCGGCGATCGACGTCGCCTCCGCGCTCGCGCGCGCCGACGAGCAGAAGTGGAGCTTCCGCGTGCGCGTGCGCCGGCAAGACGGCCCCGCCGACACCCGCTCGCGTCGCTGGGACGAGTTCGAGCTGCCCTGGAGGCCCGGCCTCAGCGTGCACGATTGCCTCGAGGCGATCGAGCGCGACCCGCGCACGGCGCGCGGCGAGCGCGTTCGCGCGCCGGCCTGGGACGCCTCCTGCGTCGAGGGGCGCTGCGGGGCGTGCACGATGCTCGTGAACGGCCGCCCGAGGCAGGCCTGCGTCACGCTCGTCGACCCGCTCATGCTCGAGACGAACGCCGCCTCGCTCGAGCTCGCTCCTCTCTCGAAGTTCCCCGTGCTGCGCGATCTCGTGGTCGATCGCTCGAGCGCCCGCGCTGCGCTGCGCCGAGTGAAGGCCTGGGTGGAGCTCGACCGCGAGCCGGCCGAGCCCAGCGTCACGCCCTCGAGGAGGAGGCTCGCGCTCGCCCCCACGGCCGGGGCGAGCTCGCCGTGCATCGGCTGCGCCGCGTGCCTCGAGGCCTGCCCGGAGCTGCACGCGGGCTCGCTATTCGTTGGAGCAGCATCGATTCACGAGGCGAAGCTGGCCGTCGACCTGCAGGCGGGCTCGCCGGCGGCCGACGAGCGCCTCGACGCGCTCATGGGCCCAGGAGGGGTCGCGGAGTGCGGCAAGTCGCAGAACTGCGTCGAAGTCTGCCCGGCGTCGCTGCCGCTCGACGAGTCGATCGCCTCCGTCGCGCGCGCCGCCACGAAGCGCCTCTTCGGCCGCTGGTTCGCCAGGCGCTGAGCGCCGCACGGCTCGGTGGCGGCCCGCGCGCGGGGCCTCAGCCGCACTCGGCTTCGCCGCCGACGCAGATCCCGATGTTCGTGGGCGTGTGCAGCGTGCCGCCTTGGCAGCTACCGGCGCCGCACTCGCTGCGTCCGTCGGTCTGGCAGAGCTTGTGGCAGGTGCCGGTCGCGGTCGCGCACACGTAACCCTCGGCGCAGGGGCACGGCGAGCAGGCCACGCCGTCGCCGGCCTCGGCGCAGCTCGTGGTTCCATCGGCGCGCACGATCGTGCAGGCCTTGCCCTGGCCGCAGCCGCCTTCGGCCAGGAGCTGGCAGGGCTCGGTCGGCACGCACACCGGGATGCGCGCGGAGGGATCGTCGGTCGGCGCGGCGAGCGCGCAGAAGGTCGCGCTCGGGCAGGCCTCGAGCTCGCCGCAGCAGTAGGGGCGGCAGAGCCCGCCGCTGAGGTCCTGGGTGCCTCCCTCGCCGCCGGCGCCGCCGGCGGCGGCGACGCAGCCGAGCCCGGGGCCGCAGTCTGCCGAGGTCTGGCAGGGGCCGTTGGCCACACCGCTGCCGGTCGGCGCGCAGGCCGCGCTCACGGTGCCCGACATCGCCACGAGCTTGCAGCTCTCGGCGAGCTCTGCGCCACCGCCCGCGCCGCCCTCGCCGCCGGGCTCGCAGCCGTCGTCGAGCTCGCCCGGGCTGCACGCCGACTCACCGCAGTAGCCCGCGTAGGAGAAGCGCCCCGGCGGTTGGTCGGCGTCGGGGTTCACCTCGACGCTCGCGTCGCGCCCGCCCGTCCCGGCGCCCGTCGACATGCCCGAGGTGCCGCCGCCGTCGCCATCACCGCCCGCCGAGCTCATGCCGCAGGCGGGCGCGAAGGCCAGCGTGGCCCCGAGCAGCAGTCCAGCGAACGAAGCGGGCAACAGGCGGGGGCTCATCGACGTCGACCTCGGGGCGATGCATCCGAGACTGCTCGGAATCTAGCACCCGAGCACGGTCCATCCATACTTCGTGCCGACGGCCTCCCTGCGGCGCCTCCGCGGCCTGGGCACTCGATCCGCCGAGCTTCTCCGTGCTCGGCGAGGCCGGCCGTTCCACCGAGGCCCGCCCCGCCCTGACAGCGCTGTCGTGGTGAGCGCGAGGGGCGCTCATCTCGTCGGTGAACCCACGCGCAGCCCCGGGCTCTGCTGCGCTGCGTCGTCAGCGAGCTCGCGCGACACCGTTCGAGGGCCGACGAGAAGCGCTGCGCGAAGGCTGGAGCCCGTGGTAGCGTCGCCACACGTGCTCGCCCGGGGGGCAGGCGCGGGGTGGCTCGGGCGGCTTCGCCTCGTGGCTCCACGCTCCTCGGCTGACCCCGCTGACTCGGAACGGCCATCCGTCGTGAGGTCCATCATGCGTTCGCTCGAGCTTCTCTCCCGCACCTCTGCTCGCTTCGTCCTCGTGGCTTCGTCCGTCGCGCTGGCAGGCTTCGCGGCGATCTCCGTCGCCGGTTGCCCCGATCCCGCCGGGGCCTTCGAGGAGTTCGGCGAGCGCTACGACGAAGCCAACCCCAGCACCACCACGACCTCCACCGGGCCGGGGACCTGCCCGCTCCCCGAGGCAGGCGCGGCCGACGGACAGTACCTCTTCTCGCTCAGCTCGAACCTCAGCCCTGGCACGCCCTTCACGTTGCTCGCGACGATGACGAGCACCGCGAGCGGCGACGGCCTCAGCGTCGACCTCGTGATGCAGCCGCTCGCCAAGACGGATCGCAAGACGCCCACCGGCTCCGCGCTGCCCGCCTTCACCGGCCTCGCGGTGGCCGCCGACGGCAGCTTCGAGTGGGACCTCGGCGAGGTCACCTTCCCGGGCACGGCGAACCCGATCTCCGACAGCGAGGTCGTCGCCACGGTGCAGCTCCAGGGTTCGCTCTGCGACAGCGAGCCGGCCGCGAGCGGGAGCCACGCCGGCTTCATCTGCGGCACGGCCACCGGCCTCGTCACGAAGCCACTCACCGACTTCGACCTCAAAGGCTCGAACTTCACGATGCAGCTCGTCGAAGGCGGTGTGATCCCCGACGCGCTCATCAACTGCAACAAGGGCGCCGCCGACCCGCTCTAGAGCGCGACCGAGGCTCGGCTCCCGCCGAGGTCGCCGCAGCCTCCGAGCGCCGACCCACCGCCCGACCGAGCCCAGGCTCCGCGCGCCGCAGCTCTCCCGTCCACGACAACGACTCGTCGCCGAAGGTCCTCCCGCCATGCATACGCACTCTGCGAAGCCCCTCCGCACCCTGATCGCCTCGTCGGCCTGCCTCTCGGCGCTGCTCGTCTCCGCGAGCGCCTCCGCCACCGGCTTCAGCACCGCCCGCTTCGGTGGTGAGCACGGCCACCCGACGACGAACAACCCCTCGGCGATCTACTACAACCCCGCCGGTCTCGCGGTGGACACGCCAGGCGAGAGCGACGAGGGCTTCCGCTTCAAGTTGATGGTCGACGGCACCTTCGCGTTGCGCGCCGCGAGCTGGACCCACGCCGCGAGCCCGAACGACTCCCCCGAGCCCGCCGACGCCGTGGGCGCCAACACCGGCGAGGCTTCGCTCTTCAACTTCGCCGGCGCGCCCATGGTCGGCGCGGTCGCGCTCATCGACGACCTCTCGATCGGCGCCGGCTTCTACGTCCCCTTCGGCGGCGCCTCGGCCTGGAAGAAGAACGACGCCTTCGCGAACTCGCGCTACCCCGGCCCAGTCGACGGCGTGCAGCGCTGGCACACGATCGACGGCAACCTGCGCTCCATGTACCTGAGCCTCGGCGCCGCCTACGACATCATGGACCGCGTCTCGATCGGCGCGTCGTTCAACCTCGTGATGTCCCAGGTGCAGACGGTGCGCGCGCGCAACGTGCTCGGCACCAACCCCGTCGAGCAAGAGGGCCGATCGCTCATCGACGTGAGTGGCATGAACGCCTCCTTCGGCGCCGGCATCATCGGCGAGGTCGTCGAGGACAAGCTGTGGCTCGGCTTCTCCTACCAGGCCCCCCCGGGCTTCGGTCAGCAGCGTCTCAACGGCACCCTCCAGAACAACTACGCGGGGTCGCCCACGACCGACGCGGTCGATCTGCTGCAGACCTTGCCGGCGGTGTATCGCGTCGGCGTGCGCGCCCGCCCGATCCCCGAGGTCGAGCTGCGCGCCTTCGGCGACGTCACCGACTGGTCGACCTTCAAGAACCAGTGCGTCGTGCCCGAGGGGCTCGACTGCGAGGTCAACGCCGACGGCAGCTTCGCGGGCTCCGGTGATCCGCCCTACCTGAACCTCGTGCGCGACTGGGGCACGGGCTTCGCCGTGCGCCTCGGCGCGAGCTACTTCGCGAGCGACGTGGTCGAGGTCTACGCAGGCGCCGGCTACGACTCGAACGTCGTGCCCGACACGACGCTCGAGCCCGCTCTCACCGACTTCCACGACGTCTCGGCCTCGCTCGGCGGCCGCTTCCGCATCGCCGACGAGTTCGCCTTCTCCGCGACCTACACGCACATCTTCTACTTCTCGCGCGACACGACGGGCGAGAGCGTGCTCTCCACCCTCTCGCAGCCCTCCAAGTCGCCTGACTCGGGCGGCGAGTACACGCAGACGATCGGCGTGCTCAACGCCTACGTCGAGCTCATGTTCTGAAGCTCCGTCCGAGCGCCCGGCGCGAGCGCGCCATGCGCCTTCGACGAAGACGCCCGCGAGCACCACGCCTCGAGTGGTCCGCGGGCGTCTCTGCGTCTCGGTGTCGCGCTCTCGAGCGCCGAACCCGGGCAGCTTCACCCGTGGCGCACCGGAGGCGGACCGACTAAGGTTCCGCCCCCATGGCTACCGGCTCGCACCTGAGCACGGGCCGTCGTGCCTCGACGACGGCCGTTCGCCGAGCTCCCTCGAGCTCGCTCATCGCGGCGCTGTTGCTCTGCTTCGGCGTGTCCGGCGTGTCGCTCGTCGGCTGCGGTTCGAACGACGGCAACGCCAAGCCCGAGCCGAAGGCCTCCGCGCAGCCGACCAGCTCGAGCTCCGCCGCGGCCGCAGCGGCCGAGCTCGCCGTCGCGACGCTCGACACCTCCACGCTCACGCCGCGCGAGAAGCGCGAGCTCTCGACGCAGCTCTCGGAGACGCTCGCGCCCTGCCCCGAGGTCGCCGTCTCGCTCGCCGTGTGCATCAGCGAGAAGCGAGCCTGCGCCTCTTGTGGCGCCGCAGCGGAGTTCCTCGGGCGCCAGGTGCGCGCGGGCAAGCCGAAGAAGGATCGCGAGGAGGCCTTCGCCGCGCGCTTCGACCCGAAGCTCGTGAAGGAGGTCGCCGTCGGCGACGCGCCCGTGAAGGGCCCGGCCGACGCGGTGGTCACGATCGTCGAGTGGGCCGACTTCGAGTGCCCCTTCTGCATGATGATGGCGCCTCTGCTCGAGTCGCTCGTCGAGCGGTTCCCGGGCCAGGTGCGCGTCGCCTACAAGTTCTACCCGCTCAAGTCGCATAAGAACGGCGAGCTCGCCGCGCGCGCCGCGATCGCGGGCAGCGCGCAGGGCAAGTTCTGGCAGATGCACGAGCTGCTCTTCGCCAACCAAGGCAAGCTCGAGCGGCGCGATCTGGAGGGCATCGCGAAGAAGGTCGAGCTCGACATGGTGAAGTTCAAGGCCGACCTCACGGCCGACGCCACCTCGAGCTGGCTCGAGAAGGACATGAAGCAGGCCGACGAGCTCGGCCTCGAGGGCACGCCGCTCATCTACATCAACGGCCGCCTCGTACCGCTCGAGCAGCTCGCCCAACCCTGGGAAGATCTCGAGGCCTGGGTGAAGCTCGACATCGAGCTCGCTGGTCAGAAGCCGAACCCGCCCTCGGCGCGTTTCCTCGAGCTCACCGGCGCCGCGAAGGCGGGCGCCGAGCCCGCCGGCTCCGCCGTGCCTGCCGCCGGCTCCGCCGCGCCTGCCGCCGGCTCCGCCGCGCCTGCCGCCGGCTCCGCCGCGCCTGCCGCCGGCTCCGCAGCGCCTGCCGCGAGCGCCGCGCCTCGCTGAGCTGCCCATGAAGGTCGCGGACAGCTGCGGGTGCTTTCCGACGGGGCGTCATTACCCCGGCATCGCGCACCTGCTCCGCGTCCAGGCCGTGGGCATCGCCGCCGAGCTCGACGCCTCCGCCGACTGGCACGAGCTGCTCATCGCCTTCATCGACACCGAGACCACCGGGCGCGACGCCGAGCGCGACCGCCTCGTCGAGGTCGGCATCGTCTTCGGCCTGCGCGGCGAGATCACCGATCGCAAGAGCTGGCTCATCAACCCGGGTGTGCCCATCCCGGCCGAGGCCACGAAGGTGCACGGCATCCGCGACGAAGACGTCGCCGCTTCACCGAGCTTCGCGGCCCAGCTGCCCGAGATCGTCGAGGCGCTGCGAGGCGCCGTGCCCGCCGCCTACAACGCCGGCTTCGATCGTGGATTCTTGCTCGCAGAGCTCGCGCGCGCAGGCATCGCGGTCGACGATCCCCCGCCGGCGCTGCGCCGCGACGTCGAATGGCTCGACCCGCTCGTCTTCGCGCGCGAGATCCACAAAGACGAGCAGAGCCGCGCGCTCGGCGACGTCACCGCGAGGCTCGGCATCGAGCTCGAGCGCGCCCACCGCGCGACCGACGATGCCGAGGCCGCCCTGCGTGTGCTCTACGCCTTCGGCAAGGATCCCCGCCTGCCCAAGAGCTACGGCGCTTTGTTGCAGGAGCAACGTCGCCTCTCGCGCCAGTTCGACGAGGCCCGGCGCTTCTGGCGTCGCTGACCCCGCCCCGCGCGCCTCGCGTCGCGCAGCCCACGACCGGTCGACCCCATGAGTGAAGAGCCTCGTCCCCGCCGTCACCTGCCCGTGCTCGGGCAGAAGGGCTCGTCCGACGAGCCCACGCCCGAGCGCCCCGCGTGGCAGTGGATCGTGCTCACGAGCGTGCTCACGCTGCTCGCCTGGGTCGCGCTCGCCGGCATCGGCAACAAACTCGTCTTGCCGGCGCTCGTGGGGACCGAGGGCTCGCTCGCCGCGGTCGTGGGGCTCAACGTCGTGGCGCTCGCCACCGCGGCCTTCCTCGCGGGGCTCTGGGGCGGGCGCGGCGGCGCCGAGCGCATGCACTCGGTCGTCGGCGCCCTGGGCACCGCGGCCTTCGGGTGGTTCCTCGCGCTGCCGGCGATCCAGGCGGGTGGCGCTGGCGTCGTCGGCATCACGCTGGTCGTGCTCGTGCTCGTCGCCGGCCTCGGTGCCTGGCTCGGCGCAGGCCGGGGTCGCCGCGCGCCACGCATCGACTCCGACTGAGCCGGTCGCTCAGCCGAGCCGGTCGCTCAGCCCTCGCCGCCGTAGCGCTTCAGCGGCTCCTGCGCCGCGGGCAGCGCGGCGAAGGAGAGGCCGGTCTCGGCATTGCCGGCGTCCGGTGCGACGTCGAGCAGCGGGCGCAGCGCGAAGGCGCGCTCGGCGAGGCGCGGGTGCGGCACCGTGAGGGCCTCGTCGCTCAGGCACTCGCCCTCGATCCACAGGATGTCGAGGTCGATCGTGCGCGGGCCGTTCTTCTCGCGGCGCACACGCCCGAGCGCGGCCTCCACGCCGAGCAGGCGCTCGAGCAAGAGCTTCGCCTCGAGCGCGGTGAGCACGAGCAGCGCGGCGTTCAGGAAGTCGCCCTGCGAGGGGCCGCCCACGGGCGTCGTCTCGTAGAGCGGCGACAGCTCGAGCACGTGCAGCTCGTCGTCGGCGCGCAGCCGCTCGACCGCTTCGTGGATCGTGGCCGCACGATCGCCCAGGTTCGAGCCGAGCCCGATCACGACGCGGCGGATGTGATCCACGGCCGGAAGGTACACCAAGCGCCGCGCTGCTGCAGCCCGAGCGCGCCGCGCGCTGCGCGGCGACGCGAGCGCCGCCACCGCACCGAGGCTCAGGCCGCTTCGTCGCTCGAGCGCCGGCCGCCCGACATTCGCCTGCCCTCGGGGCGAGGCGGGAAGGCCCGGCGATCGTCCGTGTCGCGGCGCTCGAGCAGCGAACGACGCCCCCAGGGCGAACGCTCGTCGGGCTGCTCACGGAAGAGCGCCCGGAGCTCGTCGAAGGTGCGCGGCATCGAGCTCGCCACGACCGCCGCGTGCGCGCGACAGAGGCGCACTGCGTGACCCTCGACGACCACGCGGCTCAGCTTGCCGCTCGCGGTGATGGAGCCACACACGGCGCAGGGCATCTCGTCTCGTCGGGCCATGGCTCCACCAACCATCGCCCCGACCATCGGGCCAAGTTTTCGTCGAGTGCTAGGGCGCCGATCCGCCGCGCTTCTTCTCTACCCAGGCGATGACGTCGTCGGCGGGTTTGCGACCCTGGAAGCGCCCGAGCTCCTGGATCCCCGTGGGGCTCGTCACGTTCACCTCCGTGAGGCGCTCGCCGATCACGTCGAGGCCGACGAAATAGAGGCCGTCGGCGCGCAGCCTCGGCGCGATCGCCTCGACCATCGCGCGCTCGCGCGCCGTGAGCTCGCAGGGCACCACGCTGCCGCCCACGTGGATGTTCGAGCGCAGATCGTCGCCTCGCGGCACGCGCAGGATCGCTCCGAGCGGCTCGCCGTCGAGCAAGAGCACGCGTTTGTCGCCCTCGGTCACGGCGGGCAGGAACTCCTGCACCATCGCGAGCACCTGGCCCTCGTGCGTGAGCACGTCGACGATCGCGCGCGCGTTCTTGTCGCCGCGCCTGAGCATCATCACGCCCGAGCCACCGGCGCCGTCGAGCGGCTTGATGACCGCCTGCCCGCCGACCTCGTCGAGGAAGGCGAAGATCGCGTCGCGGTCGCTGGCCACGAGCGTGGCGGGCGTCCACTCGCTGAAGTTCATCGCGTAGAGCTTCTCGTTCGCGTCGCGCAGCCCGCGGGGATCGTTCACGACGAGCGGCCCACCGCGAGCCCGCTCGAGCAGGAGCGTCGCGTAGAGGTAGGCCTGGTCGAAGGGAGGATCCTTGCGGATGAAGACCGCGTCGATCGCCGAGAGCGGCACCTCACGAGGCGCTCCCCCGAGCTGGATGTGCGGCGCCTCGCTGTGGACCTCGATGCCGCGCACGCGGGCGTAGGCCTCGCCGCGCCGCACGCCGAGGTCACGCGGCAGGCAGTGCAGGCTCTCGTGCCCACGCTTCTGCGCGGCCTCGATGAAGGCGAAGGTGGTGTCCTTGTCGGGGTCCACCCGATCGAGCGTGTCCATCACGAAGACGAATCGCATCGCGGCCTCCTCGGCGGTGTGGCATCGAACCCGAAGCGCGCGCACCCGCGCGCCCTTCGTCGGAGGGTCGTCGCCCGTGACAGCGCTCGGTGCAAGCAGGATCGTGAGAGGGCTCCTGAGCCTCTCGCTCGCGCTGCTCGCCCCTGCCTGCGCGGCCCCCGCGGAGCAGAGCGTGCGCACCGCGCCGATCGTCGCGCCGACGAGCGAAGCTGCGCCTCTCCCGAGCGCGCCGCTGCCCACCGAGCCTCCGCCTCGCCTCGACGATCGCTACGCCGTGGCTTGCGAGAGCGTCGTCGCGGTCGAGGTCGCGCGCAGCGTGCTCGAGCGCAAGGGCTCCGCGATCGACGCCGCCGTCGCTGGCCTGCTCGCCGCGGGCTACGCGCACCCTTCGTCGGGTGGACTGGGTGGTGGGGGCTTCGCGCTCCACTACGACGCCGCTTCCAAGAGCGTCGTGGTGATCGACTTCCGCGAGGCGGCGCCGGGCGGTCTGCGCAGGCTCGATCACCTCTCGCGCACCCCCAAACCCGACAAACGCGGCGTCAGCGTCGGTGTGCCCGGGCTCGTGGCCGGCCTCGCGGCGCTGCACGAGCGAGGCGGCAAGCTTCCCATCGGCGAGCTCTACGAGCAGGTCGCCGAGCTCGCCGAGCGAGGCGCCCCCACGAGCCCCTACGCCGCGCGCGCCTTGGCCTGGAGCGCGGCTTGGCGCGCCACGGATCCACGAGCCGCGGCGCTCGGCCCGCTCGACGCCTCCCCACGGCGCGGCGTGGTCGTGCCCAACCCCGCGCTCGCCGCCACCCTGCGCACGATCGCCGCGGGCGGCCCACGCGCCTTCTACGGCGGGCCCGTCGCCGACGAGCTCGTCGCCACCGCGCGCGCAGCGGGCAGCCGCATGGTGCTCGCCGATCTACGCGACTACCGCGCCTTCGTGCGTGAACCGCTGCGCGCTCGCTGGAACGGCCACGAGGTGCTCGTGCCGCCGCTTCCCTCGGGTGGTGGGCTCGCGGTGTTGCTCGTGCTCGGCGCGATCGCGCACGACGAGGTGCCGAGGCTCGGCCTCGACACCGCGAGCGGCCTGCACGTGGTGGCCGAGCTCCTGCGCGGCGCCCACCAGGACCGCGTCACCTACGCCGGCGATCCTCGCTACACCAAGCTCGACCCTGCGATCGTGCTCGACGCTGCGCGTCTGCGCGCGAGGCGCGCGCAGATCCGCGACGACGCCACCAACCTGCCGAAGCTCCCGAGCATCGCAGACGGCGGGACGCTCCACCTCTCGGTCGTCGACGAGGCCGGTTCGGCCGTCAGCGCGACCATCACGCTCGGAAGCTCCTTCGGCGCGAAGCTCGTCACGGCGGGCGGCTACGCGCTCAACGACGCGCTCGTCGACTTCACCATCGACGAGTACGGCCAGAAGCCCACCTCGCGCGGCCCGAACTTCCCCCGCGGCGGCGCCCGTCCGGCCTCGAGCCTCACGCCGACGATGGTCCTGCGCGACGGGGTGCTCGTGGCGGCGCTCGGCGGCTCCGGCGGGCTGCGTGCGCCGACCGGCGTCGCGCAGGTGTTGCTCGCGCACCTCGGCCTCGACGAGCCGCTGCCCTCGGCGGTCGCGCGCCCGAGGCTGCACGTCAGCTCGGCCGGCGCGCTGCAGATCGACCCGGCGCTCGCCCCTCGCGGTGAGGTGGTGGAGTCGAAGGAGCCACAGATGGGCGCCGTCACGGGCATCGCCGTGCGGCGCGACCGCGGCGTGCGCGTCTTCGAGCCTGCCTTCGATCACCGCAAGGGCGGCGCCGTCACCGTGGCTCGCCAGCCCGGCAAACCACGCTGAGAGCGGCCCCCACGCAGAGCGAAGCGCGCAGGCCCCTCCCTCGTCGGGCGGGCGCTGCGCGCCGTCGTCACGTCACCAGCGCGGCGGTCAGCCGAGCTGCATCGAAGCAGCGCGGCGGTCAGCCGAGCTGCATCGAAGCAGCGCGGCGTTCAGCCGAGCTGCTTCGCAGCGTGCTCCCAGTTCACGAGGTTCCACCAGGCCTCGACGTACTTCGGGCGCGCGTTGCGGTAGTCGACGTAGTACGCGTGCTCCCAGACGTCGCAGGTGAGCAGCGGCTTCTTGTTCTCGGTGAGCGGGCAGCCCGCGTTCGAGGTCTGCACGATCTCGAGCTTGCCGCCCTCGTTCTTCACGAGCCAGGCCCAGCCCGAGCCGAACTGGCCCACGGCTGCCGCGCTGAACTTCGTCTTGAAGTCGGCGAAGCTCCCGAAGGCCTCGTCGATGGCGGCCTTGAGCGCGCCCGTGGGCTCGCCGCCGCCACCGGGCTTCATGCTGTGCCAGTAGAAGGTGTGGTTCCAGACCTGCGCGGCCTGGTTGAAGACACCGCCGCTCGTGCTGCGCACGAGATCCTCGAGGCTCTTGCCCGCGAGCGATGCGTCGGCCGCGACGAGCTCGTTGAGCTTCGTCACGTAGGCCTGGTGGTGCTTGCCGTGGTGGTAGTCGAGCGTCTCGGCCGAGATGTGCGGCGCGAGCGAGTCTTTGGCGAAGGGCAGCTCGGGAAGGGTGAACGTCATGGTGTCGATCCTCCGTGTGGTGTGCGCGGCAGCCTAAGCCCGACCGGTCGCCAGGTCGCCCCTCTCGTCGAGGGATTGGACACAATTCCAATCCCTGGGCACAGCCCCACCGAGCGCGCAGGCGAGCTGGCCACCCGCCGAGCTCGGCACACCGAGCTCGATGCGCTGAAGACGTGACCAGAAACGCCAAACAGCGCTTGGGGCCGGGGCCCCGAGCGCGGCGCGCGGCAGCCGAAGACAGAGAATTCTTCGCCGAATTCTCCGCATCTCTCGATTTCTGACGAACGACGAGTCGAAAAGCCGAACCACCGGGTTCGGCTTCTCTGGTCAGCTATCGAGCCCTCAGAAGGAGGCGACCATCAGCGCGTTCTTCTCGGGATCGAGATCCGACGCGAGCGCGTAGCCCACACCACCGTGCTCCGTCGCGGCGACCGAGTAACCGCGCATCGTGCCCACGTACACGGGGCCTCGCGGCGCCTGCGTGGGCGAGGCGGGCACGCGGTTCGCGCGCACGAGCGCCGGGTCGAGCTCGCGGCGCTCGAGCCGCGAGACGCGCATGGGCAGGCCGCGCGAGTCGAAGACGTACATCGTGAGCCGGTGACCGCGCACGCTGTACTGGATCGCGGCCGCGCGCTGGCGCTCACGCACCGAGTGGATGCGCGCGCCGTCGAACTTGGGTTTGCCGAGCTCCGAGCCGGCGTCGAGCATGCGCATCGCGGAGCTCTTCACGGGCACACCCACGAAGGTCTCGAGCTTCACGAGCTGCTCCGGATCGGTCGTCTCCGGCGGGAGCGGATCGGCGTGCAGCTCGACCAGCTCGTCGAGCAGCGCGTCGAAGCTCATCGCGGCGGTGGCGGCCGAGGCGAGCGCGGAGGGCTTCACGCCCTCGGCGAGCGGCGCCGACTTGGGCTGCGTGTTCCCCGCGACGCCGGCGCCCGGCTCCGCGCCGGTGGCCAGCCCAGCGACGCGCTCGTCGGCGCGCTCTCCGGCCTTCGCGAGCAAGAGACCACCGACGGCGGCCGCCGCCGCGAGCAGGCTGAGCTTGATCACGCGGGCGCGCAGCGTGCTCTGCCGCTGCGCCTCGGGACGAGCCTGCGCGTCTTTGGATCGCTTCGCCGAGCTCGCGTCGCCGGACTGCGTGGCCTCGGCGCCCCAGCGGTCGGCGGGCAGGCGCGGCAGCTCGCTCTCGACGAGCAACCTCAGCCTGCTCTCGAGCGCCTCCGGCGCACGCGCGCTCGCCGAGCGGCGCAGGCTCTTGCGTACCGCTCGCGCGAGCTCGAACTCTTCGCGACAGCTCGCGCAGCGCTCGAGGTGGGACTCGATCTCGAGGCTGCGCGCTGGGTCGAGCTCGCCATCGGCGAAGAGCATCACCGCCGAGGTGGTCGTGCAGCGCTCGGACTGGAGCTTCGGGGCGTTCATACGGCGCGGCGGCGTTGGCGGTAGGCGGCCATGTCGGCCGGAGCGGGAGGTGCGTCGGTCACGGTGGTGGTGCTCGAGGCGGGCGCGTCGGCCGCTTCGCCGACGATGCCCATCGCGATCGCGTGCTCACGCAGGCGCTTCTGGAGCAGCTTGCGACCTCGGTGCAGGCGCGACATCACCGTGCCGATGGGGCAGCCCATGACCTCGGCGATCTCCTTGTAGGAGAGCTCCTCGATGTCCGAGAGCACCACGGCGAGCCGGAAGTCGGGAGGCAGCTCGTCGAGCGCGGCGTTGAGCTCGGCCTCGACGAGCGGCTGCAGCGCGATCGTCTCGGGGTCGCGGATCGAGCGCATCGTGCTCGCGCCGACCCAGCCGTCGGCGAGCGGATCGGCGTCGGGACCGTCGAAGAGGTCGCGCTCCATGCCGCCCCGGCGGTAGCGGTTGATGAAGGTGTTCGTCAGGATGCGCAGCAGCCAGGCCTTGAGGTTGGTGCCTGGCTGGAACTGCTCGCGGGCGCGCATGGCCTTCACGAGCGTGTCCTGGACGAGGTCCTCGGCCTCGCTGGAGCCTCGCGTCATGCGCGAGGCCACGGTGTAGAGGGTGTCGAGGTGGCCGAGCATGTCGACGACGAAGGGGTCGGCCGGCGCACGGCTCGTGGTCGCGACCTCGCTCTCGACGCTCGCTGGCTTCTTGAAGAAGAAAAACGCCATCGTGGCCTTCAACCGCCGAGCCTGGGCGTTGTTCCCGTCAGCGTGGAGATCGACCGAGCGGAGATGAGCGGGGCGCAAGCGCGGGAGAGGACCGCACACTGGACGAACGTCGAGGTGCCGACGCTCGCGCTCTCGATGATCGAGGTCCGGGAGCTCGATCCGACGCCGGGGCTCGCCGGGCGCCTGCGGTTCACGGCCGATCGCTGGAGCCGTGGCTCTTGGCGTGGCTCTCGAGCCGCTTCTCGAGCTCCTCGACCTTGGCCGACAGGCGCTGGACCTCGGCCTGAAGCTCGGAGAGGGACTTCAAGCTCGGCACCAGCGAAGCGAAGGAGCTCTCGACCAGCTCGCTCAGCCGGCGCTTCTTGGCCTCCTCGGCCTTCTTGCCGTCGTCGGTCGCGGCGGGGGCTTCCGGAGCCGAGTCCGCGGCGGCCGGCGTGGCCTGCGTCGGCTCCGCGCCCGCCTCTTCCTCGTCGTCGGCGCCGGGGATGAAGCGGCCGATCGGCCCCTCGCGCAGCTGCGAGAGCAGCTTGCCTCCGCGCTCCTGGATGAGATCGCGCAGCGCGGCGAGTGGCACGCTGCGTGGCTCCGAGCGCAGATCTTCGGAGAGGATGAGCGCGAGCGTGACCTCGGTCTTGTCCTCCTTGGTCTTGTTGTCGATGATCTGCACCTCTTCGCCGGCGCGGACCATCTCCCCGATCTGCTGGAGCGTGACGTAGCGACTGTCGCGCGTGTCGTAGAGCTTGCGGTTCGAGTACCGCTTGATGACGCGCCGCGGTGTCGTTCCGCTGGCGGCGGCTTCCTTGGACGTTTCCATCGGCTCCGGATCCAGTGGAGCACTTCGGACCCACCCTGCGCAAGCCCGACCCTCGTCAATCCTCCACTATTTCGCCCAGAAACGCCGCTTGGGCTAGACGCCGAGCATGGGTTGCGTCGCCCGCTCGTTCGGTCTCGCGCTGCTCGGCTTGCTCGTCACGCCGGGCCTTTCGGGCTGTGAGCGCGCTCCGGGGCCCGAGCTCATCACGCTCAGCCGCGTGGTCCCCGACCGTGTCGAGGTCGGAGAGCGCGTCGACATCGTGGGCGTGGATCTGCCCGTGGGCGACGCGCTGGGCGCGCGGATCGTCTTCGACGGGAGCCTGCACCGGGCGGGCCGAGAGAGCTGGAGCGACCGCGAGATCGTGGTGCGGCGCGTCGAGCTGCACCGCGAACGCGCCTCGTTCCTGCTCGACGACGAGCTCGCCGAGGTCTTCGTCGGGCGCGGCGACGAGGCCCGCCACACGACCTTCCGCGGGCGCGTGAGCCTGCACATCCCCGGCGATCGCGACGGCGTCGAGGTCCACGGCACGGTGAAGGGCGAGGTCGTGCTCGACGTCGTGCCGCGTGCTCCTCGCCAGGCGCTGCTCGACGAGCGCGCCGAGGAGGCCCAGCGCGCGATGGGCTATCTCGGGCTGGGCATCGACGACTCCGCTGGTGGGTCTGGAGGCGTGATCCTGAGGCGCGTGTCGCCGGACAGCCCCGCCGCCAAGGCGAAGCTCGTGGCCGAGGATCGCATCGTCGCCTTCGACGGCCTGCGCGTGCAGTCGGCGGAGGACCTGGTGCCGAGCGGCAAGCGGCGCACCGCGACGCTGCAGGTGTTGCGCGGTGAGCAGCGGCTCGTCGTACCGGTCGACGTCTCGGGTTTCCGCAGCGCGGGCGCGACCGAGCTGCTCGGCGCCGTCGTGCTGCTCGGCACGATCGCGCTCGTGCTCTTCGCGCTCGGTGGCCCGCTCGGGCCGATGTTCACCTGGCTCGTCCACCGCCTGAAGCTCGGCCACACACACCGCGTGCGCGCAGGCCTGAGCCCGCTCTCGCGCGTCGTCGGGCTGGTGCGGAGCGTCGCGCACGGCAGCGCGACGGCGCCCACCGGGCTGCTCGCGCGTGCCACGCCCTACCTCGTGCTGATCGGGATCTCGCTGAGCTTCGCGGCGATCCCGATGGTCGAGCTCCGGCGCCGGGCCGAGCTCGATCTGGGCGTGCTCTACCTGCTCTCGCTCACCTCGCTGCTCACCATGGGGCTGCTCACCGGGGGCTGGCACGCGAAGGGCTCGCGTCTCCGTCGAGGCGTGCGCGCCGCGCTCGACGTCGTCTGGTGCGAGCTGCCGGCGGCCGCGGCGCTCCTGGCGGTCGTGCTGCGCTCGGGCTCCTTGCGTGTGCGTGACCTCGTGCTCGGGCAGGTCGGGCCCTCGGGCAGCGTGCTCGAGAGCGGGAGCTGGCCCTGGTACTGGAACGCGCTCCAGAGCCCGCAGCTCTTCGCGGCCTTCGCGCTCTTCTTCGTCGCCGTGATGGTGGAGCCCGGTGAGCCGGCGGCGCGCGAAGCTTCACGTGGATCGGTGGGGAGGACCGCGTTCTTCCTCGCCGAGTGGGCCAACGTCTTCATCATGTGCGGGCTCGGCACCGCCGTGTTCCTCGGCGGGTACTACCTGCCCGGCGTGAGCGCGCACGAGCACCACGCGAGCGTCGCGCTGCAGCTCGCGGGTACGCTCTTCTTCCTGATCAAGGCGTGGAGCGTGGTGCTGCTCGTGCTGCTCGCGCGCGCGGCCCTCCCCAAGATCCGCGTCGATCTCCTGATGCGTCTCGGGCTGCGCTGGTTCGCGCCGCTCAGCGCCTTGGCGCTGGGGCTCGCGCTGGTCGAGTCCCGCTGGCCGCTCTTGCCCGCCGCGAGGATCGCGCTCGGGGCGCTCACGTTCTCGGCGGCGCTCGCGCTCGCCTCGATCCTCGCGTGGGCCGTGTGGCGCGGGGGCGACGCACGCGTGGCGCGCGCCAAGGTGAACCCCTTCCTTTGAGGGGTGCTCACGTTCTACCCTCGCGGCGTGATGGAGAGCGAAGCCTCACCGCACTGCACCAGCTGCGGTCTGCCCCTCGAGGGCATGACCTGCTCGGTCTGTGGGGGTTCGGGCAAGCCCATCCCGCTCGTCGACGGTGACGCCGCCTCGAGCAGCGCCTACGCGAGCACGAGCACCCGACCCGAGCTCGATCTCGCGACTGGCGCCTGGCAGGTGGGCGACCACCGCGGCATGGTCGCGCACTGTCTCGCGTCGCTCGGCATCCGCGACGCACAATCGGAGACGGGCGCCGAGGGGCTCGAGTTCAGGGCGGCCTTCGACGAGCAGACCGTGTTCCTGCGCATCCGCGCCAAGCAGGGGCTGCTCGTCATCGAGGTTCCGGTCGCGCGCTTCCCGCGTACGCAGTACGTGCCCGCCTTGCGCTTGGCACTCGAGCTGAGCGATCGCGACGGCGAGCGCTCGCGCTTCTCTGCGCGCGGCGATCTCGTGATGTGTCGGAGCGTGCTCAGGCTCGCGGTGCTCACGCCGGTGATCGCTTGCGACGCCATCCGCTCCACGCTCGCCGCGGCCGTCGAGGCCGCACGCGTCTTCGTGGGGGCGCTGCAGGCGCGCGCCCTGACGCCGCGCGACCATCGCGGTCTGCTGCTCGATTCGCTCCCTCTCGGGGTCGACCTCGAGGGTGGCGTCCGCAGTGGTTCGAGCGCTGGTCGTGCCACGCCCGTCTACGCGGAGCCCGCCGACGAGCTCGCCGACGACGCCAGCGACGAGAGTGGCATCCCAGCAGCGTTGATGCCGCCATCGCGTGCGTTCTCCGTGGCGGCGCTCCGACGACCGCCCGTGGCCGGGCGCGCCACCGAGCCGCCAGGCGTGGGTTCGGTCACCAAAGCGTCCGCGATCGCGCCCGTCGCCAAGCCAACGCCGGCCGCCGCGTCCGCGCCGCTCGTCCCGCCCCGTGCGGCCCCCCAGGTCGCGGCGGTCTCACAGGCGGTCCCCTCGTCGTCTCCGGCCACCCTGCAGCAGGCGCCGTCGACGATGGCCGCCCGCGCGGCGCCCCAGCCGGCCACCACGAAGTCTGCCGCCGTCGATCCGATGGGCGACACCTTCGTGGGGCACGTCACCGCGAAGCCAGAGCGGACGGGCGGTCCGGAGGATCCGCTGTGCGAGCTGCTCCATCACGCGCAGGCGCTCGGCGCAGCGCTCAGCTTCGCCGATCAGCCCGCGACCATGCTGCTCCTGGTGCGCGCCACGGTCTACCGGGCTGTCTTCGACTACGGAGCCGCCGTGCCAGGCCCCGTCGCTCACCTCCACGAGCAGACCGCCGAGCTGATCCGCGAGATCCACATCACGGCGCCCGGCAAACGACGCGGCGCGATGGCGATCCCCTCGGCCTCGCCGGCCTTCGAGGTGATGAACCGCATGGTCACCTCACGCTGCCAGGTCGGGGTGGGCAAAACATTGCAGGTGCAACCAATCACCACCTCGCAGGACGCGAAGCAGCACCTCGCGCGCTTCGTCTCCGAGATCGGCGTCGCGCCCGACGACCTCGAGCTGCGTCACTTCCTCGCGCTGGGCGCGCTCTGCGAGCTCTTGTCGCGCACCAAGCTGCCCGCGCCCACGCAGGAGAAGCTGCGCGGGCTCGTCGCGCACGCGAAGAGCGAGGGGCCGACCCAGGCGACCGTGGAGCTGTTGCTCACGGCGCTGAGCCGCATGATGGCCTAGGTCCTTCCATGGCAAGAGATCGGAGCTCGAGATGAGGGAGTCAGCCGCCGACGTGCTCGCCAGGAGCCGCGCCTCGGTCGTGGGCATCGTCTCGGCGACGAACCGCGGCTCGGGCTACGTCGCGCTCCCGAACGGGCTCATCGTCACGAGCCTCGACGTCGTGGGCTACGACCGCGACGTGCAGATCGTCGCCGACGACGGCGCCACGGTGCCCGGCGTGGTGGTGCGCGCCAACGTGCCGCTCGACATCGCGCTCGTCATGCCCACCGCAGCCCACGCGCTCGCGCCGCTCGAGGCGAGCAGCGAGTGCAGGCTCGGTGACCGCGTCGTCTTGCTGGGTCGCATGGGCTACGAGCCCGCGGTCTGCGACGGCATCGTCGCGTCGGTCGAGCGCATCGCCGAGGGCTTCGCCCACATCCAGGTCGACGCGAGCCCCGACGAGCTCCTGCGGGGCGCGCCGCTGCTCGATCTGGAAGGCCGCGTGCTCGGCATGCTCGTGCGGCCGCGCCGGAGCCGAGGTCACGGCGATCGCAGCGGCCTGCGCTGGCTCTCGAACCTCGTCTTGCCCTGCGCCGCCTACGACGGTGGGCTCGGCAGCGCCGAAGGTCCTCCGGAGGAGGTGCTCGGCTACGAGCCGGAGTACGGCTGCTCCCACTGCGACACGGTGTTCGAGCCCGACATGGACCGCTGCCTCGAGTGCGGCGCCGCGCTGCCTCACCGCTGGTCGAGGGCCGAGGTCTCCGAGCTCACGACGCCGCCTCCGCTGCGCGGGCTCTTCGCGGTCAAGGCCGCGCTCGCGTCGATGGGCATCCCGGCGAGCCGCGCGCAGGTGGGCCCGCGCACCTGGCGCTTCTCGCCGTCGTTCCAGGAGCAAGACGCGCGCACCCAGGTCGACATGACCACCGACGACCGAGGCGAGCTGCTCGTGCTGCGCGCGCCCGTCGTGCGCCTGCCGAGCGCGGGCTTCGAGCCCTTCTACCGTCACCTGCTCACGCTCAACGACGAGAGCGCCGGCATCTATCGCTTCAGCGTCTTCGACAACACCGCCTACCTCTCGAGCGCGGAGCCCGTCGGTGCGGTCGACGCCGTGAGCTTCCCGAGCGCGGTGAGCGACTTCACCGCCACCCTCGCGCACTACCGAGCGCGCTTCGCGGAGCACTTCGGCGCCGAGCCGGCCTTCGAGCACGAGAGCGACTGACTCGCCGCCCTTCCTGCGGGCCCGCCCTCCGGTCTCGGCCCGAGCGGCCGCTGCGCGCGCGATCCCCCCGCGGTCCGCGCACGAAGTTGCTCGCGCTCTCGCGTTGGTGCGATCCTCGGGCTCCGATGATCTCGAACCGTTCGCTCCTCCGCGCCGTGCTCCTCTTGCCTCTGCTGTCGCTCGTGGCCTGCGGCAGCGACGCGAAGCGAGCCGAGACCTCGGGCTGGGAGACGCGCGAGGGTTACTCGGAGCTCGGTCAGGACGAAGGTGGAGAGCCCGCCATCGACGACGCCGGCCCGGCCGTGTCGACGATCCCTGGCTGGGCGGGCGTGCGACACGACCTCGGGCTGCGCCCCGCGGCCACGCGCGCGGCGACCTGCAACTGCCTGGCCGTGGAGGTCGGGCCCTCGGGCGACGGCAAGTTCGTGTGGCGCGGCGGCAAGCCCGACGTCGACCCGAAGAACCTCGCCTTCGCGATCACCGCGCAGGGCGTCGAGTGCGCCGACGGGCCGCAGAACCCCGCCGATCGGCGCCCGAGCATCTCGGCCATCGATCGCGTCGGCAAGGACGTGGTCATCGAGATCGAGGAGGTCCCCGCCGACCGCCCGCTCGCGACCGGCGCGATCCTCAGCCCCATCGAGGTGGGCGGGAAGATCTACCTCAAGCCGCGCAACAAGAAGACGATCTACGCGCGCCCCGTCGGCAAGGAGCTCTGCCGCGTGCGCTGAACGCGGAGGCGAGCGGGCGGTCGCCGACTTGTCGCGATGGGCGCCAGGTGCGAGGCTACGCCCATGGGCATCTTCGACCGCATGGGGCGAGTCATCTCGAGCAACGTCAACGCGCTGCTCGACAAAGCCGAGGACCCGAACAAGAGCGTCGACCTCTTGGTCGACGAGATGAAGGACCAGATCAAGGCGGCTCGCAAGGAGCTCGTCGACGGTCTGGCCTCCGAGAAGGTCCTCCGCAAGAAGGTCGACGAGCTCGACACCGAGGTGGAGCGCTGGGAGCGCCGCGCTGAGCTCGCGCTGCGCTCCGAAGACGAGAAGCTCGCCCGTGAGGCGCTCCTGCAGAAGAAGCGCGTCGTCGGCGAGCGCGATCGCGCCGAGGCGCTGCGCGCGGAGCAGCGCTCGGCGGTGCTCACGATGAAGAGCGAGCTCGAGCGCATGGAGGCGAAGGCCAAGGAGTACGAGGCCCGCAAGGGCACGCTCGCCACGCAGCTCCGCCAGGCCCGCTCGGGTGGTGGCGCCGAGGGGCTCGGCGGCAAGCCGGGCGGCGGGGCCTTCGAGGAATTCCGGCGCATGGAGTCGAAGATCGAGCACGTCGCCGAGGAGGTGCAGGCCCACCGCGAGGTCGAAGATGCGCTCTCCGGCGGCGTGAACGAGATGGACCTCGAGGCGAAGTTCCGCCAGCTCGAGGGACGCGCCTCACCGGCGGGCGGCCCCGCCGGCTCGGGCTCGCCCGAGATCGACGACGAGATCGCCGCGCTCAAGAAGAAGATCCGCATCGGCACCTGAGCCCCGGGCTCGGCGCAGTCTCCATGTCGACGCACATCGTGGTCTGTTTTCGCTGGGCGAGCCTCGAGCGCTCGAGCGCCGAGCAGATCCTCGAGGCGCGTCGGCTCGCTCAGCAGGCCGCTGCGCTCGGCGGCGCGCTGCTCTGCTTCGGCTCGCTCGAGCTCGCCTTCGGCTTCCACGACGACGAGCACGACGAGGCCATCGAGCTCGTCGCGCGTGGTGTGCTCGGCGCGTCGGCGCTCGGGCTCAGCCGCGCGGGTGTCTCGCGCGGCGAGACGCACATGCTCGACGAGGGTGACGAGCCCTTCCTCCGGCTCGCCTGGGGCGACCCGATCCTCGCCGCGGCGGCGCTCGCCCGCACCGCCGAGCCTGGGCAGGCGCTGATCGACGAGCGATTGGCGACCTCGAGCCCTCGCATCCAGGTGCTCGACGCCCAGGCACGCGAGGTCCGCCTCGGAGGTATGGTGGTGCGCGGGCTCGTGCTCGCGCTCGAGCGCCCGCTCGCCGACGGCGCGCAGAGCAGCTTCGACGAGGCGCCCGCACAGCTCGCGGAGACCGACGAGCACAGCCGCGCCGAAGGTTGGGAGGCCGTCGAGCTCGCACGCGAGGCGATGCAGCGCGGCGACGCCGACTCGCTCTCGTCCGCGATCCAGGCGCTCGAGGCCAAGGGTGGTCACGGTGAGCTCGTGCAGCGGCTGGTCGGTGTGCTCGCGCTCTCGCGCGGCGCGCGCGAAGACGGCCTGCGCATCCTGCGTCGCGCGGCCGAGGCCGAGCAGCACCCGGGCGCGAGGGCGCGCGCGATCCTCGCCTACGCGGTGGCGGTCGCCGCAGCCGGGCGTCACGACGACGCGCTGCTCGAGGGGCTCTCGGCGCTCGCGGCGACCCGCTCGATGCACGATCTGCGTGGCGAGCTCGCCTGCGCGCGCTTCCTCTCGCGGCTCGCGCACAACGTCTCCGAGCCCGAAGCCGCGAGCGCGTGGGAGCACGTCGCGCGGCGCTGCGAGAGCGCGCTCGCGCGCTGAGTCGGCAGCCGTGGCGCGGCCGCGCGAGGGTTGACGCCGACGGCACGCTCGGGGCAAAGCTTCGCGCACATGAGCACACCGGCCGCGGCATCGCCGATCTTCGCCCGCTGGATGTGGGCTGCGCTGCTCTTGGGTGTGGCGCTGGTCGCGCCCGCGGTGTGGGGCTACTTCGACTACCAGGACCGCTGGCAGCGCCCGCCGCCCAAGGTCCAGATGTGCTTCATCGGCATGGGGCGCCTGCTGCGCACGCCGGCGCTGGTCGCGCCGAGCGAGGCCTACCCCGGGCCCGCAGGCGAGACGCTGTACCTCACGAACGCCCAGTTCAAGGCGGTGCAGTGCGCGAACTCGCTCTCGCACGGCACCGACAAGGAGCTCGCGCTCGTGCTCACGAACACCGATCCGGAGGCCCAGGCCAAGGCGCTCGTGGAGCTGGTCGTCTCCAAGCTCGACAAACCCGAGACCGAGGTCGACGCGGTCGGGCTCTACCACCTCGGCTCGGCGATCCTCCAAGGCGTGCCGCAGAGCGACGCGATCCGCGCCGAGCGCAAGAAGCTCGACGAGGCGCTCGGCTGTCGCTTCGTCTCGCAGCGCCTGCCGCAGTGCAGCTCGCGCCCGGAGCTGCCGATCTGGGTGTGGATCCTCGGCGGCATCGGCGGCTTCGCGCTCTGCCTCGTGCCCGCGGCGCTCTTGCAGCGGCTCCTGGCGAGGCTCGGCAAGAAGAGCGACGCGAAGGGCGAGCCCGCGGCGAAGAGCGCGAAGAGCGAAGCGAAGGCGGACGACGCCGAGAGCGAAGCGAAGCGCGACAGCGAGGCCTGAGCGCGGCGAGCGCATGCGCAGGGAGGCGCACACGCTCGCCGGTGTGCAGGCTCAGGGGGAGAACTTCGCGATGAAGGCGTCGACGTCATAGGTCCCGCCAGTTGGAAGCTCCGACCCTCCAAACGAGAACGGCAACATGTACCAACCGACCACGAGGGCGTTGCCCTCGGGGTCGATCTTGATGCGCGACGGCCCCTCCGCGTCTGTGCCACCGAAGCGTACGCTCAAGATGTGCGTGCCCGACGGGTCGTACTTGGCGAGCACGAGGTCGACTTCGTTGGTTGGTGTCGTGAAGCTCGAGCCTCCGAAGCCAGCCGAACCTCGGAAGAAGCCCGCAACGGTCAGGTTGCCCGATGCGTCGAGGTCCAGCGAGACGGCACGGTCCTGTTGCGTGCCGCCATGGACCCTGGCCCAACGCGGCGTCAGTGATGGATCGAGCCTCGCGATGAGCTGATCTTCACGCCCGAGCCCGTTCAGGGTCTGCCCCGCGAAGTCGAATGGGACCGACGCACCCGCCAGGTCGAGCGTTACACTCGCGCTCAGGTAGATGTCTCCGTCGGGTGCGATCCGCAGGTCAGAGGTCCAGTCCCAGTTCTCGCCACCGAAGCCGAGGCTCGCGAGGTGCTCTCCGTTCGAGTCGAGCTTGAGCACGAACGCATCCCTCGAACCATGGCTGAGCATCGGGCCCCCGCCGAAGTCGACCGTCTCCGAGAACTCACCGCCTACGACGATCTCACCGTTGGCCGACATGCTCACGCGGCTGGCGGAATCGGGACCCGTTCCGCCGAAGCCTCGGACCCAACGCACGCCGCCGTCGGCGTTCAGGGCGAGCACCAGCGCATCCGTGCCGCCCGCGGAGTTGAGCCCTTGGCCGCCGAGCTCCGCGTATCCGTCGAACCGGCCGACGAGCACGGGTCGGTCCTGCGCGTCGAGCGCCATCGCGTTGACGCGCTCGCTCGAGCTCGAGCTCCCGTAGCGCTGGCTCCAGACGTGCGCGCCGCTCGGGTCGAGCTTGGCGACGACGATGTCGCTCACGTTGATGCCGATCGAGCTGAGCTGCCCACCTCCGAAGTCGATCGCGCCGTTCAGATTGCCTGCGAAATAGGCGTTCCCCGCGCCATCGGTGGTGACCGTCCAACACATCGCGCTGCCCAACCCTGGGTAGTGGTGGCTCCACAGATGCGCGCCGCTCGCGGAATACTTCGCCACGAAGCAGCGGTAGTCGCCGGCCTGGCCGACGCTGCCGCCGCCCAGGTCGATCGCGCCGTTGGAGTAGCCGACGACGAGCACGTTGCCGTCGCCGTCGATCGCGACATCCGTGATCTCGTCTTGCCCCGACCCCGCCACACCCCTGCTCCACAGGTGCGTGAGCGTGCAGGCCGGCGCGGATCCATCGCAGTCGTCGTCGCGGACCGTCGCGCAGTTCTCGAGGCTCGGCTGCACCTCGTCGCCGCAGGCGCCGAAGCCCGAGCCGTCCGGCAGGCACTCGCGTCGCGACGCCGCGCACACACCGACGCCCTCGGTGCCCTCGGGCCCGCCGTAGGCCGCGCAGGCCTCGGTCTCACCCGGCGTGCAGACGCCGCTGCCGCCGCCCGCGGAGCTGCTCGTCGTCGAGGCGCCGCCGGTGCCGCCTCCGCCCGGGCCCGAGCCTCCGCTGCCTGTGTCGTCGCCGCAGGCCGCGAGCAAGCAGGCCGTGATCAAGCACCCGGCGAGCACCGGTTGCGCCTTCAATGAACTCCCCATGCGCCCGAGGGTACACGACGTCGCGCGGTGATCCAGCCGCTTCACCCGGGCGAGGGTTTCCCCTTGCTGCGCCTCCGTGCAACTCGGGTTGCGTCTTCCGTCTCCGCGCGCGATCTTCCCGCGCATGTTGCGTCCGCTCTCGGCCCTCGGCCTCTTCGTCGCGCTCGGCGCCTGCGCCAGCGCCGTCCCGCCCACGCCTCCTCCCGCCGATCCGCCGCCGGATCCGGTCGCCTCGGGCAAGCCGCGCGTCGACACGACGCTCGAGGCCGTGGGCCTCTCCGCGAGCGCGCTCGATCGCAGCGTCGACCCTTGCGACGACTTCTACGCCTTCGCCTGCGGCGGCTGGCAGAAGTCGACGCCCATCCCCGACGACAAGTCGCGCTGGGTGCGCAGCTTCAACGAGATTCACGAGCGCAACGAGCGCGACCTGCGCGCGATCCTCGACAAAGCCGCCGAGCAGAAGTCCGAAGGCACGGAGCTCGGCCGCCTCGGGCGCTACTACGCCTCGTGCATGGACGAAGCCGCCGTCGAGAAGAGCGGCACCAAACCCATCCAGCCCTTGCTCGACGCCGTGAAGAAGCTCTCCTCGGCGCGCGATCTCACGCCCGTGCTCGCCGAGCTCCACAGCCACGGCGTGTGGGCCTTCTTCGACCTGAGCGCGGGGCAAGACTTCCGCGACGCGACGAAGATGATCGGCATGATGGACCAGAACGGCCTCGGCCTGCCCGATCGCGACTACTACCTCTCGGAGGAGGCCGACAAGAAGGCGATCCGCGAGATGTACCTCGGCCACGTCGAGAAGATGCTCGTCTACGGCGGCTACGACGCGAAGGCCGCGAAGGCCGCCGCCGCCGACGTGATGCGCATCGAGACCGAGCTCGCCAAGGCGGCGAAATCGCGCGAGGAGCGCCGCGATCCGGCCGGCATGTACAACAAGATCGATCGCGGTGGCCTCGAGAAGGCCGTGCCGAGCTTCGCGTGGAAGCGCTACTTCGAGGGCCTGGGCTCGCCGAACCTCGCCGACATCAGCGTCACCGCGCCGAAGTACTTCGACGCGGTCGAGGCCGTCGCCAAGCGCGAGAAGGCGCCCGCGCTGCGCAACTACCTCACGTGGATGGTGCTGCATCACACGGCGCCCTTGCTCTCGAAGGCGATCGACGCCGAGCACTTCGAGCTCCAGAAGCGCCTCACGGGGCAGAAGGTGCAGCAGGAGCGCTACAAGCGCTGCATCGCGGCGACCGACGGCGCGCTCGGTGAGTTGCTCGCGCAGCCCTTCGTCGACCTGCGCTTCGCGGGCGAGAGCAAGGCCGCTGCCGAGACCTACGTGCGCGAGATCGCCAGCGCGATGCGTGGGCTCGTCGACCAGCTCGAGTGGATGGACGAGCAGACGCGCGACAAGGCCCGGCAGAAGCTCTCGTCGATGGCCTACCTCATCGGCTACCCGGCGAAGTGGAAGAGCTACGACTTCACCATCGACGACAGCTACGCGGCCAACGCGCTGCGCGCCGAGCGCTTCGAGATCGCGCGTGGGCTCGCCAAGGTGGGCAAACCCGTCGATCGCGGCGAGTGGTACATGTCGCCGCCGACGGTCAACGCCTACTACGACCCGCAGAAGAACCAGATGGTCTTCCCCGCGGGCATCCTGCAGCCGCCCTTCTACAGCGCGAAGGCGCACGTGCCGGTGAACCTCGGCGCGATGGGCATGGTCGTCGGGCACGAGCTCACGCACGGCTTCGACGACGAGGGCTCGCAGTTCGACCACCAGGGCAACCTCTCGATGTGGTGGTCGCCCCAGGTGCGCTCGACCTTCGAGGGCAAGGCGGGTTGCGTCGACGAGCAGTACTCGAAGTACGAGCCGCTCCCCGGCGTGAAGATGAACGGCAAGCTCACGCTCGGCGAGAACATCGCCGACGCGGGTGGCATCAAGCTCGCGTTCCGCGCCTATCGGAACATGCGCGCCGAGGCCGAGAGCGAGCTCGTCGCCGAGGGCTTCGGCGAAGATCAGCAGTTCTTCCTCGCGACGGGGCAGATCTGGTGCGCCAACTACCGCGACGAGTACACGCGCCTCGCCGCGCAGGTCGACCCGCACGCGCACCCACGCTTCCGCGTGAACGGCCCGCTCTCGCACCTGCCCGAGTTCGCCGAGGCCTTCTCGTGCACGCCCGGCGCGAAGATGGTCGAGGCCCAGGCCTGCACCGTCTGGTGAGCGCCGCCCTCCCAAGGAGGCGAAAAGCATGCGTGGAGGGCTGCACTTGCTAGGCTCTCCACCCATGCTCCGCCGCAACGTCCTCCAGCTCGGCGCCTTCGGCGCCGTCGCGCTCGGCGCCGGCTGCGCCTCCGGCCCCGATGCACCCCTCGTCGTGCCCGCCCAGGTACCCCCCATGTCGAACACGCCCAAGCCCGCCAGCATCCAGTACTTCTCTCGCTTCGGCGTCGACGAGGCGATGATCCGCGCGGCGCTCGAGGCCGCGCTCGCGCGCGGAGGCGACTACGCCGACGTCTTCTTCCAGCACCGCATCGGGCGCACGGTCGCGCTCGAAGACGGCAAGGTGAACCGCGCCTTCGCTTCGGTCTCGCTCGGCGTCGGTGTGCGCGTCGTGAAGGGCGACCAGACCGGCTACGGCTACACCGAGGAGCTCACCACCGAGGCCCTGCGCAACGCGGCCGGCACCGCGGCGGCGATCGCCGACGGCCCGGCGCGCGCGTTCCCCACGGCCTTCCGCGCCGACCCGGGCAAGCACCCGGGCTTCCCCTCGCGCTACGAGCTCGCGCGCAGCTGGGACGACGTGCAGCCGGAGGAGAAGATCCGCATGCTCGTCGACCTCGAGAAGCGCACTTTCGAGGCCGACAAACGCATGAAGAAGGTGAGCACCGGCATCAGCGAGGAGTTCGGCGCGGTGCTCATCGCCGACTCCACGGGCCGCCTGGTCGAAGACGTGCAGCCGATGACGCAGCTCTGGCTCTCCTGCGTCGCCGAGCAAGACGGCAAACGCGAGCAGAACGGCTACAACGTCGCCGGCCGCGAGGACTTCGGCTTCTACTCGCCCGACAGGCTCGACCGCGTGGTGCGCGAGGCCGTGGCGCGCACGACGATCCTCTTCGAGGCCGTGCCCGCGCCGCCCGGCGAATACCCCATCGTCATGGGCGCGGGCTCGAGCGGCATCCTGCTGCACGAGGCGATCGGCCACGGCATGGAGGCCGACTTCAACCGCAAGGGCACGTCGATCTTCGCCGACAAGATCGGCAAGGCCGTGGCGAAGCCCTTCGTGAGCATCGTCGACGACGGCACGATCGACCGCGCGCGCGGCGCCATCAACGTCGACGACGAGGGCAACGTCGCGGGAAAGACGATGCTCGTCGAGAACGGCGTGCTCGCCACCTACCTGCACGACTCGATCTCGGCGAAGCACTACGGCGTCGAGCCCACGGGCAACGGGCGGCGCGAGAGCTACCAACACGTGCCGATGCCGCGCATGCGCTCGACTTACATGCTGCCCGGGCCGCACACGCGCGACGAGATCATCGCGAGCGTGAAGAAGGGCATCTACTGCGAGAACTTCTCCAATGGTCAGGTGAAGATCGGCCCGGGCGATTTCACCTTCTACGTGAAGAACGGCTTCCTCATCGAAGACGGCAAGCTCACCCGCCCCATCAAAGACGTGAACATCATCGGCAACGGACCCAAGGTGCTCGAGAAGATCGACATGGTCGGCGACGATCTGAAGATCGACGAAGGAGGGTGGACCTGCGGGAAAGACGGGCAGAGCGTGCCCGTGTCGCAGGGCATGCCCACGGTGCGCGTCTCGGCGATCACGGTCGGGGGGCGCGCGTCGTGAGCGGCTCCAGCACGCCCCTGCTCGACGTCGCCAAGAACGCGGTCGCGCTCGCGCAGCGCTCCGGCGCGCAGGAGGCCATCGCGGCGACGCACCGCACCCGCGAGGTGGAGATCGGCTGGCGCGACGGCGCGATCGAGAAGGTGAGCGAGTCGACCTCGCGAGGCCTGTCGCTCGCGCTCTACGTCGACGGGCGCTACTCGGCCGTCTCCACGAGCGACCTGCGTCCCGAGGCGCTGGCGAGCTTCGTGGCCGAGTCGGTGGTGATGGCGCGCGCGCTCGCACCCGACGAACACCGCACGCTGCCCGACCCGAAGCTCTACGAGGGGCGCTCGAACGCCGATCTGAAGAGCCACGACCCGGCCTACCGGGAGCTCACGGCGGCGAAGCGGCGCGAGCTCGCCGAAGAGCTCGAGGAGGCTGCGCGCAGCCTCGAAGGGAAGGGGCGCATCCAGAGCGTGTCGACGAGCGTGTCGGACAGCGAGTCGGAGTCGGCGCGTGTGACGTCGAACGGCTTCGAGGGCGAGCGCAAGAGCACGTCGTATTGGCTGGGCGCCCACGTCACCGTGCTCGACCCGGACGGGCGCCGGCCCGACGGGAGCAGCTTCGTGGGCGCGCGTTTCTTCGGCGACCTGCCCGAGGTGCGCGGCGTGGGCCGCGAGGCGACGCAGCGCGCCTACGATTGCATCGGCGCGGCGAAGATCCCCTCCTTGGTGTGCCCGCTGGTGGTCGAGAACCGGGTGTCGTCGCGCCTGGTGCGCGCGCTGCTCGGGCCGCTCGGAGGCCGCGCGCTGCAGCAGAAGCAATCGTTCCTCGAGGGCAAGCTGGGGCAGTCGATCGCGAGCCCGCTCTTGTCGATCACCGACGACCCGTTCATCCCCAAGGGCTTCGGCTCGAGGCACTACGACAGCGACGGGATCTCGGCGAAGAAGTTCAGCGTGCTCGAGAAGGGCGTGCTGAAGAGCTACTACGTCGACGATTACTACGGGCGAAAGCTCGGCATGGCGCCGACGACGTCGGGCCCCTCGAACCTGGTCTTCGGGCTCGGGAAGAAGTCGCTCGACGAGCTCATCGCCGAGGTCGGCGACGGCATCCTCGTGACGGGCTTCCTCGGCGGGAATACGAACTCGATCACGGGCGACTATTCGCTCGGGGTGCAGGGCTTCCGCATCGAGAAGGGCAATCGCACGACGCCGATCGGCGAGATGAACATCTCCGGCAACCAGCTCGAGCTCTGGAAGAAGCTGCGCGCCGTCGGCAACGACCCCTACGCGTACTCGACGATGTTCACGCCGAGCATGGTGTTCGACGGCGTGCAGTTCGCGGGTGCGTGAGGCGGGGGGCGGGGCGGGGACGGGGAAGAGGGCAGAG
>CALKVW010000072.1 GCA_938004785.1 uncultured Polyangiaceae bacterium
CGGCAGCGTCAGATGTGTATAAGAGACAGCACGAAGCCCGCGCCGCGCCGCCGACAAGAACGAGTCGATCGACGCGACCGCGGCGCCGTCGAGCACGGGCGTCGAGCGAGGCGCGCCGCGCTGCAGATGCACCGTGCTCACGACGACCCCGGCGACGCCAGGCCAGGGCACGCGGCGCTCGGCGGCGACGATGCTCGCGCCTCGCTCCACGAGCAGCGCGAGGCCACCTCGGCGCGTCGCTCCCTGCGCGATCGTGTTCGTGACCACGAAGCCCACGACGCCGCCCTCGGCGAGCGCGTCGTAGGCGCTGAGCAGGAAGTGCGCGGCGAGATCGACGTTCTTCGACGTGCCGGGGTGCAAGCGCACGAGCGCCTCGGCGTAAGCGTCGCCGTGCACGGTGCGCAGGCGCTTGCCGCCCAGAAAGGGCGGGTTCCCCAGCACGAGGTCGAAGCCGCCCGCGGCCCGCGCCGCTCCGCCGAGCAGGAGCTGCGACCAGGGGCGAGCGCGCGAAGGCGGCGAGCCCTCGACGAACGACGCGCCGTCCTCGAGCAGGGCGTCCCCCACGTGGAGCCGGCCGGCTTCGTCGAGCGGCATCGAGGTGTCGCCGACCTCGAGCCACAGGGCGAGCCTCGCGACCTCGACCGCGCGCGGATCGCGGTCGATGCCGGCGAGGCGCTGCGCGACGCGGCGCCGCTCTCCCGGCGTCGACAGGGGCCCAGCGAGCTGGCGCAGCGCCTCGCAGAGAAACGCACCGCCGCCGAGCGCCGGGTCGCAGACCTCGGCGCGCTCCGCCCGCGGGGCCCCGAGCGCCTCGAGCGCCCGCGCGACGACGCTCGACGAGAGCGACCTCGGCGTGAAGTGGGCGCCCGCGCGTCGGCGGCTCTGGCCCGCGCGCCCGCTCGAGAGGTCCACCGCGTCGAGCCCAGCTTCGTGCACTGCGCCGAGCGCGCCGTCGGCGCCCTCGGTGCGCGCGAGGGCGACGAGCTCACCGACGAGCCCGCGCTCCTCGGGCGTCGCACCTCGGCTGCGCTCCGCCGGCGCTCGGAGCGGCCCGAGCGCTGCGCTCTGGTCGAGGCCTCGCTCGCGGGCGATACCCAGCGCGACCTCTGCGAGCAACGCGTCGACCTCGGCGCGCGCCTCCTCGCCCGCGACTGCAGAGCGCGCCACGCGCGCCGCCAGGAGCGCAGTGAGCCTCCGCGACGGTGGCTCGGTCGACGAGGCGCGTCGGGCCTTGCGCATGCGCGCAGCATGGCACGACCTCGCGCTCGCCGATCCGCTCGGAGCGGTGCGTTTCGCCCGGGGCGCACTCGCCTCGGGCCCCGAAGCGAGCATTGCCGCCGCAACACAGCTGCGTACGATCTGCGCATGCGTAGTTGGCAGCTCGGCGTGCTCGCGGCGTCCCTATCGCTCGCCGCGTGCACCGGCACGATCGGCCTGAGCGACGACGGCAGCTCGAGCTCGAGCGGTGATCCACCGGTCGAGGCGGCTTTCGACCCGGGCGAGGTCACCATGCACAGGCTCACCGCCGTGCAGGTGCAGAACAGCTGGCGCTCGCTGTTCGGCGAGCCGCTCGCGGTGCCCACGGATCTGCCAGCCGACGATCAGCTCTTCGGCTTCTCGAGCATCTCGGCCTCCGGCAAGACGATAAGCCCCCTCGACGCGGAGAAGTACGAGGCCGCAAGCTACGCGGTGATCGAGCAGGTCTGGAGCGACGATCCACGCAGGCAGGCGCTCGTCGGTTGTGCGCCCTCGTCGATGAACGAGCCCTGCGTGCGCAGCTTCGTCGAGAGCTTCACCGAGCGCGCGTGGCGCAGGCCGGTGAGCCCGGCCGAGCTCGACGCGCTCATCGCGCTGGGCACCACGATCGCGACCGATCTGGGCGGCCCCTGGGAGGGTCTGCGCTACACGCTCGCGGCGGTGCTGCAGTCGCCGCACTTCCTCTTCCGCGTCGAGGTGGGTGAGCCCGACGCCGAGACGGGCCTCTCGCGCTACACGAGCTGGGAGATGGCCTCGCGCCTCTCCTACCTGCTGCTCGACGCGCCGCCGACCGAGCAGCTCATCGGCGCCGCGAGGGCCGACGCCCTGCGCGAGCCGGCGCAGATCGAGGCGATGGCGAACCTCTTGCTCGAGGATCCACGCGCGCGGCGCGCGATGGTGCGCTTCTTCCGCGACTTCATGAACATCGGCCGGCTCGACGTGCTCGACAAGAACGTCGACAAGTTCCCCCAGTTCACGGCGACGCTCGGCCCCTCGATGCGCGTCGAGATCGAGCGCATGTTCGAGTCGACGGTGTTCGAGCGCGGCGGCGACTTCCGCGCGCTGTTCACGACGCGCGACACCTACGTCAACGGCGAGCTCGCGCGCCTCTACGGCATCGAGGGCATCGAGGGCACCGACTGGGTGCCGGTGACGCTGCCCGACGACGGGCGGCGCGGCGGCCTGCTCACCACGGCGGGCTACCTCGCGATGAACGCGCACAAGTCGTCGACCTCCCCGACGCACCGAGGGCGCTTCGTGCGCATGGCGCTGCTCTGCGGCGACGTGCCCCCGCCTCCGCCAGGCATCGACACGACGCTGCCCGAGCCGGTGCCCGGCGAGCAGAAGACGATGCGCGAGCGGCTCAGCGCCCACATGGAAGACTCGCAGTGCCGAGGCTGCCACGCGCAGATGGATCCCATCGGCTTCGGGCTCGAGCACTTCGACGCGCTCGGCCAGTGGCGCGACGACGAGAACGGGCTCGCGATCGATGTCGTGAGCGACGTCGACGGCGTCGACTTCGAGGGCGGCGTCGAGCTCGGGCGCGTGGTCGCCGCGCTGCCCGAGGTCGGCGCGTGCATCGCGCGGCGCTTCTACCAGCACGCCAACGGCCGCCTCGACACGGCCGACGAGAGCGTGGCCGTCGCCGCGCTGGTCGACGACTTCGTCACGCAGAACCACGACTTCAAGGCGCTCGTACGCGCGCTCGTGACGAACGAGGGCTTCCGCTACGCGTCCACCCCGGCGGCGGAGTAAGCGACCATGACGACTCGACGCATCTTCACGACGTCCTCCGCTCGGTCCGGCGCTCGCCCTTCCCTCCCCCAGCGACGCCGCTTCCTGCGCGGCGTGCTCGGCGGCGCGGCCGTGATGCTCGGCCTGCCTGTCTTCGACTACATGCTCGACGAGCACGGCGAGGCCTTCGCCGACGGCGGCGAGCTGCCGACGCGCTTCGGCCTGTGGTTCTTCGGCAACGGTGTGCGCCTCAACTCGTGGCTGCCGACGAACACGGGCGCCAACTGGCAGCCGCCGGCCGAGGGCGCGCTCGAGGCCCTCGTGCCGCTGCGCGACTACGTGAACGTCATCTCCGGCCTCAGCGTGAAGACGACGCGCCACCCGCACCACTCAGGCATCGCCGCGGTGTGCTCGGGTGGGCCGCACCTCAAGATCAGCGACGTGCGCGACACGATCGTGTCGACCTTCAAGTATCCCTCGGCCGACCAGGTCGCCGCCGCGCACTTCCAGACCGTCGCGCCTTCGCCCTACCGCTCGCTCGAGGCGGCGGTCACCCGCTTCCGCGGCACCGACGAGGGCACGAGCTTCCAGTACCTGTCGCACAACGGCAGCGCGAACGGCGAGACCAACGTGAACCCCTCCGAGGAGTCGCCCCAGGCCTTCTGGCAGCGCCTCTTCGGGCAGGGCGTCGTGGAGCCGCTCGTGCTGAAGTCACGCGCGAGCGTGCTCGACGCCGTCGGCGAGCAGATCTCCGAGCTCAAGCCCAAGCTCGGCAAACGCGATCGCGACCGGCTCGATCAGCACCTCACGAGCGTGAGCGATCTCGAGGCGCGGCTCTCGGCGCCGCTCGCCGAGTGCGTCCGCCCCGACGACCCCGGCACCTTCCCCGACGTCGGGGGCAACGAGCAGATGGCAGAGAAGAACGCCGTGATGAGCGATCTCATGGCGCTCGCGCTCGCCTGCGGGCTCACGCGCTCCTTCTCGATCATGTACTCGACCTGCGGCTCCGGCGCCGTCTACTGGAACGTCGGCGCGACCGACGGCCAGCACTACATGAACCACACGGAGCCTGCGCCCTACACGCGGCAGCACCAGGCGATGCGCTTCACCATGGAGCAGCTCGCGTACTTCCTCACGCGGCTGCGCGACACGCCCGAGGGCGCGGGCAACCTGCTCGATCACAGCTCGATCCTCGTGTGCACCGAGCACGCCGAGGGCTGGACGCACTCCCAGGACGACATGCCGATCCTCATCTGCGGCGGAGGCGGCGGCCGGTTGCGCGGCGGGTATCACATCCGCGACGTCGGCGGGAACGTGTCGCGCGCCGCGCTCACGGCGCTGCGCGGCGCCGGCCTGCCGATCAACGACTTCGGCCACGAGGCCGGCTACACGAACGCGCCGATCACCGACATCGAGATCTGAGTCGGTTGCTCGTTCGACGATCCTCGGCCGCTGCGCTGCTCGCGCTCGCATCCCTGTGCGGGCGCGCGAGCGAGGTGGCGGCCGAGGAGGGCGGCGCGGAGGCGACCGGCTCCAGCGCTGCCACCGACGAGCACGACGTGGAGGTGACCGGCTCCGCGGAGCCGCGCGCCCCCGGGGCCGGCGCCTTGGCGAACGACACGCGCTACGTCGCCGAGCCGGTCGTCGACGAGCGCGCGGCTCGGGAAGAACGCGAGCGCCGCGAAGAGGCCCGCCTGCTCGGGCAGGCGCACGCGTCGTTCGCGGGCGTCGCCTACGGAGGCACGCGGCTCTCGGGCACGGGCAGCCTCGGGCGCTACCGCCTCGGCACGGGCGCGATCGAGCTCGACGCCGACCGCTACTTCGACTGGCTCGGCGTCGGCGTGCACGTGGGCTTCTTCCCCGCAGCGGGGAGCGGCGTCGGCTACGACGCGCTCTACGCGCGCATCGAGGGCTCGCTCGGCGCGAAGCTCGCCACCTGGAGAGGCCCCGCCCCTGGCGGCGTCGCGATCGGGGCCGGGCTCGGCGGAGATTTCACGCCGGTGTGGTTCGCCGACGAGTGGCGCTTCTACCCGCTGCTACGTGCCAAGGCGAGGTGGTGGCTCTCGACCGACGTGCCGCTGCAGCTCGGCTACACGGTGTTGCCGGCGGCGGCCGGCAAGGAGGGCCTGAGCATGCACGAGCACCGATGGCAGATCGGCAGCGGCTACGGCCTGCTCGGCTTCGGCACGCGGCTGGGTATCGCCTTCATCGACGTCGATACGAGCCGGCGCAGCTACTTCCACCACGAGCTCGGCGCCTACCTGAGCGTGGGGGTGTTCGAGTGAAGCGGCGCCAGCTCGTGTGGGTGTGGGCGGTCGCGCTCTCGGCCTGCTTCGACGACGCCTCGAAGCTCAGCAGCGACGTGGCGACGGCCGACCTCAGTCTGTACGTCACGGGCGAGAGCACGAGCGACGCGACGACGCTGTCGATATCGCTCTCCTCGGCAGAGGCGAGCGCGGGCCTCATCCGCCTCGTCGAAGGCGATCGTCTGCGCCTCACGAGCCCGGGTTTCGAGGTCGTTCCTTCCCGGGGGGCCGATCGCTACGTCGCCGTGCTCCCGCCGGACGTCGGCGACTGGACGCTGCACCTCGAGCGCCCGAGCGACGACGGCGCGAGCGTGCGCATCCCGACACCGCGGCTCTCGCGCCCGACGGCCGCGCCGTCCTTCTCGCGCGCCGAAGGGCTCGAGGTGCGCTGGACCCCGAGCGCCGACGCGCGCTTCCCCGCGAGGATCCAGCTCGCGGGCACCTGCATTCCCACCGTCACGCGCACGCTCTCGCCCGACCCGGGTGGCTACACCTTCCAGCCGGCCGACCTCGGCGCGAGCACCGAGACCTGCGACGTCGCACTCGTGCTGAGCCGACTGCACGACGGCCTCGACGAGTCGACGCCGCTACGCTTCGCCCAGTACCTGCTCACGAGCACGGAGACGCTCGGCTCGACTTCACGACCATGAACGCACACACGCTCCTCACCGCGAGCTCGCTCGCCGTGCTGGCGATCTCCACCGCGGTGGGGTTCTTCGCCTGCGACGGCGAGTACGTGGCGCCGCAGAGCGGCGACTTCGAGGTCGCGGAGCTGCTCGTCTCCGCGAGGGCGGAGAGCAACGGTCTGCAAGTGCTCGTCGCCGCCTCGGTCGGCGCAGAGGGCGTCGGCGCGGAGATCGGCGCGGGCGACGTGCTGCTCGTCGAGGACGCCTCGGGCGCCAGCGCGACGCTGCGCTCCATCTCGGGTGGCTACGCCGCGCTGCTCGACTCGAGCGCGACCGAGGTGGAGCTCGTCTTGCGCCGCGCCTCGGGCGAGGCGCGCGGCACGCTCGCGCTGCCGGAGCCCTTCGCGCTCGAGCTCGCCGTGACGGAGGGCGAGCTCGGCAGCACGCTCGAGCTCTCGTGGCCCGCGAGCGCGGAGGGGTCCGCGGTGTGGTTCGTGGTCTACGGCGACTGCCTGCCCTACCCCTTCCAGCGTGGGCTCCAGGCCGACGTGGGCAGCTACGTGATCCAGCCGGGAGAGCTCCAGATCGATCCGAACGTCTCGCCTTGCACGCTGAGCGTCGAGCTCCACCGCGACGCGCTCGCGACGAACGCGGGCTTCGGCGACTCGAGCGCGCGCTGGTCCGGCGCGCAGGTGCGCACCGCCGCGATCGAGGTCGCGCCGTGAACGAGCGCACGCTGCGTACGCTCGAGCTGCTCTTCGCGTCGCTGCTCGCGACCGGCTCGCTCGGTGGCGCCTGCGGGCCTTGCGACCCCGAGTACACCTCGGTCACGCCTCGCCTGCCACCCGCGAACCCGGGCGGCACGGCGCCGCCCAGCTTCGATCCCACCGAGATCGGCCCGGGTGAGTGCGCGCGCTACTGCGGAACGGGCTACACCGCCTGCGACGCGGTCGTGCTCGCAGGCGGCCTGCCCGCGGTCGAGTGCGTGCAGCCCAACATGTGCGGCGCGGGTCGCAGGCCGCGAGGTCTGCGCAGGCCTGCGCTCGCCAGGCTGGACGCGAGCGCGGCCTGGCTCGCGCAGGCCGCTCACCTCGAGGCCGCTTCGGTGCACGCCTTCGAGCGTCTCGCGGCCGAGCTCTCCGCGCTCGGCGCGCCGCCCCGCCTCGTCGCCCGTGCACGGCGCGCCGCGCGCGACGAGCAGCGCCACGCGAAGCTCGTCGGCGAGCTCGCGGCCGAACGAGGCGCCGCCGCGCCCGAGCTCCGCGTCGACGCCGCCGCGCCCCGCACGGCGCTCGCCGTCGCGGCCGAGAACGCCACCGAGGGCTGCGTAGGTGAGGCCTTCGCGGCGCTCGTCGCGAGACACCAGGCGATCCACGCCGCGGCGCCCTCGCTGCGGCGCACTTTCGAGCGCATCGCCCGCGACGAGGCGGCACACGCCGCGCTCGCCTACGACGTCGACGCCTGGCTGCACACACGCCTCACCCCCGCCGAACGTGCGCGCGTCGCACGTGCGCGAGCGCGGGCCTCGGCGCGCCTCGCGTCGGCCTACTCGGCCCACGCGAGCGCACGCGCTCAGCTGGGGCTGCCCTCGCCGGAGGCCGGGCGCGCGCTCGCTCGCGCGCTCGACGAGGCGCTCGGCTGGTCGAGCCTGGCCTCGACCGCGCGCGCGACGCGCATGCCGTCGAGCGCGGCGCTCACGATTCCGCCCGCGTAGCCCGCGCCCTCACCGCAGGGGTAGAGCCCGCCGAGCTCCGGCGCCTCGAGCGTCTCCGGGTCGCGCGGCACACGCACCGGCGAGCTCGTGCGTGACTCTGTGGCGATGAGGATCGCCTCGTCGGTGACGTAGCCGCGCAGGTTGCGGCCGAAGGCCCGCAGCGCCTCGCGCAGACGGTCGGCGAAGCGCAGGCCCGAGGCGTCGAGCACCTCGGCGACGTCGGCAGAGGCCACACCGGGCAGGTAGCTCGAAGCGGGCACGGTGCTCGAGCCGCGTTTGTCGAGAAAGTCGGTCACGCGTGTGGCTGGAGCCACGAGCGCGCCGCCGCCAGCCTTCCAAGCGGCTTCTTCGACGCGCGCCTGCAGCTCCACGCCCGCGCGCGGGCCGCGCAGACCGAGCGCCTCCAGATCGGCGAGCTCGACCGAGACGACGAGGCCCGAATTGGCGTAGGGCGAGTCGCGTCGCGAGAGGCTCATTCCGTTGACGACGAGCGCGCCCTCTTCGGTGGAGGCGGGCACGACCCAGCCGCCCGGGCACATGCAGAAGGAGAAGACCCCGCGCTCTTCGACCGTGTGCGCGAGTTTGTAGGCCGCCGAAGGCAGCTTCGGGTGGCCCGCGTGGCGGCCGTACTGGATGCGGTTGATGAGCGGCTGCGGGTGCTCGATGCGCACGCCGAGCGCGAAGGGTTTCGCTTCGAGCGTGACGCCGTGTCGCTCGAGCATCGCGTGCAGATCGCGCGCCGAGTGCCCGCCCGCGACGACCACCGCGTCGGCGCCGAGCTCGCGTCCGTCGGCGAGGCGCACGCCGCTGACGACCTTCGCGCCTGCGCGTCGGGTCGTGATGAGATCGACGACACGCGCCTCGAACAGCACCTCGACGCCGACCGACTCGAGGCGCTCCCGCATGCCCGTCACGACCTTGGGCAGGCGGTTCGAGCCGATGTGCGGCCGCGCGTCGGTGAGGATCTCGCTCGGCGCTCCGTGAAGCGCGAGCACCTCGAGCACGTCGCGCACGTCGCCGCGTTTGTGTGAGCGCGTATAGAGCTTGCCGTCGCTGTAGGTGCCTGCGCCGCCCTCACCGAAGCAGTAGTTGCTCTCCGGGTTCACCTCGCCGCGCTGGTTCATGCCCGCGAGGTCGTGGCGCCTGGGCTGCACCTTCTTGCCGCGCTCGACGATCACGCTCGCGATGCCGGAACGCGCGAGCTGGTAGGCGCAATACAGGCCCGCCGGGCCCGCGCCGATGATCACGACCCTCGGCGAGGGGCGCACGTCGATTGGGTTCGGCGCGCCGAGATCGGTGGGTTCTTCTTCGGCGAAGCCCACGACCACGTGGAAGCTCACCTTGCCGCGGCGAGCGTCGATCGAGCGCTTCTTCAGCTCGACCGGCGGCAGCTCGGCCTCGGGAACGCGCAGCTTCTTCGCGACGAGCGCCCGCAGCGCGGCGTCGTCGTCGGCTTCGTCGAGGCCGAGCTCGAAGCTGTGCTCGCTCTCGCGGTCGAAGGGCTTGGCTGCCACGGGCGACGATCTAGCACGTGTGCGAGCGAGCGCGGCAGACCCGCGGCGGGTTCAGCTCTCCCCGGAGAGCGAGGCCGAGGCGGTCGCCGCCGCCTCGATGGCCGCCGCGGCCTCCTGCTTGCTGCTCGAGCTCGAGAGGCCGGACAGGGTGGCGGAGGGGATCGCGTAGACGGTGAACTGGTAGGTGTTCACACTGTTGGGCGAGCAGGGCCCGTAGTAGCCCACGAGCCCCTGGTTGAAGGGCGCCTGCTTCGCGCCGGCCGGCGCGCTGGGCTCGTAGACGTTCTCGATGCCGGCGGGCAGCGTGTTGACCGGGATGTCCCAGATCACCCAGTGCAAGAAGCCGCTCTGGAAGTCGAGATCGCGCATCACGATGGCGTAGCTCTGCGTGCCGGCCGGGCCTGCCGTCCAGCTGAGCACCGGCGACTGGTTCGCTCCGCCGCCGCTCACGCAGACGTTCGCGCTCGGGATCGTGCCGCCCTCGCTGAAGGCCGGGCTGGAGATCGCGAAGGGCACCGCTCCGCCTTCGCCTCCCTCGCCACCGCCACCCGCGCTCGAGCTGCTCGAGGTCGTGCTCGTGCTCGTCGTGCCGGAGCCACCCTCGCCGGTCGAGCTCGTGCTCGAGCTCGAGCCGCCACCTCCTCCGGATCCGGTCGAGCTCGTGTCGTCGCCGCAGGCGAGCGAAGCGAAGAGCAGCGAGCCGACGAAGAGCGAAGTGAAGCGATGGAACATGGGTGGACCTCCGCGCCGGAGGCTACCACCGGCCGAGCTCACTCGGGCTGCTGCTCCGGCGGCAGCGCCGCCGCGATGGCGTCTCGCACGCTCGCGACGTGCTCGTCGATGCGCTCGAGCGTCCAGTCCGTCGTCGGGATCGGCGGCAGGAATACGATCTCCACCTCGCAGGGCTCCACGACGAAGCTCGACTTCTTCCAGGCGTTCTGGAGGCCGATCGTCACCATCGGCACGATGGGCAGCTTCGTCTCGAGCGCGAGGTGCACGAAGCCCTTCTTGAACGGGAGCAAGCGCCCGCTGCGTGACCGCGTGCCCTCGGGCAGGATGCACACGTGCAAGCCTTCGCGCCGGATGAGCTCCGCCGCGCGGCGCAGCGAGGCCTTGGCTTTGTCGGTCTGGCCGCGGTCGAGGAAGACGTGCCCGGCGAGCCACCAGGCCTGCCCGTAGAAGGGGTAGTAGAGGATCTCCTTCTTCGCGACGCCGACCGTGCCCTTGGGCGTGAGCCAGATCGTCGTGAAGGCGTCGAGCGTGGAGGTGTGGTTGCAGGCGTAGATCGCCGGTTTGTCCGGCCCTATGTGCTCGGTGCCACGCACGCGCACACGCACGCCCGCGCAGAGCATCACCCAGCGACCGAGCAGCGTGCCGTAGAAGTTCGTGACGTGGATGCGCTTCACCCGGAAGGGGAAGAGCAGCACCAGCACGGGCAACATCGACGAGACGAGCAGCGCCACGCCCACGAACCCCACGAGGAGCCGGAGTAGGCTCGTGATCTGCCGCATCGTGGCGGGCTCCTAACATGAGCAGAAGCGCGGGCGACGTCGGCGTTCTGTCACGGCTTCGCGCCGACGATGACGCGCTCTGACGACGCAGTGCATCGTGGCATCCACGGAGCGCCCCGCTGCGTGCCTCCGCGCTCGTATGCTCGCGCCATGTGGTTCCGAACCGAGCCAGCCGAGCTCTCCCGCGCATCCGCCCACGAGTTCATCAACGCCGTCGACATCGACGCCCCGGCGGAGAGGGTCTTCCCGCTGCTCACCGGCGAGCGCTTCGAGGAGTGGCTCACGGACCTCAGGGGCATGCGCTGGACGAGCGCCGCGCCACACGGCGTCGGCAGCACGCGCGAGGTGCACCTGAAGATGCTCTCGGTGAAGGAGCGGGTTCTCGCCTGGGACGAAGGCAAGCGCTTCGGCTTCGTCATCGAGGCGATCACGATCCCGATCATCCGCTGGATGACCGAGGACATGCAGCTCGAGCCACGCGGCGAGAAGGCCTGCACCTTCCGCTACGTGGTCCGCTACGAGCCGGTGCGCTGGGTGCGCCCGCTCACGCCGCTCATCCAACCCGTCTTCGCGAAGATGTTCCGCCAGGCAGCCGAGAACGTGGCCCGCATCGCGCGCTGAGGCAGGCGCGACGCGGGCCGGGGCCTCAGCCCTTCTTCGTCGCTGCGATGCGCTCGGCGATGAGCGCACCGGTGCGGGCGTAGGCCGGGCGCGCGTCGAGCCGCGCGACGTAGTCGACGAAGGCCGGGCGCTCGTCGATCGTGCCGAACATCATGCCGTAGCGGATCGCCGAGCCGACGTAGACGTCGGCCGCGGTGAACTGCTCGCCACAGATGTAGGGGCCTGTCGAAAGCGCCGCCTCCAGCGCGTCGATCGTGCGCTCGTAGCTGCCGAAGCCCACCATGCCTCCCTTGTCGGCGGGGACCTCCCACTTCATCGACTTGCAGGTGACGGCCTGCTCCACCGGCCCGGCCGCGAAGAACATCCAACGGTAGTAGGCCGCGCGCGCCGTCGAGCCCGACGGCGGCGCGAGCTTCGCGTCGGGGTAGCGATCGGCGAGGTAGGCGCAGACCGCGGCCGCCTCGGTGACGACCGCGTCGCCGTCTTTCAAGGCGGGCACCTTGCCCATCGGGTTCACCGCGAGGTACTCGGGCGACTTCATCGAGCCGCCGTAGTCGAGCCACACCGTCTCGTAGGGCTCACCGAGCTCCTCGAGCATCCAGTGGGCGATCGCGCCGCGTGACTGCGGGTTCGTGTAGAGGACGAGCTTGCTCATCGGAGGGGGCCTCGGCTCACTTCACCGACGGGAACGAGTACACCGCGCCCTCGCGCACGCCTGCCGAGGGCCAGCGCTGCGTGATGGTCTTGCGCTTGGTGTAGAAGCGCACCGCGTCGGGACCGTAGGCGTGCAGGTCGCCGAAGAGCGAGCGCTTCCAGCCGCCGAAGGAGTGGTAGGCGACCGGCACGGGCAAGGGCACGTTGATGCCCACCATGCCGACGAGGATGTGATCGCTGAAGTAGCGCGCGGCCTCGCCGTCGCGCGTGAAGATGCAGGTGCCGTTGCCGTACTCGTGCTCGTTGATGAGCTTCATCGCCTCCTCGAGCGTCTTCACGCGCATCACGCCGAGCACCGGCCCGAAGATCTCCTCCTTGTAGGTGACCATGTCGGGCTTCACGTGGTCGAAGAGGCAGGCGCCGAGGAAGAAGCCGTTCTCGTGCCCGGGCACCTTCATGCCGCGGCCGTCGACGACGAGCGTCGCGCCCTCCTTCACGCCCTGATCGACGTAGCCCTTCACCTTCTCGAAGTGCGCCTTCGTGACGAGCGGGCCCATGTCGTTCTTCGGATCGGTGCCGGGGCCGACCTTCATCTTGGCGATCTCGGTCTTCAGCCCGGCGACGATGGCGTCGGCCGTCGCGTCGCCGACGGCGACGACGATCGGGATCGCCATGCAGCGCTCGCCGCAGGAGCCGAAGGCCGCGCCCATGAGCGCGCTCACGGCGTTGTCGATGTCCGCGTCGGGCATGACGACGGCGTGGTTCTTCGCGCCGCCGAGCGCCTGCACGCGTTTGCCGTTCGCGCAGCCGCGCGAGTAGATGTACTCGGCGATCGGGGTCGATCCGACGAAGCTGAGCGCCTGCACGCGGCGGTCGTCGAGCAGGGCGTCGACCGACTCCTTGTCGCCGTTGACGAGGTTGAGCACGCCGGGCGGCAGGCCGGCCTCGAGGGCGAGCTGCGTGATGAGCAGCGCGCTCGACGGGTCGCGCTCGGAGGGCTTGAGCACGAAGGTGTTGCCGCAGGCGACCGCCATCGGCCACATCCAGAGCGGCACCATCGCGGGGAAGTTGAAGGGCGTGATGCCGGCGGTCACGCCGAGCGGCTGCAGCTCGCTCCAGGAGTCGATGCCGGGCCCCACGTTGCGCGTGTACTCGCCCTTGAGCAGCTCGGTGGCGTAGGAGGCGTACTCGACGTTCTCGATGCCGCGCTGCAGCTCGCCCATCGCGTCACCGGCGACCTTGCCGTGCTCGGCGGTGAGCAGCGCGGTGATCTGCTCGGCGTTCTTCTCGAGCAAGACCTTGAGGTTGCTCATCACGCGCGCGCGCTTGAGCGGCGGGGTCGCGCGCCACGCCGGGTAGGCCTTCTCCGCGGAGGCGACGGCGGCGCTCACGGTCTCGGCGTCGGCGAGCAAGACGCGCTTCTCGGCGGCGCCGGTCGCGGGGTTGTACACCTCCTGCGAGCGCTTCGAGCCGTAGACGTTCTTGCCGTCGATGAAGTGGCCGATGATGGGCAGGTCTTGAGACATGGCGAGCTCTCCAGGCAGGGGAAACGAGAGCCGCGAGTCTTCCACATCCACGTGGGGCCGTCGAAGCCTCCCGAGCGTCCGCGGTGCGCGCTCGCGCTGGCCGCAGGAGCCCGTGAGCCGCTTCGGCTCGACCCCTGCGCTCCTGACGCCCTGCGGCACCCTTGGCTCCGCGACGCGCCGCAGCTAACCGGCCTCCATGCTGCGCTCCTCGGGCCTCGCCACCGTCTTCGCTGCGCTCCTCGCCTCCCACGTCGCCTGCGGAGGGATCGTCGACTACTACGAGGACGGCGACGACGGCGCGGGCCTCGCCGGCCCGAGCAGCGGCTCGGGCCAGGGCTCCATCGAAGACGCCTGCGCGAAGCTCTGCTCGCTCGAGTGCGCGGGCGGCGGGGATCCGAGCTGCGCCGCGCAGTGCGCCGCCGCGGCGCCGCCAGGCTGCGAGACCGAGCTCGCCGAGCTGCTCGGCTGCATGGTCGACGACATCGAGAGCATCGACCCGGTGACCTGCGAGGGCCTGGGCCTCTGCGTCGGCCAGGCCACGAACCTCGCGCGCTGCGTGTGCGAGGTCGAAGGCGGGCCCTGCCCCTTCTGAGCGTGCTCGCGGAGCCCTCTCGCGAGCGCGCGGCACCCACGCAGCGCTTCAGCGCGCGACGCGCACGAGCTCCTTGCTCGCCAGGAGGCGCGCCGCGGTCGTGCGTGATCGCCGCGCCTGCGCCGCATCGAGGAAGACCTTCCCGCCGTCGCGCTCGTAGCTCATGAGGTTGTTCTTCACGTAGGCGTGACCGTTGCCGAGGAAGTGCCCGAGCTCGTGCGCGAGCGTGGTGGGCATCGCGCTCGCGGCGACGATCACGTAGCGCTTCGCGAGGTTCGAGAGCTTGCGCCAGCACACGCCCATGCGCATGAGCGAGGGTGTGTCGACGTCGCGCAGCGACTCGACGAAGTACACGTTCGCGACCTGTGGCTGCATCGCGTCGGCGAGCGCGTCGCGATCGGCGCGGGTCTCGAGCCGCGCCGCCGTCTCGGGCAGCGTGCGGCGCCCCACGTGCTCGACGAAGCGGATGCCGTGCTCGCCGAAGACCTCGTTGGCTTCGTAGAGCTGCGCCGTGACGAAGCCCGGCTCCACGACGGGCACGAGCGTGGCCTCGCCGTCGACCTCCGCGCTGCGTTGCGCGACGGCGACCGCCACGGGAACGACGATCTCCTCGCGCCGCTCCGCTTCGCGCGCGTGGCCGGAGCCGGCTCGCGCCACCAGGCCCACGAGCCCCGCGCCGGAGCCGAGCAGGAGCGAACGTCGGGTCGGCACGAGCTCAAGCTACCAGAGTGAGCCGCAGGTCTTCAGCTCTCGCCGAACTTCGCCCAGAGCTTCGGGTAGCGACGGCGCATCTCGGCGGCGTCCTCGAAGTCCCAGCCCTCACCGAGCTCGGGGTAGTCGCCCTCGAGGGGAGGCAGCTCCTCGCCGTCGGTCGCGCCCTCGTAGGCTTCTCCGGCGACGTAGAGCATCTCCTCGCACTCGACCTCGCCGTCGACGACGTCGGCCAGCGAGTCCGGATCACGCAGCGCCTTCTCGTAGACCTCGCGCCCCATGCCGACGAGCCACGCGCGGAAGTAGTCGAAGCCGTCGTCGGAGCATCCGCCGTTGATGAGGTAGGCCGCGCCCCAGAGCTCCCAGCCGTAGGCCTCGAGCCAGAGCTTCGTGAAGATGTCCGCGAAGGAGGCGATCTCTTCGGGAGCGAGCTTCGCGAGCGCGCTCTCGAGCGCGTCGAGCTCGAGCTCTCCCTCGTCGACGATCACGTGCTCTTCGATCAGCGCCCAGAAGTCGTCGACCTTCATGGCGGCGGAGCCTACACGGCTGAGGGCCCGTGTCGATCGCGCGAGCTCGCCGTGGCGACGGCGGCCCTCGATGCTAGAAGCTCGCCCCTCGCATGGATCAAGCACTCAGCTACGCCGTCTACGGATGCGCCGCGGTCGCAGGCTTCTGTTGGCTGCTCGGGGTGCTCACGGGTGAGCACTCCTGGGTCGATCGCCTGTGGTCGGTCGTGCCCGGGGCCTACGTCGCGTGGTTCGCCTGGCAGACGGGCTACACCGACCCACGCCTCGTCGTGATGACGGCGCTCGCCTTGGCCTGGTGCGCGCGCCTCACGTTCAACTTCGCGCGCAAGGGTGGCTACGCGAAGGGTGGCGAGGACTATCGCTGGGAGGTGCTGCGCAGGAAGATGAAGCGCTGGCAGTGGGAGCTCTTCGCCTTCGTCTTCATCGCAGGCATCCAGCACACGCTCCTGCTGCTCATCTCCTTGCCGGCTTGGTATGCGCTGCGTGGCAGCGGCACACCCTTCGGCCTGCTCGACGTCGTCGCGACGGCGATCTTCGCGCTCGCCTTGGTGGGCGAGACGATCGCCGATCAGCAGCAGTGGGACTTTCACCAGAAGAAGAAGCTCGCGGCCGCGCGCGGCGAGCTGCTCGATCCACCGTTCTGCACGACGGGCCTCTTCCGCTACTCGCGCCACCCCAACTTCTTCTGCGAGCAGACGATCTGGTGGGCCTTCTACCTCTACTCGGTGGCGGCGACGGGCGAGTGGCTCAACGTCACGCTGATCGGCCCCGTCGCGCTCACGGGGCTGTTCAACGGTTCGACCAACTTCACCGAGCAGATCACGCTCTCGAAGTACCCGAGCTACGCCGAGTACCAGCGCTCGACCTCGAGGCTCATCCCCTGGATGCCTCGCTCGAGCTGAGCGCCTCGCTCGAGCGGAGCGCCGCGTCTCGCGCCCTCAGTGCGCGGTGATCACGAGCGCGGGCGGGACGGCGCCGAGCACGTTGGAGTAGTCGACACCGTTGGTCGAGAGCGGGAAGACGCCGAGGTAGACGCTGCCGCCGGCGGAGACGAGCGAGCTCGGCAGCTCGAAGACGACGGTCTGCCCCTGGGCGACGGCGCCGACCGAGGCGGCGGCCGGGCTCGCGCCGACCTTCGTGGGTGCGGCCGTGAAGAGGGCGGCGCGGTCGAACTCCGTGACGCGCCAGACCTCCCCCGAGTCGTTGCTCTCGGCCCCGACGAACATTGGCACGCTGAGGCGGAGCTCCACCGAGTCGACGCTCTTGCCGGCGAGCTGGGCGTCGAGGTCGAAGCGCAGGAAGGAGATGCGCGGCGTGGGAGGCATGCCCTCCTCGAGATCGACCGACATGCGGATGCCACCGCCCTCGGCGGCGCAGGTGTCCGGGTTCGGGCTCGTGGGGTTCACGCAGTCGGCGATGGCGGCGCCGTAGCTGAGCTCCACCGAACCGTTGCCGCCCTCGCCTCCACTGCCGCCGACGCCGCCGACGCCGCCGACGCCGCCACCGCCACTGCTCGGCCCGGCGGCGCCCGTGCCCTGCCCGCCACCGCCGGAGGGCTCGCCGCCTCCGCTCGAGGAGGCGCCGGTGCCGTCGCCACCTCCGCCGAGGCGTGGATCGTAGAGGTCCCACTCGTGGCTGCAGGCGAGGAGCCCGAGCAGCGCGCTCGACGCCAGGCATGCGATTGAGAGGACCGACGACGAGCCCGGCATCGGCGCCATCATAGGGTGCACGCGGGCGCGGAGGCCAGGATCCGCGCCGTACGTGTGCCATGTGGGGCTGATCATGTAGCCTGTCTCGGGCATGCAGCTCGGTCGGTACGAGACCCTGAGACCGATCGCCTCGGGAGGGATGGCGACGGTGCACCTCGGGCGCGCGCTCGGCGCCGGAGGATTCGAGCGCCTCGTCGCCATCAAGGCGCTGCACCCGCACATCGCCGCCGAGCCGGAGTTCGTCGCGATGTTCCTCGACGAGGCGCGCCTGGCGGCGAGCATCCGGCACCCGAACGTCGTCGCGACGATCGCCGTGCACGAAGACCCGCTCTTCCTGGTCATGGACTACGTGGAGGGCCCGTCGCTCCACCTCGTGCAGCGCGAGCTACGCAAGCGCCGCGCGCTCATGCCGCTCGAGGTCACCCTGCGCGTCCTGCACGACACGCTCGCGGGTCTACACGCCGCCCACGAGCTCCGAGGGGCCGACGGCTCCGCCCTCGAGCTCATCCACCGCGACGTATCACCGCACAACATCCTGCTCGGGCTCGACGGCATCGCGCGCATCACCGACTTCGGCGTGGCGCGCGCGAGCGCTCGCCTCTCGTCGACGCGTGGCGGCCAGGTGAAGGGCAAGATCAAGTACATGGCCCCCGAGCAGGTGGCCTCGGAGCAGCTCGACCGGCGCGTCGACGTCTACGCTGCGGGCATCGTGCTCTGGGAGATGCTCACGAACGAGCACCGCTACCAGGGCGAGAGCGACGCCGCGGTGCTCGCGCAGATCGTCATGGGCAGGCCGCGCCACCCGCGCGAGCTGGTGCCGTCGATCCCCGAGGCGATCGACGCGGTGTGCATGCGCGCCCTCGCTCCGAAGCGTGACGCCCGCTTCGCCACCGCCGCCGACTTCGCCGACGCGCTCGAGGACGCCGCGCGCTCCTCGGGGCTCTCGATCGCCTCCGGCCGCGCGCTCTCGGCCTTCGTGCGAGAGCTCGACCTCCACGAGAGCGCACCCGCGACGGGCACCGCTCCACTCGACACCAGCTCGCCGGGCAGCATCTCCGCGAAGCAGTCGCTCTCCGGGTCCTCGACCAGCGCACGCCTCGCGCTCGAGCGCCCCGATCCGCAGCACTCCACCAGCGCGGGCACCTTGGCCGCGACGCTGAACGGCGCGGGGTCGCGCACGAAGCTGCGCCGCGCGACGATCGTGGCCGCCGTGCTCTTGCTGGGCGTCGGCCTCGGTGTGGCGATCTACGGCGCGGGGTCGACCGGCCGCGCGAGCGCCACCGCGGGCTCGTCGAGCGCCATGGCAGCCCGGCCCGAGGCCGCACCCAGCGCCGAGGCCACCGTCGCCGCGGCGAGCGCCACGGGCAGCGTCGCTGCACCCGAGCCCAGCGCGAGCGCCGCCCCCTCCGCCGCGATGTCGGCCTCGAGCAGCGTCAGCGCGGGCGCAGCCACGGCGGCGAGGCCCTCGCAACCGGCCGCCGTGCGGCCTCGCTCCACCGCGTTCCGACCGGGAGATCTCTGATGAAGACCCAGCTCTCGCGCGTCGTGCTCGCCGCCCTGCTCGCGTTCGCCGCCTCGCCCGTGGCGACGGCGCGCGCCGACTCGCCGCCGACCCCCGCGCAGCGCAAGGCCTTCGGCGAGGCGCAGGCCCTCTTCGACGGCGGCGACTTCGCGGCCGCGCTGCCGCTCTTCGAGGCGCTCGCCGCCGAGACGAGCAGCCCGAACGCGCAGCTCTACGTGGCGCGCTGCCTGCGAGAGCTCGGCCGCACCACCGAGGCCTACGACCGCATGCTCGCCACGGTGCGCGACGCGACCGCCAAGGCCCAGGCCGACTCGAAGTACGACGCCACACGCAACGCCGCAGCCGGAGAGCTCGCGCTGCTCGAGGCGCGCGTCGCGCACGTGATCCTCGCGATCGCCGACGCGCCCGAGGGCGTCGACCTCCGGCTCGACGGCGCGCCCATCGACGCCGCACGCATGGGCTCGGCGATGACCGTGCTTCCGGGCAAGCACCGCATCGAGCTGTCGGGTCCCGAACTCGAGCCGGTGGTCCGAGAGATCGAGCTCGCGGGCGGCGAGAGCAAGACCGTCACGCTGCTCGCGAAGCGAGCCGCCGAGCAGAGGCCCACCGCGCCCAGCACGCCGGCGCCCGCGCCGCGATCGAGCGGGGGTGGACTGCGTGTGCTCGGCTTCGTGGCGGCCGGCCTCGGGGGCGCGAGCCTCGTGGGCTTCGGGGTCACGGGCGCGATGTCGAACGGCAAGTTCGCGACGCTCGAAGAGGAGTGCGGCGGCGCTCGCTGCACCGACCCCGGCTACGCCGACGTCGTCGACGACGGCAAGACCTTCGAGACGATCGCGAACGTCACGCTCGTGACGGGCATCGTGCTCGTGGCGAGCTCGATCCCGCTCATCGCCTTCGGCGGCCCCGACGAAGAGAGCACGAGCGCCTTCCTCTCGCCGACCGTCGGAGGCGCCACCTTCTCGCTCCAGCAGCGCTTCTGAGCCAGGCTGGGCGCGGTCGGCGCTGCCCGCGCGGCGCGAGCTGCGCTAGCGTCGCCGACATGCGGTATCGCGCGCTCGCCATGCTCTCGCTCGTCGCTTCGGCCAGCGTCTCGCTCGACGCCGGCGCGGCGCCGCTCACGCCTGCCCAGCGCACCGAGCGCGCGGCGGTGATCCGCGACGTCGCCGCAGACAACGGCATCTCGGCGGGCTTCCTCTTCGCCGGCATCGCCCAGGCCGAGACGAACCTCTCGCATTGCTGGGAGGAGCTCTCCTGGGCCTGCCAGGGCCCGAACTCGGTCGACTGCGGCGGCGGGCCCGTCGTGGCCGGCGCCGGCGACGGCCCCTGTTCGCTCCAGCAGGGCGGCCTCGGCATGTTCCAGTTCGACGGCGGCACCTTCGATCAGACGATCGCGCGTGACGGAGACGGCGTGCTCCTCCTGTCGGGAAACATCACGCGAGCCATCGATTTCGTCGTCAACATGCTGCTCGCATCGCAGTACGTCGACGTCACCACCCCCGACGAAGCGAAGGCCTGGATGAACCAGGTCACCGTCGACGGCCCGCTCTGGGACGACTGGATCACCACGGTCACGCACTACTACAACGGCTGCACGCCCACGGGCTGCAGCGTGTTCGAGCAGCGCTACCAGCACTACGCCGACGCCACCGCCGACGTGTACTTCGAGCAGGGCGAAGACTTCTGGGTCGTCGACCTGCCGCCTTGCGGCGCAGTCCCCGCGCTGGGGCGCACGCTCGAGGAGACCGATACTTGCTTCACCAAGGGTGGGCCGCTCGCCTTCTGGCGCGTCGGCATCGGCGGCGAGAGCAACCTGCACGTGTGGACGCGCACCACCGACGCCGACACCGCCGCGAACTACGCCGAGTGGACGCTCAGCTTCGACGAAGCCGGGCGCTACCTCGTCGAGGTCTCCGCCACGAAGGGCACGACGCCGCTCGCGTCGTACCTCATCGAGCACGACGCCACCTCGAGCGAGATCGTGGTCGACCAGTCGCAGGTCGACGGCTTCGTCGAGCTCGGCGAGTTCGAGTTCGCCGCCGGCGGCGAGCAGCGCGTGTTCATCGGCGACCACACCGGCGACGTCGCGAGCGAGCGGCTCGTGGTCGACGCGCTGCGCCTCACGCGGCTCGACCCGGGTGGCGGAGGCGGCGCGGGCGGGAGCGGCGCGAGCAGCGGCGCAGGCGGCGACGACGGCGGCGACGATGGCGGCGGCGCGGGTGATCCCGCGGACGACGCGGGCTCCTCGGTCGGCTGCTCCTGCACCGCGGGCGCGAGCAGCTCCGGGGGCGACGCCGCCGCGCTCGCGCTGCTGCTCGGTCTCGCCGCGACGCGCGCCCGGCGTCGCTCGACCGCGCGGCGCACCACGCGCTGAGGCGCCCTGGGCCCGCACCTCGGCGTCACGGCGCAGGAGGCGCAGGCGCGGCACGCCGCCACGCTCCGAGCTCGAGCCCCGCGCCGAGGACCGGGACCCACACCCGGTGTGCCTCTTGCACGTCGGGCTGTCGAAGGAGAGCGACCATGCTCCAGCTCAGGTGGCAGCTCGGCCTGCTCGGAGCCCTCGGCTTCGTGTGGGCCTGCGAAACTGAAGCCCCTTCTGGCAGCGGCGGGAGCGGCGGCGGGGGCGGTGACGGGCTCGGCGGCGACGCTGGCGCTGCGTCGGGCGGCGCAAACTCCGCGGGCGGTGGCGCGGGCGGCGACGGCGGCGAGGCGGGCGCGGGCGGCGAGTTCGGCGGCGGCGGCGTGGGTGGGGTCGGCGCCGGAGGCGGCGAGCTCGGCGGCGGTGGCGCGGGTGGGGTCGGCGCCGGAGGCGGCGAGCTCGGCGGCGGTGGCGCGGGTGGAGGCGTGGTCCTCTCGGCGCTCAGCTTCACGGGCACGGTCCTCGATGCGGGCGGCGCGCCCGTGGTGGGCGCCACCGTGAGTCTCGCGTCCAACCCCGCCATCAGCGATCTGAGCGGCGTCGACGGGGCCTTCGAGCTCGTCTCCGACCACCCGACCGGCAGACCCGAGCCGCCGCGCTACCCGATCTCACGCCCCGTCGAGCACACGCTCGTCGTGACGCGTGGCGGCTACCTGAGCACCTACCGCGGCGTGCCAGGCGCGCAGGCGACTGGCCTCGAGCTCAGGTTGCGCGAGGCGATCCCCACGACCACCGGAGGCGCCTCACCGAGCGCGCTCGGCGTGGCGCAGTACCGAGGCGAGCGCCGCGCGGTGCTCACCGCGACCTTCGACGACACGCTCCCGAGCCATCTCACGCTCGCGCGCCCGCTGTTCGATCTCTACGGATACAAGGCGACGTTCTACGTCAACAGCGGCGCCATCGGGCCGACGTCACCCACGAGCTGGTCGTCGTGGCAGGCCGTCGCGGACGCAGGGCACGAGATCGGCAACCACGGGCGCACGCATTGGGTCTGGCCGGAGTGCAGCTCCGAGGCGCTGGCCCACAACCAGGCCGAGATCGCCGGCGGCCACGCCGACATCCTCTCCCAGATCGGCGCGCCGCCGCTGAGCTTCGCCTTCCCGGCGGGTGGGCTGAGCGCGTGCTCCACGCCTCTCGTGACCGCGAGCGGCCACCTCGATTGGCGCCGCGCCGACCACGTCCAATACACCGATCGCCTCTACCCCGAGGGCGACGATCTCACGAGCGCTCAGGCCATCGACCACGTCGACGACGCGATCGCGCACACGGTCAACTGGAACGGGGCCGAGCTCTCGTGGCTCTTGTTCTACATGCACGACGTGACGCCTGCGCGCGCCGAGGTGCTCGAGGATCTGCTCGATTACGTCGCCGCCAACGACGAGCTGGTCTGGTGCACCGGCTATGGCGAAGCCACGCTCTACGAGCGAGAGCGCGAGCAGTCGACGATCCAGATCCTCCAGTACGGCTCGCGCAGCGTCACCTTCCGACTGACGAACGGCCTCGATCCGAGCGTCTTCGACGTGCCGCTCACGGTGATCGTGCCGTTGCCCTTCGGCACCTCGAGCGTCGAAGCGGCCGTGCTGCGTGCGCCCTCGGCGAGCCCGATCGAGCTGCGCGTGCGCCCCGGGCGCCTGCTCGTCGACGTCGTGCCGGGCGCAGAGAGCGTGCACCTCAGCTGGTAGGGGTTCCGCCGCGGCGAGCGGCTCGCGCGCTCGAGCCCACGCCGAGGTCGGATCGCGCCCGAGCGAACCGGAGGGAAGCTCTGGGGCCGATGTGCGTAGAAGGCCCCATCATGACGAACCGCTCTCTGCCCCGCGGTCGCACGCTCTTCTGTGCGGCTCTCACGGCCCTCTCGCTCGCCGCTTGCGGTGACGGCAAGAAGGGTGACGCCTCCTCGAGCGCCGAGCCCGGCGGCTCCGCCGCCGCCAAAGCCCCCGCCGCCAAGGGCGACCCCGCGATCGTGGCCGAGCTGAAGAAGCTCGCGGCCTGCAAGCGCGACGAGGGCTACCGCGAGAGCGACTGCGAGGCCGCCAAGGCCTGGGACACCTACGTCGAGAAGTTCCTCGAGGAGGACGACATGCAGCTCACGAAGCAGAAGAAGCTCGTGACGGCCTGCGTCGAGGGCATCGGCGAGAAAGACGACACCGTGCGCGAGGCGGCATACGAGTGCCTCTCGAACCACACCGACGGCATCGCCGACGTGAAGTCGGTGCTCGGCACGGCGATCGCAGACGTCGCCAAGGAGACGAGCCCCGGCGTGCAGACCGCGATGTTCGCGGCGATCCGCCAGATGGACCCGAGCAAACACGGCTACGCCGCGAAGCTCGTCGAGCTCGCCAAGCCGATGGTCGATCAGAAGTCCGGCACCGGGAACCTCTCGCGCATCGTCGGCACGCTCGTGCCGCGCTCGGGCGGCGAGCCCACGCCGGAGGCCGTCGGCTTCGCGCTCGAGCTGCTCGAGAAGGGCAAGGCCCAGGGCGACGCGATCGACGTGCTCGTGCGCACGAAGACGAAGACCAAGGAGGCCTGCGACGCCTTCATCAAGCTCGCCGAGACGAAGAAGAGCCCCTGGGGGCGCGCGCTCGACGGCATGCACCTCATCGAAGGTCACTGCAAGGAGCACGCGGGGCGCGTGGTCGAGGTCATCGTCGCGAAGGCTGCGGAGGCCGACGGCTACGACAAGGGCTTCATCGGCGCCGACGTCGTGTACTTCCAGCGCTTGGTCGAGACCAAGGTCTTCGACGACGCGCAGCGGGCCAAGCTGCGCACCGCCGTCGAGGGCGCGCTGAAGAACGCGACCAAGGATCACCAGAAGGAGAGCTACGAGAAGCTCATCGCCGCGCTGAAGTGAGCGCCGCGGCCGGGCCCCAGGGCGCCGATGGGCGCTCGCGGCCGGCTCAGAACCCGAAGACGCGCTGAGTCCAGGCCGGACCGTAGAGCGCGCGCACCTGGGCGCGCAGCGCCTCGGCGTCGGCTGAGCCGCGCAGCGCGCCGATCAAGCGCGGGCCGTCGTCCCATCGAAAGGGCGGCAGGCCCGCGCCGCGGTTCCACACCTGCATCGCGCGCTCGGCGTTGAACGCGAAGAAGGCCGCGAGCTGAGGGTCGCGCGCGAAGGCGCCGGAATCTCGCTGCGCGACGGCGAGCATGAGCGCCGTCGCGTAGACGGTGAACTCGAGCGCTGCGTGCACGCGATCGCTGCGCTGGTTCTCGGGGTGGAGCTCGAGCCCGAGCTCGTAGCGCTCGATCGCGACGGCCGCGCCGTTCACGTAGGCGTTCCACTCGTCCCAGACGTAGAGCGGTCGTGCGTCCCAACCCGGCTTGCCCGCGAGGTAATGGTCATAGCGGCTGCCTCGCAGGCTGGGCGGCACCCAGGCGGCGACGTCCGACTTGCGAATGGCCGGCTCGTCGACGATCGCGGCGCGCCCGCCTGGCACGTAGAAGCCATTGCGTTTGCGATCGGTCGAGCTCAGGAGGCGGAGCTCGAAGTGGATGCTGTGGCTCAGCTCGTGGGCCGAGGTCGCCGGGTCGTCCCAATGGCCGGTCTCGCGCGGAGGCTTGCGCTGCGCGATGTCGGTGAGCGTCGGCCCCCAGCGAGGGTCGAGCAGCAGGTTGGTGGGCGGGACGGCCATCCAACGGGGCCCAGCGAGCTTCGACTGGGCCGCCCCGGCTCCCGAAGGTGGGAGCGGCGCGCCGTAGCCGGGCTGCGCGCCGTAGCCGGGCTGGGCGGGAGCGTGGAAGTTGCCGTGCGGTGTGGGACTCGAGCGGCGCGACTTCGGTCGGAAGACGCCGCAGCCCGCCGTGAGGGTGGCGAGGGCGAGCGCGAACGCCAAGGAGCGGCGCAGAGACGAGTCCACCGCGCGAGGGTACACCTCGGCGCCGACGCAGCGCTCGAGCTTCGCGCGCGGCGGCGCGGGCTGCGGCGCGCAGGAGAGCGCGACGGGCGCGTCGGTGCCATGCTCGGAAGATGGCCAAGCTGCGAGCCGACGTCGCACGTGTGAGGTGCCCCTACTGCTTCGAGCGCGTGGAGCTCTTCGTCGACCCGGACACCAGCGGGAGCTACGTCGAGGACTGCGCCGTGTGCTGCCACCCGTGGACCGTCGTGGTCCAGCGCGACGGCGAGGGAGGCGGCGAGGTCGAGATCGACCGCGCGCAGTAGCGCCGCGCTCAGGCTGCCGCGCGAAGGAGCATGCCGCTCGCCTCGAAGAGCGGCACGACCAAGCGCCTGGCGTGCGCGTCGAGGCGAGCGCACTCCTCGGCGACGAGCGCCGCGAGCTCACTCCGTTGCGCCACCAACCACATGGCGGTCTCGAAGGCGAGCGCCGCGTGGCGCGCCTCGTCGTCGGCCACGCGCCGGAGCCAGCTCGCGAGCTCCGGAGCGGGTGCCTCGTCGGCGCGCGCGAGCATCGCCTCGGCCGCGAGCGCCTCGCCCACGCAGCCACCGCGCAAGACGTCGACGAGCAAGGCGCGCGCGAGCTCCGCTTCGTCGCCGTGCCCGGGCGCGAGCGGCGCGAGCGCCTCCGGGAGCCGTCCGGGCACGGCCTCGGCGCCCGCGTAGCGCGCGAGCCACGCGAGGCTCGTGCGTGTGTGCTCGAGCTCGTCGGCGAGCGCGGCCTGGGTGCGCTCGAGCAGCCCGAGCGGCGCGCCGAGGGCCATGAGCTGACAGAGCGTACGCGCGAAGGCCGCGACGCTCGCGTGCTCCTCGGCCGCGGCGCGCGCGAAGTACGAGGCCCATGCGTCGGCGTCGGCGACGCCACGCTCGGCACCGAGCTCGAGCTCCGCCACCCGCGGCGCTCCGTCGACGACGAGCGGCCGGCCTCGGTACACCGGGCGCTCGGTGGTGCATTGCCCGGTCTCGGTGAACTCGGCGCCGTCGAAGCCGAGGCGGCAGTGCAGCCCGGGTTTGCAGTCCTCCGCCGTCTTGCACGTCGCGCCGACCTCGCCGGTGCCCGCGGGCGCCGCGGCGGTGGCCGTCGCGGCCGGCTCGCCCGAAGCCGCCGCTGCGCCGCTCGAGACGGGCGACGAGGTCGCGGTGCCCGGAGCGTCGGGGGAGGCGAGCTCGGGGTCGCGGCAGCCGGCCGCGATGAGCAGGCCCGCTGCGCCGAGCTGCTCGAGGATGCGTCGCTGGACGATCGACATGTCGGTGGTTCCTCTCGCCGCGCGATCGCGGCGCGAGTGAGCGTCGCGCGACGGGGTTGGTCGGTGCAAGTGCGGCGGCTCGCCCTCGACCGTTCACACCCGTCGGGGCCACTCGTCGGCTAGCCTGGCTGCCGATGTCGACGATCGCGCGCTGCGGGGGCTACGAGCTCGTCGAAGACGGGGCGCGCCTCGTGTTCGTCGACCGCGCGATCGGCGCGCATACGATCGCGATCTACGTGCTCGCGCTGCTCAGCTTCATCACGGGCGCGAACGGCCTGCTGCAGCTCGCGCTCTCCTCCGGTGGTGGCGGCATCGCGCTGCTCGGCGCGGCGCTCTCCGCGCTGGGCGTCGCGCTCGGGTGGGTCAGCTGGCTCGTGCTGCGTGCGCGACGAGCGCGCCTCGCGCTGCCGGCCTCGGGCCTGCGCGTCATCGTCGCGCTCGACCGTCAGCGAGGCACGATCGAAGACGCGCAGGGGCGCGCCTTCGGCCCGCTCGCGAGCGCGCGCTTCCGCCGCGCCTTCCAGATCGGGTCCTCGTCGCAGGCGCTCGAGCTCGCCTACGCGGGCGGAAGCCTGGTCGTCGGGCGTGGCAGCCCCTTCCACGGTGGCGTCGACGAGCTCGAAGACGCGCTGAGGGCGCGCGGGTTCGTGGTGGGCTGAACGCGGGTGGCGTGACGCACGCGACTCGCCCGTGGCGCCTCGGGCCAAGCGATGTGGCGCCCTGGGCCACGACCGATCGGGGCATCGGGGTGCATCTTCGGCGCAGGAGACACGCCATGCACACCACCCTTCGCAAGCTCATCGCCGCCCTCTACGCCACGCTCGCCCTCACCGGCTGCGCCACCACCCACTCCACGCTGCCCGAGGAGCGCTCGCCCTTGCTCGCGCTGCCCGCCCACGCCGAGCGCCCCGAGGACCCCGATCTCGTCGTCGAGCGCCACGCCGTCGTCGAAGGCGAGCCCGAGGAGCTCTACGCAGCGCTCGCCGACGTCGCCTCGTGGCCCGCGTGGATGCCGAACATGACGCGCACGGTGGCGCACGCCGGACGCCCGCTCCACGCCGGCGACGGCTTCTATCAGGAGCCCGTCGGCTACCGCGTCGAAGCGAAGGTGCTCGACGCCGTGCCCGGGCGGCTCTTGCGCTGGCGCGGCGAGGCCGACGGCATCGTGGGCGTGCACAGCGTGCAGTTCTTCGGCCTCGGCGAGGGCAAGAGCCTCGTGATCAACCGCGAGGAGTTCCACTCGGGCTGGCTGCGGCTCGTGGGCTGGGCGACCGACGCGGGCATCGGCGACGCCTTCTCGGCGACCAACGAGGCGCTGGAGCTTCGGGTCGCCGCGCTGCGCAGCGAGCGCACCGAGGCCTCGCTTCAGCCCGAGGCGCCCGCCGAGAGCGCGCGCCGGTAGGCGCCGGGCGTCTGCTTCGTCCACCTACGGAAAGCCCGGTGGAAGGTGCTCGCCTCCGCGAAGCCCAGCAAGAAGGCCACCTCGGTGATCGCGATGGCCGGGTCGGCGAGGTAGCTGCGCGCGAGATCACGCCTGAGCTCGTCGAGCACGCGGTCGAAGCTCGTGCCCTCGCGCGCGAGCTGCCGCTGCAGCGTGCGCCCGCTCGCCTCGAGCTTGGCCGCGGCGGCGGCGAGCGTCGGCTCCCCCGCCTCGAGCAACGGCACCAGCGCGCGACGCAGGCGCGAGCTCGCCGCCTCGCTCGGCTCGGGCAGCTTCGACAGGAGCAGCTCCGCGTGGCGCGCCAGCACCGCGCCGAGCTGCGCGTCGACCCCCACCACCGGCAGCGCCAGGTCCGCCGCCGAGAGGCGCAGACCGCGATCGCTCGCGGCGAAGCGTGGCCTGTGACCGAAGGCGGCCTCGTGCGCGCGTTGATCGCGCGGCGGACCGTGCGTGAAGCGCGCGCCGGAGGCCCGGAGCGGCCTGCCCGCGAGCTGGCTGCCCACCACGAGCAAGCTCGAGAGCGTGAACTCGGCCGCGTGACGACAAGGCTCGCGTGCCACGCCTCGGAAGCGGTGCACCACCTCCAGCTCTTCGCCGAGCTCGCGGAGCTCGAAGACCGCCACGTCGTGCGCGAGCCGGTTGTAGCGCGCGAGCGCCTCGAGCGCGCCGCGAACCGTGGGCTGGCTGCGCACCACGTAGTCGAGCACGTCGAGCATGCCCGGGCGCAAGAGCGAGGCCGCGTAGAGCCCGAAGGCCTCGTCGCCCGACAGCTCCGCGGCGCCCTCCCAGAGCGCGTCCTCGATCGCGATCGGCATGCGCGCATCGGGATCGCCGAGCAGCTTCGGATCGAAGCCAGCGCGCCGGGCGAGCGACGCGCGGTCTACGCCGCGCGTCTCGGCCACCGCGAGGATCATGCCGCCGATGCGCGCGGAGACGGTGATGGTGGAGCTCACCGGCACAGCATGCCAAGGATGCGGCCGGGTGGGAGGGGCCTCTCGCTCGGAGCGGCGTCACGCACACGCCGCCGCAGTCCTCGTGCTTCAAGCCCCCGGCGCGTCGATGACCCGCCGCAGCGTGTGGAGCAGCGTCTCCGCCGAATAGGGCTTGGCGAGGAACTCGCTCACGCCGGCGTTCGCGGCCCGGGCCAGGTTGCCGTCGCTGCCCAGACCGCTCGAACCGATGACGCGCACAGCGGGATGGATGGTCTTGAGCGCCACGATCGTGGCCGGACCGTCCATCACCGGCATCGCCATGTCCGTGAGCACGACGGCGATCTCCGCGCCGCGTTGCGCGTAGATGGAGACTGCCTCCGCGCCGTGCGCGGCGAGGAGCACCCGATACCCGAAGCGCTCGAGCGTGCGCTTGGCGACCTTGCGGATGCCTTCCTCGTCGTCGACGACGAGGACGAGCTCACCGCGGCCCCGGGGCACGGCGGACTTGTCGAGATACACCTCCTCGGCGGCGCCGGGCGCGAGCAAGGCCGGGATGTACACTTCGAAGCGCGTCCCCTTCCCGACCTCGCTGAAGACGCGGATGAAGCCGCCGTGGTTGCGGACGATCGAGTGGGCGGTCGGCATGCCGAGCCCCGTCCCCTTGCCCACTTCCTTGGTCGTGAAGAACGGCTCGAAGAGCCTGTCGAGTACCTCGGGTGGCATTCCGGTGCCCGTGTCCTCGACCTTGATCAACACGTAAGGCCCTGGTTTGGCCTCGATGTTCTGGCCCGCGTAGACGTCGTCGATCACGACTCGTTCCACCCCGACCGTGAGCCTGCCGCCGGCTGGCATGGCGTCGCGTGCGTTGACGCAGAGGTTGGTGAGCAGCTGATGCATCTGCGTCGGGTCTGCGTGCACCGGCCAGAGCTCCTCGGCGAGCTCGAGCTCGAGCTTGATGCTCTTGGGGAACGAGTCGCGCATGATCCCCATCACTTCGTTCGCGATCGCTCGGAGGTCGGTGCTCCCCCGTCGCCCCTCGACGCCTCGCGCGAACGAGAGCAGCTGGCGGACCATGTCGGCTCCGCGCTGGGCGCAGGCTTCGATCGTGCGCAGGTCGGCCAAGGCGCTCGGGTCGCCCTCCTTCTCGCGCAGCATCGCGATGGACATGAGGATCGGTGCGAGCACGTTGTTGAGGTCGTGCGCGATTCCGCCAGCCAGCGTGCCGACGCTCTCGAGGCGCTGAGCACGCAGAAACTGCTCCTCGAGCTTGCGACGCTCGGTCACGTCGGTGTTGATGAGCAGCAAGGCGCGCGGCTGGTCTTGCTCGTCGCGCACCAGCGTCCAACGGCTCTCGACGAGGATGACCTCCTCGGTCTTCGTGGCCTGTTCCAGCTCGCCCATCCACTCGCCGACCGCCCTGGTGGCCTCGATCGCGGCGCTGAAGGTCGCAGCGTCCCGCCCCAAGAGCTCGGCCGCGGAGCGACCGAGCGCTTCGGCCGCCGTCCAGCCGTACACCCGTGTCGCCGACTCGTTCCAGTACTCGACGCGCTGCTCCAGGTCGCACACCACGATGGCGTCACGCGCACGGTCGAGCAGCGTGGCCTGCTCCCGCAGGCGCTCCTCGGCATGCCGACGCTCGGTCAGATCGGTCATGCCGCCGACCATGCGTACGGCCGTTCCTCCGGCGTCGCGGATGAGATGCCCGCGGTCGAGCACCCAGGTGACGTCGCCGTTCGCGCGGATGAAACGATACTCGCCGGACCACTCGGTCTTCGTACCGTCGATCGCCGCCGTCACTTCGTCGATCACGCGCGGCCGGTCTTCCGGGTGGATGTGTGCGCTCCAGGAGTCGATCGTCGGCGGGATGTCCTCGGGCCGGTAGCCGAAGAGCTTCTGGTAGCCCTCGTTCCACCACAGCGCGTCGGTCGCCAGATCCCAGTCGTAGATCGCGTCGTTCGTCGCCTTCGCGAGCAAGCGGAAGCGCTCCTCGCTCTCGAGCGAAGACTGGATCGCGCGCTTCTGCTCGGTGATGTCCTCGGCGACGCCGATGATGCGCACGGGGCGGCCGTCTGCGTCACGCACCACCGAGGTGCTGAGGCGAGTCCACACCGGGCGACCACTCTTGTGCACGTAGCGCTTCTCGAAGACGAGGCTCTCGCGTTCACCAGACAAGAGCGCATCGACGAGCTCGGCGTTCATGGCCCGATCGTCGGGGTGCGTGAGATCGAGGAAGCTCTTCTTCCGGAGCTCCTCGAGCGAGTAGCCGAGCATGTCGCAGTAGGCCTGGTTGGCGTCGAGCATCGCGCCGTCGAGAGCGCAGGTCGCGATGCCGGTGGCCGCGTGGGCGAAAGTGTCCCGCAACTGCGCTTCGTTGGCCCGCAGCGCAGCCTGCGCGCGGTCACGCTCCACGGCGATCCCCACGATGTGCGCCATGCGCTCGAGCAAGGAGAGCTCGCTCGACTGGGGGAGCCGCGTAGACCTCGCGTAGACCGCCAGGGTGGCGATCATCTGGCCAGTGGCGCTCGATATCGGCAGCGACCAGCACGCGCGTAGGCCGTGCGCGAGGGCGAGCTCGCGACGCTCGCTCCAATGGGTCGCTCGCTCGATGTCCTCCGTGATCACCGGCTCGCGCAGCGCCGTGGCGGAGCCGCAAGAGCCGAAGCCGACGCGGAGTGCCTTCGACCGCACGCGTGAAGGCGAGCGGCAGCGAGGGGGCGACGCCGACCCGAAGACACGAGCCCGAGGGATCGACGAGCATGATCGACACAGCGACCCCGTCGATCAATCGCTCGACGCCGTGCGCGACCGTGTGGAGGACCTCCAGGAGCGGCAAGTCGGCCGAGATCGCTTCGAGCACGCCCAGCTCGACCGAGAGCATGCGCTCGGACAGCAAGCGCTCGGTCACGTCGTGCGCGAGCACGAGGCGCGCGCGCCGCCCGGCGAAGGGCAAGGAGTGCGCCGCGATCTCCATCATGATGATGCGTCCGCTCTTGGTGCGGTGGCGCCAAATGCCGGGGTGGTCCAGCCCGTCGCCGATCCTGCGCACGTGCGCGAGCAGTGCGTCGGCGTCTTGCTCCGGGCGGATATCGGTGAGCTTCATCGCGAGGAGCTCCTCGCGCGAATAGCCATAGGTGCGAGTGGTGGCTTCGTTCACCGCCAAGAAGCTGAGGTCGTCGAGGTCGTATACCCACATCGGGTGGGGGTTGTTGTCGAAGAGCAGCTGGTAGCGCGCGTCCTGTGCGAGCCGCTCGGTGAGGTCGTGTGCGAGCAGCGTGAGCCCGTGGGACGAGGGGTGGACTCGCACGTCGAACCAGCGAGCGGTGGTTGGGTCATGCCACAGCTGCTCCACGACCCCGCCGGACTCGAGGGCCCGGCGACATTGCCCCACGAGCGCCTGGAGCGGGTGTCGTTCCCCCGTGGCGTCACCCAACAATTGCTCGCGCGGCACCTCGAGGAGGAGCGCTGCGGCTTCGTTCGCTCCCTGCACGACGAGCGCGTGGTCCAAGGTGACGAACACCTCCGAGAGGTGCTCGACGGTGTCCGCGAGCCTACGCGCAGCGACGCGGAGCTCGAGCGCGTTGACGATGTGGTGCGCGAGGGTCTGGAGAGCGCCCGACTGCAGGTCGCTGAGCGCACGTGGCTCTCTGTCGAGTACGCACAAGGTGCCGATGGAGTGCCCCTCGGGCGTGACGAGCGGCGCCCCTGCGTAGAAGCGCAGATGCTGTGGCCCGGTGACCAGCGGGTTGTCGCGGAAGCGCGGGTCGGCCGAGGCGTCCGGCACGACGAAGAGCTCGGAGCCGCGGATCGCGTGAACGCAGAACGACACCTCGAGCGAGGTCTCGCGCTCTCCCAGGCCGCGCTCCGACAAGAACCACTGTCGATGCTCGTCGACGAGGCTGATGAGGGCGATCGGTGCGTCGCAGATACCCGCCGCCAGCGCCGAGAAGGCCTCGAACTCCGGATCGACCGGGGTGTCGAGGACCGCGTAGCGGCGCAAGGCCATCAGCCGCGCGGCTTCGCCCGCAGCCCCTGGCTCCGCCCCGCCGCCACGCCCGGCGGCCTCATCCCTCGGATCGCTGCTCACGCCGTCCCCCTCTGCGATCCATGCGGATCGCTGCACTCTACCGTCATCGTAGGGCTTCGCGCGGCTGCGGCCAGCGGAGCTTCGAGCTCATGCGTCGTCCGGGATCTTGCCGAGCGCCTTTCCGATGGTGCCCAGCAGAGCCTCGGCGGTGTAGGGCTTCGCGACGAAGTACCTGACGCCCGCGCCCACGGCCTTGGCCACGTCGGCGTTCGAAGCGAGGCCGCTCGAACCGACGATCCTCGCGTCGGGATCCATCGCCTTGATCGCGATGATCGTCGCGGGCCCGTCCATCACGGGCATGGCCATGTCGGTGAGCACGAGCGCGATCTTCCCTCGGTGCTGGGCGTACAGCGCGACGGCCTCCGCGCCGTGACTCGCCATGAGCACCTCGTAGCCGGAACGCTCGAGCGTCCTGCGGACCACCTTGCGAATGGGCTCCTCGTCGTCGACGACGAGCACCACCTCACCGTCACCTCGCAACCGATCCGCCTGCTCGTTCGCGACCTCCGCGGCGACGGCGCTCGACGTGGTGGCCGGCAGGTAGACCTTGAACTTCGTGCCTCGACCGAGCTCGCTGTAGACGTTGATGAAGCCGCCGTGGCTCCTCACGATCGTCAGCGTGGTCGAGAGCCCGAGCCCCGTGCCCTTGCCGACCTCCTTCGTGGTGAAGAAGGGGTCGAAGATGCGATCCATGATCTCGTTCGGGATGCCCGTGCCCGTGTCCGCGACCTTCACGAGGACGTACGGCCCCGGGCGGGCGTCGAGGTTCATCGCCGCGTAGGTCTCGTCGAGCACGATGTTCTCGAGGCTGACCGTCAGCGCGCCGCCATCGGGCATGGCGTCGCGCGCGTTGATGCAGAGGTTGAGCAGCACCTGATGGAGCTGCGTCGGATCGCCGAGCACCGTCCAGAGCGTGCGGTTCGGTGTGGCGAGGAGCGTGATCGACCTCGGCAGCGTGTCCCTGAGCACGCGGGCGACGTCGAGCGAGAGGTGGGCGAGATCGACGGGAGCACGCTGCCCGCTCACCCCTCGGGCGAAGGAGAGCACTTGCTTCACGAGGTCGGCGCCTCGCCGAGCGCAGCTCTGGATCGTGTCGAGCGTCTCGATCGCGTCGGCGTTGTCGCCCACATCGGTCCGCAGCAGGTCGACCGATGCCAGGATCGGCGCCAGGATGTTGTTGAGGTCGTGCGCGATCCCACCAGCCAACGTGCCGATGCTCTCCATCCGCTGAGCGCGGATGATCTGAGCTTCGAGGTTCTTCTTCTCGGTGATGTCGGAGCTGATGATGAGCACCGCATGCGGCCGCCCGGCCTTGTCTCGTACGAGCGACCACTGACTCGAGACCAGGATCGTGCGGCTGCCGGCGCCGTTGACCTGCAGCTCTCCGGACCAGTGACCTCGATCGAGGGTCGCGCGGCGCGCCGCTTCCACTTCGGAGCGCTCGACGTACAGCGTGAACGCCGATGAGCCCCTCGCGAGCTCCGGCGTTTCGAAGCCGTAGAGCTGCGCGGCGCTCTTGTTGCAGTAGGTGAGCAGCAGCTCGAGATCGCGCACCACGATGGCATCTCGCGCCTCGTCGAGCAGGGCGGCCTGCTCGGCGATACGTTCCTCGTATCGCTTGCGAGCGCTGAGGTCCTCCATGCCACCGATCATGCGGACGGCCGCGCCCGCGGAGTCGCGCAGGATGTAACCGCGATCGAGCACCCAGATGTACGAGCCGTCGAAGTGACGGAAGCGATACTCGGCCGACCAGCTCTCGGCGCCGCTCTCGACCGCGCCCGTCACGATCGCTTTGGTGGCCTCGGCGTCTTCGGGGTGGATCCGGTCGAGGCAGAACTGGATCGTCGGCTCGACCTGGTCGCGTGGGTAGCCGAGCAAGGTCTCGACGCCGTCGTTCCACCAGTGAGCGTCGCTCAGCATGTCCCAGTCCCAGACGGCGTCGTTGGTCGCCTTCGACAGCAGGCGAAAGCGCTCCTCGCTGAGCCGGATGGCCTCGTTCCTCTGCCGAAGCTCGGACACGTCCTGGAGCGCACCCTGGATCTTGACGACTCGACCTGTGGCGTCTCGAACGGCTTCGCCGATCGACCTCACCCAGCGTCGATCGCCCGGTGCAGAGACGAGCTGGAGCTCGAGATCGAAGGGCGTTCCTTCCAGTAGGCACGCGCTGACCGCCTGGGCGATCACCGCGCGATCCTCGGGGGCAAAATAGCCGATCGCCTCCTCCAGGCTCGGTCGATATCCTGTGGGGACTCCGTGCACGTGGCAGACCTGCTCGGACCAGGTGACGGTGCTCTCGCCGACCTCGACGACCCACCCGCCGAGTCGAGCGGCCGCGCCTGCGATGCGCGCCAAGAGCTGGCTCTGCTGCACGGCCGTGAACGCCTCGGCGAGCGCACGCTCCGCCTCGACCTTCGCGGAGACGTCGCGCGCGTGGATGAGGCAAGCTGGGCGCCCCTCGAACTCGAGCCCGCGCGCGGAGATCTCCACGTGCATGATCTCGCCGTTCTTCTTTCGATGTCGCCACAGCCCTCGCGCCTCTGGACCCGCGCCCGAGGCCGCGAGCATGTCGAGCAGAGCGGGCACGTCGTCCACCGGACGGATGTCCTTGATCGTCATGCCCAGGAACTCTTCGCGGTCGTATCCGTAGAGCTGGATCGCCGCCTCGTTCACCGCGAGGTACCCGAGCGTCTCGCGGTCGTAGACGAACAGCGGCTCGGCGATGCAGTCGAACAGGTCACGGTTCCGCTCCTCGCTGGCGCTCAGCGCGACGGCGCTGGCGCGCTGCTCGGTCAGGTCTCGCACGACCTTCACGTAGCCCTTCAGGTGACCGTCGCCGTCGCGCAGCGCCGTGATCACGCTGTGCACTCGGAAGCGCGTGCCGTCCTTGCGGAGGTTCGTGACTTCGAGCGCGAGCCCGCCGGAGAGCGCTCTCGCGAGCTCGCGCCCGGGAGCATCGACGTCGACGTCCTCCGCACCGAACAGCATGCCGTGGCTCTGGCCGAGCACCTCCGCGACGGGGTAGCCGTAGAGCCGCATCGCGCCATCGTTCCAGCTCGTGATCTGACCGGCTGGGTCGAGCGTGAAGATGGCGTAGTCGGTGACCGCGTCGACGAGCAGGCGGAACTGCGCCTCGAGCTCCTTCCGTCGCCTGAGGTCGCGCATGACCACGAGGACCGACGGACGCCCACCGCGCATCGTGAAGGTCGTGACCACCTCGACCGGGATCGTGCCCTCGACGAGATGGATGACCTCCTGTTCGATGACGGGGATCGCCGTTCGGTGCTCGAGGATCGCCTCGTGGCGCCGACGGATGAGCTCGTGGTACCGCGGATGGAAGATCGAGGTGGGTGGCCTGCCGAGCAGCGCGTCCGCTCCGGAGACGCCCAGGAGGCGAACGAGCGCCGCGTTGGCGTAAGCGATGCGGCCCTCGGTGTGGACGAACGCCGGATCGGGCGCCTCGTCCAGCACGCGGTCACGTTCGTCTCCCTCGTCTGCGGCTAGGTCCACGCCCGCGTCCCTGTCGCTCGCCCGCCGGCCCTCGCTTCATCCTGCATACAGCACACTCCACCGTAGAGCGTACTGGACGTTCGCGGGAGGAGAAGGGCTCGCGTTACGTGACGGACGTTCGCGTTTCGGCCCCCACACGGCCCGGGGAGCGCCCGCTCCAGCGGTTTCGACTCGAGCTGCTTCAGCGTCGCGCCCTCGCGGCGCCCTCCTCAGAGCGGCGTCACGCACACGCCGCCGCCGCAGTCCTCGCTGCAGGCCCAGCTGCCGCCGGTGCAATCACACGAGGTCGGCGCGCAGTCGATCTGCTCGCAGAACTGCCCCTCCGGGCAGCCGAGCCTGCGGCAGCCGCCGGGCGCCGGCTCGCTGCAGCCCGAGACGTCGCAGAAGTTGCCGCGACAGCAGCTCGGATCGCCGACCTTGCAGTAGTCCCAGCAGAGCTGCCCCGCGTAGCAGCTGCGGGTCGGACCGCAGGCCGCATCGTCGGTGCACTCGGTCGGCGGCGCGCAGCTGCAGGGTGTGCAGCCGTTGCGTTCGAGCAGCACCCAGCCGTCGGCGCAGGCCAGATCGCAGAGCTGTCCCGAGTTGTCGCAGGGCACGCACTCGCCGCCCACGCACCACTCGGCGCCTGGCTCGCAGGCCTCGTCGGAGGTGCAGCCGCCGGGGCACTCGGGCCTGCCGATGACGCAATCGCCCGAGGCGTCGCAATACATCGGTGTGCCTGGCAAGACGCAGTCCGGGTCGGCCGGGTCGCAAGGCGTGCAGCCCTCGCCGCAAGCCTTGCCGCCACAGGCGTCCCAGCCACCCGAGCCGCCCTGCCCGCCCCCGCCGTAGCTGACGTTCCCTCCGCAGGCGGAAGCCGTGAGCCAGAGCCCCGTGACGAATGCAGCGACCGCGAAGGACCCACCGATGGAGCGGTTCATGCGTTCGCGACAAGCATCCGCCGTGCCGGTCATGGGCGCCTCGACCTCAGACCACGAGCAGCAGCGCCGCGACGAAGCCCAAGCCCCCGAGCGCGAGCAGCGGTGCGGGCTCCTCGACCGAGACACGCGCGGCGCCTCGGCGTCATGCCTCGTCGGATGCGGTCGCGAAGCGGTCTCGTCCGGCGCCCTTGGCCTCGTAGAGCGCGGCGTCGGCGCGAGCGAGCAGCACAGCGCCGAGCACCCCGGTCGCGACGCCCGCCGAGGCCGTCACGGCGATCGTGCGCTCTCCGCCGATGTCGAACGGCGTCGTGCGGATCGTCTCGAGGATGCGCGTGCACACCCGCTCCGCCGCCGAGCCGGGCGCGCCCGGCAAGAGCACGACGAACTCCTCACCACCGACGCGCGCGACGAGATCGCCTGCGCGCGTGAGCCCAGAGAGGATCGAACCCAGCTTCACGAGCACGCGGTCGCCCGCGTCGTGGCCGTAGGTGTCGTTCACGCGCTTGAAGTGATCCGCGTCGATCACGATCACCGAGCCCTGCGCCTCCTCGTGCCGCTCGAGGAACTCGTCGAGCGCCCGACGGTTCGCGCAGCGGGTGAGCGGATCCCGCGTGGCGAGGCCCGTCAGATCGCCGATGCGTCGCTTCTGTTGGGCGATGCGGCCGAAGGTGAGCGCCACCCCGGTGTAGGTGAGCACGGTCGTCACGGTGCTCACCCAGAGCTGCACGCCCTCGCTCACCTCGAGCGTCACCTCGCGCAGCCCGAGAGGGTCGCCGACGGGCCCGAAGAGCAAGCGAGACACGATGCACAGGATCGTGAGCGCGAAGGTCTCGCGCTTCTTCAGGCGGAGCGCCGAGAACGAGAGCGGCACCACGAGCAGGAAGGAGAGGCCGAGCGGCGTGCTGATGGCGGCGTCGGCCGCCATGACGAGCGCGGCGCCCGCCCGTACGAGGACCCTGTCGATGCGAGGCTTCCAGCTCGAGGGCGGCGCGGACACGTAGTCATTGTGCCAGCTCTTCGTCCAGCTCGGCCAGCTCCCGCGAGCGCGCACTGCGAGCGCTTGCACGACCAACGAGCCAGCGGGTAGCCTCGCTCGGCCGCGAGGAGCAGAGCGCGAGTCAGCGGCTCCGCCGCTCCTGCTCGATGGGCTTAGGCCCCACGAGGGTAGGCGCGCGGGGGCGCCCAGTTCTTCGCCCGATAGAGGTCGTCGAGCGCTCTGCCCGCCTCGGGGTCGCGCAGGTAGTGCCAGCGCCCGAGGAGGCCGCGCTCGGCCGAGCCCGGGTCGGTCGAGCGAAGCGCGAGGTACTCGCCCGTGGTGAGCAGATAGGCCTCGCGGGGCGGCAGCCACGGTCGGTTCGGCCCCGTGTCGGCCGGGGCCAAGTCCAGAGGCGGCACGTCCGTTGTGACGCCCAGTCGGGCGAGCGCGGCCCGCATGCGCTCGAGTTGCGCTCGATCGCGGCACCAATCCGCGACGCTCGCGACGAAGCCACCGAAGAAGGCGGCGCTGTCGTCGGCGAGGAAGAAGATGCCATCGTCTTCGTGCTCCCAGAACGCCCATGGCTTCACCGTCATCGACCTCGGGATCACGAGGCTCGGTCCCGGCCCGAGCGCGTCGTCGACCTCGACTCGCGAGTCGGGTGGTAGGCTGCGCAACGTGGACCGTACGCAGTTCGAAGCCCTCCGAGACCTCCCGGGGAAAGTCATCCGAGGCGACATGCGCTTCGCGAAGGGGCGCGCGACCGCGCCGGTGCTCACGATCGACGGTGTCGTCATCGAGAACCAGGGCGGCATCGACCTCCGCCTCAACATCAGCTTCAACCCGGTTACCGGCGCCAAGAGCTTCAACGTTCACGTGCCTGGTCTCGGACCCATCTGCAGGCTCGATGTCGACGGGCCGGCGCATCGCCCCGCCGGACGCAGCCACAAGCACGCGCTCACCAGCGAGCGCTGCCCGGATCGCAATCTCCCCGACCGTGTAGCGGATCGCCCCGACCTCTCGGGACGGTCGCTCGCCGACCTCTTCGCCGAGTTCTGCAGCATGGGCGGCATCGAGCACCAGGGCACACTCATCGGCCCGGACAGTGAAGGTGAGCCGTGAACCTGTTCGATGAAGTCCGCCACGAGAGCGACGGACACGCGCTCGTGCGCTCGATCGACGAGCTGAAGAGCGGCGTGGTGCGTCTCGAGACCGCGTTCCTCTACCCGGATGGCAGCTCGGTCGACCTGTTCGCCCACCGCCCGGAGCCGCTCTTTCCGAACTTCGTGCTCAGCGACTTCGGGCAGACCACCGCATGGCTGCTCGACGTGCAGGTGAAGCCGTGGCTCTCCAAGAAGCGCACGCGCTTTGTCGAAGACGCGCTGCGGCTCTATGGCGTCTCTCAGGTAGGCGGCGCGCTCGAGCTCGCGCTCCCGTCGGTCGATCGTCTCATGCCCGGTATCGTGCAGCTCGGCCAGGCCTGTGTGCGCATCGCCGATCTAACCTACACACGCCGAAGCTCACTCGTGAGCGGCGCCACCGAAGACCTCGAAGAGCTGCTCGCCGACGCAGGCCTCGCCTACGAGCCGCACACAGAGCTGGTCGGCCGACACGGCAAACCCGTGCGCGTCGACTTCCTCGTGCGTGGCGCCCGCACAACCTCGGCCGTGCTCACGCTCGCGTCGGGCAACCGCTCACAGGCCCACAACGTCGCGAACGACATCTTCACGCGCTGGTACGACCTCGATGTGCCCATGCGCAGTGAGCAGCGCGTGACGGTCTTCGACGATCGCGTCGACGTCTACCGTGAAGAGGACTTGCTCCGCTTGAAGGACGTCTCGGACGTCGTCGCGCTCTCCGACCGCCGAATGCTCGAGGACTTGCTGGCGGCGTGAGCTGGCTGGGTCCGGCTCTGAGCGGACGGTCGCGATTGGACGGAGTGCAAAGGGTGCACACGTCGCAGAGCGACGCGGCTGGGCGCGCCTAGGATCCGAGTTCCGTGAGACACCGCTGCGCGACCTCCAGGGCGCCTGCGCCGTCAAGCACGTCACGCACGTAGGCCCGCTGCCAAACATCGGGGGCGACGAAACGCTCGAACTTCTCGTTACCCATCTCGCGTAGCAGAAGCTTCCGGTCGGCGAACTCGGCGAGTCGTCCTGGATCGGGCGCGGCGATGAACCCGCGCAGTGCGACCTCCAGATGGGCGGGGCTGGCATCCACCTCGAACCCCACTTCATAGTCTGTCAGCTCGAGCCCCGCCGAAGACAGTACGAGGTGGACAGTCTGCTGTAGCTGCCACCCTCCAAAGAGGAACAGCCGAACACCACCTCCCGCGAGTTCGACGTGCCGCCGAAACCCCTCGTGCCTATGTGCTTCGACTCGGGCGCTCTCGAGGATCTCGGCTGCGGTCGAGTCCAAGTACGCCGGCACATCGGTAGTGCCGAGGATATGCCTCATCCGTTCGTGAATCTGCTTGCTGACCGAACCTCCGCCCGGCGTGAAGTACGGAGCCTTCTTTCCACGCCCAGGGCTCACCAACACCTCGCGACGCTCGGGGTCGACCTCATCCACACGCCAACGTCTTCCCCCGAGAATCAGGTACTCCCCCGGTCCCGGGGCTGAGGCCACCGTTCCGACCTCCTCGCTCCCGTGAACGACCTTCAATTCCTCAGCAGCGTTGAAGGCTGCGAAGAATGAGTAGTGGTCTGTGATTCGCTCCCCCCGCAGGCCCACGACAAGCGTTCCGTCGGGCAACTGCTCGATGAGCTCACGGAGCGCCATCTCGCGAAGTACACGCGCATACTCCGCGCGGCTCTGCCCCGCGAACGCACCACTACCGACCACGGCAGTCCAGAGCGTGTCCGCCGTCGAGCCGCCCGTCTCGACCAAGAATGCCAAGGTCTGGTGCACCAGCGTCGACAGATGAGCCCTGCCGGCATGAGGCGTCTCAATCGAACGCTCTAGGAACAGTTGAGTCGCTGCAACCGCCTGGATGAAGTCGAGATGAAGGCGGTCCCACACCATCGAGCGCTCGTCGGGCTCGACCGCTGTGTACACACCACGAAGTACCCGCACTCCGTTGACTCGACCGCTACGGCCCACGCGCTGGGCTAGCGAAGCCACCGACCATGGCGCCGACACCTGGACGACCTCATCGATGGTTCCGATGTCGATGCCCATCTCCAGGGTGTTCGAACACACGCCGATGCAGGGCGAGGGCTCGCGCAGTCGCTCCTCGGCTTCCGACCGCTGCTCGCGCGACAGGGACCCGTGATGCACAACGACTGCATGAGAAACGCTCGTAGCGTCCACCTCCTCGCTGATGGCGTCCGCGAGCAGCTCGATCTTCGACTTCGCGTTCGCGAACACCAACACCGTCTTCCCCAAAGAGGTACGCAGAACCGAACGCGCGATCTCAGGCCACAGCCCGAGCGGGTCCCCGCTGCCGCCGGCAGAATCGACCGTTTGGAGCGAGTCCGTGCCCTCGTAGGGCCGCTCCGGGCGCGCCCACAGCCCCGCCACTTTCACTCTCAGCGACGCCGCGACGTGACCTTCTGCCACCAGAAACGCGGGCTCCGCGCCGGGCTCGATCCAGCGACGCGCGAGCTCAGGGTCTCCTAGCGTCGCCGAGAGCCCTATGCGGACTGGGCGACATCCCGCTCGTCGGCACATCCGGTGGAGCAAGGTCAGCAACTGCGCCCCACGCTCGGTGCCCATGAACGAGTGCAGCTCGTCGATGACGACGAACCTCAAACCGCCGAACAGACGCTGCACGTCGGATGCCCGCCGAATCAGGATCGCCTCGAGAGACTCCGGCGTGATCAACAACACCCCAGCCGGACTCTTCAGCAGCCGCTTCTTCGCGGCGTCCGGCGCATCCCCGTGCCACTTGCACACGGGCACATCCATGCGCTCGCAGAGCGCCTCCACCCTCGTGAACTGATCGTTGATCAGGGCCTTCAGCGGACCGACGTACATCGCCCGCACGCTCCCGCGCGACTCCTCGGCGATGTGAGAGAGCACCGGTAGAAATGCGGCTTCGGTCTTCCCGCTCGCCGTGGCGGCCGAGATCACCATGTTGCCACCTCCGTGCATGAGGTGGAGCACCGCCGCGGCCTGGACGGGCCGCAGCTCGGGCCAACCCAACTCCCAAACCTTTCGTTGCACCTCACGATGCAGCAGTCCGAACGGCTCGACCATACGCGCCCTAGACCTTGAACTCGACGAGCGAGTCCTCGTCGTCGATTGGTTCGCCTATGTGTGCCTCCGCCGACGTGCTGGCCGCGACCTCCAGCCCATCCGCCATACCCAACGCTGCGCGCCAGTCGTGGTCCGGGTCGGATTCAAGCAGCTGCAGCAGTCCGACAAAGCGAGTGACGGTGTCGCGGGGTGTCGAGAAGAAGCTCTCGCCGAGGCGCCTACGAGAGTACTCGAGGAAGGAATGGAGACCCTCATCCGGCAGCAGATGCTCTGCCGAGTCGCCGCGGGCGAAGACATCACGGATCCGGACCAACAGGACGTAGAGGTCTTCCGGCGTCAGCGGCTTGAGCTCGAGCACTGGCCCCGACATGTCGGTCCCTGCCCGATCGAACTCGTTCTGGCGCAGCCGCGTCGCCAGCGCCTCGTAGCTGTGCAGACCTCGACGCTTGTCGAACATGCACTGGTCAGTTCCTCCGAAGAGGAAGTGTAGGCCTTCGACGTTCCCCTGCAGGCAATCGTTGAGGATCCGGAGAATCGATTCGTAGTTGGCCTGACGCGCAGCGCGGTTCGCCAGCCGGTGTGAAAGCACGACCAGCTCGTCGAGGCACACGACCAAGCCCTTGAATCCGGCGACGCGCGCGAACGCGGCCATGAGCTTCAGGTAGTCGTAGAAGTCGCGGTCTTCGATGATCCCACGAACGTCGAGGTCCTTTCGTGCTTCGGTCTTCGTGTCGTATTCGGCGCGAAGCCAACGAATGACGGACTGCTGAACCGCCTCATCGCCGCGGCGGTGTGCGCGGTAGTAGGCCAACAGAAGCGTGTGTAGCTCGAAGCCGCTGACCAGGTCCCTAAGGGGCCCGATCTTCTCGCGAATCGCGGCATCCACCGACACCTCGTCATCCCCGACCTCTTGAACGACGTGAGAGATCCACTTCTCGAGCACCGAGCCTAAGGCACCTCCGTCCGGTCTAGCCTTGGACGCGAGGTTCCTCATGAGTTCGGCGTACAAGGCCCGAGGTTGCCCGCCCGACCCGTGAAGCCGACGATCCATCGTGATGTCGGCTCGGGCCACCAAGAAACCCTTCTCCAGGGCGACGACGTTAGCGAGGTTGAGAAAGAAGCTCTTCCCTGCGCCGAATGGGCCAATGATGAAGCGGAGCGCCGCTCCTCCCTCGGCGACATGATCGAAGTCGTCGACGATGGCTGAGACCTCGGCACGCCTGCCCACCTGGATGTGCTGAAGACCAACCCTGGGAACGACGCCCGCTCGAAGCGATCGAATTATTGCTGTACGGTCTCGGTCCTTGATGCGCATGGTGGTCGCGGTGTTGGTGCTCATCACTCCTCCTTCACGAGCTCGCTATGGATCGTCCACCCGTCACCCTCCTCGATGAGGAAGTCACCGAGGACCTCGTCTGACCAGCTGTTGACCACGTCGAGGATCGCGCCAGGCATCATCCGGTGTTCCGTGGCGAGGCGCTTCACCTCCTCTACGGACCACGTGCGTCTCTGAAGCAGCGCGTCGAGAACGCCGTGGTATCGGATGTCGAGTTGACCCGCGATCCTGGTCGTCTTGGCAGACACCGAAACGGTGGTGAGGGCGCCGCGCGAAGGCTCCTGTGCAGGAGGCTCGAGTTCATCCGCGACCTCTTCGTCGTCGAACACTTCGGCAAGAAGCGATGCCACCTCACGGGTGTCCGCGAGGATCGAGTCGATGACGGCCTGGCTCAGCTTGATGCCTTGCTGCTCAGTGGGCTGCGGGATTGGTGATCCGGCGGAGGGCCGCGCAGCCGCAACCTCGACAGCCGCGTCGGACTCGAGGCGCGCCCCCACGCGGGACATCGCTGTGATCAGGTCGCGCTCGCCCAGGCCGAGCGCCCCGTAGAGAGTACGCAGCGTCTTCTCTTCGTCGAACGTCACCAGCCCATCGACAGCTGCAACCGCGACGAGCACCGCAGCGATCTTGCCTCGTTGCTCGATCGACTGGCTTTTCACGAGAGCCTTCGCGAAGCTCTGCACCTTGGCCGGATGCCGTACGACGAGGTGCTTCATGGCCTCGACGCGGGTACGCATGACCTGGTCGAGATTGAATGCCTCCGTCAGAAACGAGTTCACCACGCCGTGCTCCTCTTCGCTGAAGTTGCCGTCCGCCATCGCAATCGACACGAGCATGACGAGGACCGCGTGCACGCCAACGTAAAGCGGTGCCTCGGGCAGGGCACCCGAGCTGTCCCGCCAGATGAGAATCTCGGCATCCGCACCTGCTCCCTTTCCACGAAGCCGAGGCTCTGGCTCGATCGCATAACCCAGATCCTCGGCGCGCTGGGCGATCCTCCTCATCGCGGCAGCACTCAGCTTCTCGCCGACCTCGACGTCAGCGAGCTTCGCGAGCTCACTTGCCTTGCCGACGTGAAACCCACCGAGGACCGGAAGGGACTGGACCTTCGTGTCCCAACGGTCCTGGTGGGGATGGTCGTACTCTACCCGCAGTTCCGGGGGGAGAGCCGCCCAAGCGTCTGGATCGAGGCCCTTCGCGCCGGCACGCCGCGCGCTCGACTTTCGTAGGTCGTCGATGCACTCGTTCCACACCGCGACCACCGGGCGAAACTGGGCGACTCTACCCAGCACGTTCGGGATGCTGAAGACTCCGTTGGTGAGCTGCCGTACCGATGCGCTCGCGGAGCCGTACGAAAGGTTCAATTGGCGCTTGGCGGTCGCCAGCGAGATCCCCGAACCAAACCTCGCTTCGTATCGTATTCGAAAGAGATCCAGAAGCTCGACGGAGGATCGCTCGACGACGATTCCGCGCTTGGCTTCTGGCATGTCGCGAACGACGGCTGCCGCGAGGTACGCAGGGAGTGGTCGAGCACGCGTCTGATACCAGGCCAAGGCAGCGCACAGCGCCGTCGGGCTGACGCCCACCAAAGCACTGAGGCGCTCGTCGACGAAAGTCTCGTCGGAGTTCAGCCAAACCCCTTTGCGATCGAGCCAAGCGAATGCGAGGAACTCAGCCGTGTACCGCGTGAAGGAGTTGCTGCTCTTGTAGATCGATCGGAGCCGCGCAACTTCGCTGCACGCGAGCTCGGCGTCTTCGCGGTCAACAAAGACCCGGCGCTCAAGCCCGTAGAAAAAGATGAAGACGTAGCCGATTGGGGTGTCGGGGTTCGCGCGACCACTTGCCAGCCAGTCCAAGTAGACGGCTCTCTGGCTCGGATCGGCCGCGGTGTACTGTGGCCAATAGGGAAGCGGCATCGCCCGGTTCGGGTCGCCCACGGCACATGATGTGACGATCGTGCTCGCATCCTCATCGGAGCGAAGCTCGGTCGCGACGTAGACGAGCGGCGAATCCAGCCGCCGCCCGGCGACCTCGATCGAGGCCCCCGGGCCCAGGAACCTGCGGTCGCTTCGCCCGGTTCGCACCGGCGAGAGAGATCCCGCGTAGCGACTCAGTACAGGCTGAGGGTCGGGAGCGAGCGGGAGGTCGTGCCGAGCGCTCGCGTACGCGGGTGAGGGCGGCCAGCCGCCCGTGCGCATCACCAGCGTCGAAGGAGCGCGCTTGGCAGGTGTAGCAGTAGCCTGGCTAGGGGCTCCCTGCGCGACCTGACCCACCGGCCGTGGGATCGCGGTCGGTGCCCAGACCTGCGCAGGGCGTGCGAGTGATCCAGGGTTGGGTGCGCCGGCCGACATTCGTACGTCGACGAGCGACTGCCCTCTAACTTGGGCGAGAACTGCCTGCGTCTGTGCGTCGAGGGGGAGCACCAAGCCCGGGTTGAGCTGCGCCAACCTGGTTACAAAACTCGGGCTGCTCAGCTCGAGCTCGTTCGCGCCGTTACGAGCACCGAGGTACACCCCCGCAGCCCCGGTCGAAGTACACGATGGCGACCTCGCAGCGGCGGCGGCAGAGCGGCGAGCGAGGTGAACGAGCAAGTAGAGGCCACAAGTGAGCAGACTCAGCGCCAGGACAGTAGTGTCGTCGGTCGTCGGAAAGCGGCGCACGTGATCGGCGCAACCCATGCAGTAAGGAAACGACCATCGTGACCGGTGCCCATCGGTCGTACGAGTGTCGGGCTCCAGCGAGGTCTGGGCGCTCGCTCCGCAGCACACGCAGACCTGCGGGAGAACGACGCTCGTCAAAGCAACGGACACCCTCACGGCTTCGACCTGGTTCCGTTTGGACTTGCGGGCTCGGCCGAGTTCGAGCGTGGGATCGAGCGCGACTCAGCCGACGCCCGTACATGCCGACGAGCAGTGGTCCATCGTCTCTCGGTGCCGACCCCATCACCCACGACTGCGCAGCCTACGTGGCCGCCCCCTCGCGAGACAACCACCCTGGGCCGCAGATCGGACATTGTGCATCCCCGGTTCCGGCCCAGGGATTCCTCCAAGCGTCCACGTCACTCCTGCTGCATCGGGCAGTTCGTGGAGCCGCTCGTGGCGAGCGAGCGGCCGAAGCATCTCGGACGTCACGCGCCACCAGCTTCGACGGCATCGAGCTGGGCGTAGTACCCTCCTCGCATGGACAAGGTGCGTGTCGACGTGATCGGTGATCCCGGCTTCTTCGCCGAGGTGTCCGACGAGGCTGCGCGCCTCGATCGCTCGAATAGCTGGGTCCTGCAGCGCTGCCTGCACCTCTCCCTCCCGGTGCTCGCTGAGCTCGCCCCCGATTCCGCGGAGGTCGCGGCCATGAAGCTCAGTCCGTTGCGCAACCCGATCCGCCTCGCGTCGCTGCGCGCCAACCTCGCGATGGCCGAGTCGAGCGACCCGGCCATCGCGGAGCTCGCGAGCCCCCCGAAGGGAACCGCGAAGCGCATGTTCTTCATGCCTCGGGCCATGTACGAGGCTTTCGATCGCGAAGCCGACCGCCTGAAGCTCAGCGCGGACGAGATCCTCATGTGGGCCTGGAAGCGCGCCGGCGACGAGATCCGCGCGCTGCCGCCGCAAGACGGCGACGAGTAGCGCCCCCAGGGCAGCCGCTTCGCCGATCCCGAGCGGCCCGCCCCCCCTCACTCCACCAGCGGCTCCTCCACCAGCTCCATCGTCCGCCAGCGCCCACCCAGGAACCGCCACCCGAGCACCGCCGCGAGCAGCGCGAGATACACGACGAGCCAGCTCGCGGCGGCGAGCTCGCGACCGCCCCACAGACGCGTCGTGAGCAATGCGCCGGGCACGAAGACGAGCCAACCGATCGCGGCGCGCGCCCAGAGGCTGAACGCGGTGTCGCCGGCCGCGCGCAGGGCCTCGGCGAGCGCCATCGCGGCGCCGTCGAAGAGCTGCCAGGCGGCGCTGAGCGCCAATACCCCCGCGCCGATGGCGAGGAAGCCAGGCGCGTCTTCGGGCACGAAGGGCGCGAGCCACACCCTGGGCAAGGCGACGTAGAGCAGAGCGAGCATGCCCTGCCAGGCGACCGTCGCCGTGATCGTAAGGCGCAGCGTGCGCGCCACGTCGTCTTTCTTGTCGGCGCCGATCGCCTGGCCGACGAAGATCGCGCCCGCCGAGGCCATCGCGAAGGCCGGCATGAACGACACCGAGTTGATCTGCATGACGGCCATGGTCGCAGCGAGCTCGGTCTTGCCGAGTCCAGCGATCACGACGTCGACGAAGATGAGGAAGGCACCGAGCTCGACGAACCAATTGAGCCCCACGGGCACGCCGAAGCGCAGCGTGCGCCAGAGCTCCGCGAGGCGCATGCGCCCGGCGGAGACCTTCGGCGCGCCGAAGCCCACGACGAAGCAGCCCAAGAGGAACAGGAACGCGATCAGCGTGGCGAGCGTCGACGCGAGGCCGGCGCCCGCGACGCCCATCGCCGGCGCGCCGAGCTTGCCGTAGATGAGCACCCAGTTGAAGGCGACGTTGAGCGCCATCGCGAGCACCTGCGCGATCATCGGCAGCACGGTGTTCTTGGTGCCGCCATAGTAGGCGCCGAGCGCTTCGAGCCCCACGGCCGCGCCCGCCGACCAGAGCCGATGACGCATGTAATCGACGACGAGCGGCTCGACCTCGGCGTCGAGCGAGAGCACCGACGCGAGCTTCGGCAAGAAGGGGATCGCGCCCGCCGCGAGCACGGCGCTCAGCGCCGCGATGACGAGGCCGTAGAGCGCGTAGCGGCGCGCGCCGGCGTCGTCGCCTCGCCCGCTGAGCTGCGAGGCGAAGCTGCCGACGATGAACACGGTGCCGATCTGCAGCGCGAAGAAGGCGAAGCTGTTGAGCGAGGCCGTGGTGGTGGCGCCGAGCGCGGCCTCGCCGAGCGGCGCCACCATGAGCGCGTCGGCCGTGCCGACGACCACCTGCGAAGAGCGCGAGACGACGATCGGCCACGCGAGCGCGAGCAGTTGCCTCAGGGTGGGGCGGGTGACGACGGGCTCTGCGGTGATCACGGGGAGGTCCTCGGGATATGGCCCTGGCTTCACGGGTCGAGCGACTCGAGCTGAGCGGCATCGAGCAGATCCTGAGGCCTACCCGAGGCGCGCTTCAGGTGGATCAGCTCCTCGCGGCCGACCACCGAGGTCTCCACGCCCGCGCACGGGATCAGCACGCGTGAGCCCCAGGCCCTCTCGAAGTCGCCGCCGGGAACACCCTTCATCAGATCGATGCGCGAAGGCGGCTTGCCCAGCCAGACGACGTCGAGTGGCTGCGCCGGACCGAGGGCCTCGATGGTGCTGGCAGGCGCTCCGAAGGCCACCAACGCTCGGCGTACCCGCTCGAGGTTCTCGGGCGTGTCGCGAAGCCAGAGGTCGGCGACCTTCGTGAAACGTGGGAAGCCGTGCAAGGCGACCGCGAGCCCACCGACGAGTACGTAGTCAACCTTGGTGGCGTCGAACTCCGCCAACAGATCGATCAAGTCGGAGGGGAGGTCCATCGGGGTGCTCGATACTCCAGGCTAGCTTCGCCATCTCCCAGACGGCCGCGAGTCGCTCGGTCGGCGTCGACGTGGACCAGAACGCTCGCTCCAGCTCGGCCCCGGCTCCCTCGGGAGCGACGCCGCCGCTCCAGGTCTCCCGCCGCCGGCGCGCGCGTTCCTCGCGGTCCATCGTGACAAAGTAGCACGCGGCGCTGCTCCGCACGCGGGTTGCCGGCGCGCGAGGCTTACCCTAATCCACGGGGCATGTCGAAGCCCCGCCCCGTGCGCGCACCGCGTGGTCCCGAGCTCTCCTGCAAGGGCTGGATCCAGGAGGCCGCGCTGCGCATGCTGCACAACAACCTCGACGCCGAGGTGGCCGAGCGCCCCGACGATCTCGTCGTGTACGGCGGCACCGGCAGGGCCGCGCGCAGCTGGGAGGCCTTCGACGTCATCGTGCGCGAGCTGCGTGAGCTCGAGGACGACGAGACCTTGCTCATCCAGTCGGGCAAAGCCGTCGGCAAGTTCCGCACGCACGCCGACGCGCCGCGCGTGCTCATCGCCAACTCGAACCTCGTCGGTCGCTGGGCCAACTGGGACGAGTTCCGCAGGCTCGAGGGCCTCGGGCTCACGATGTACGGCCAGATGACGGCCGGCTCGTGGATCTACATCGGCTCGCAGGGCATCGTGCAGGGCACCTTCGAGACCTTCGTGGCCGCACGAAAGGCCTACGTCGCGCGCACCAAGAAGCAGGGCGGCCTCTGGGCGCTCACCGCGGGCCTCGGCGGCATGGGCGGCGCGCAGCCGCTCGCCGCGACCATGGCCGGCATCGCCTGCCTGGGCGTGGAGATCGACCCCGACCGCATCGAGAAGCGCCTGCGCACACGCTACGTCGACGCACGCATCGACGACCTCGACGAGGCGCTCGCCTTCGTGAAGCAGAGCGCCGCGAGCGGCGACCCGAAGAGCGTCGCGATGTGCGCCAACGCGGCCGACGTCTACCCGGAGCTCGTGCGCCGCGGCGAGATCCCCGATCTGGTCACCGAGCAGACGGCCGCGCACGACCCGCTCGTGGGCTACGTGCCGCGTGGGCTCTCGCTCGCCGAAGCCGCGGCAAAGCGCGCGAGCGACCCGAAGGGCTACGTCGAGCGCGCGAAGCACGACATGCGCCTCGAGGTCGAGGCGATGCTCGCCATGCAGAAGGCGGGCGCCGAGGTCTTCGACTACGGCAACAACCTGCGCACCTGCGCGATGGAAGCCGGCTGCGAGCGCGCCTTCGACATCCCGGGCTTCGTGCCGGCCTACGTGCGTGAGCTCTTCTGCGAGGGCAAGGGCCCCTTCCGCTGGGTGGCGCTCTCGGGCGACCCGGCCGACATCGCCGCCACGGATCGCGCCGTGCTCGAGACCGTGCCGAACGACCCGGACTTGAAGCGCTGGATCGAGCTCGCCGGCGAGCGCATCGCCTTCCAGGGCCTGCCGGCGCGCATCTGCTGGCTCGGCTACGGCGATCGCGCCAAGGTCGGTTTGGCCTTCAACGATCTCGTGAAGCGCGGCGTGGTGAAGGCGCCGATCGTCATCGGGCGCGATCACCTCGACTGCGGCTCGGTCGCCTCGCCCTTCCGCGAGACCGAGGCCATGAAAGACGGCTCCGACGCGATCGCCGACTGGGCGATCCTCAACGCGCTCGCCAACACCGCGGGCGGCGCCTCCTGGGTGAGCTTCCACCACGGCGGCGGCGTGGGCATCGGCAACTCGCTGCACGCGGGGCAGGTCATCGTGGCCGACGGCACCGAGGCCGCCGCGAGGCGCCTCGAGCGTGTGCTCACGATCGACCCGGGCATGGGCGTCATCCGCCACGCCGACGCAGGCTACGAGACGGCCCAGCGCGTCGCGCGCGAGAAGGGCGTCGTCGTGCCTCACCAGCGTTGAGCGCGTACGACGATGGAACCCGAGCTCCTTCGCAACCTCGCGATCACCGCGGGTGTGCTCGCCTCGACCTACTACCTCTGGCGCAAGGCCAAGGGCGCGATGGACAAGGTCCACGCGATGCGCGACGAGCTGCTCGCCGCCGGCACCGATCCCGCGCCCGAACCCGAGGGCCCGGCGTGGGCCTGGGCGCGAGGTGTCGTGGGCCTCGTGATCCAGCGCGAGGTCGACGCCTCGATGTCGCCGGCCGCAGCGAAGATGGTGCTCGGCCAGGCCTGGAAGGTCACGACGCCCGACGAGGCCCGGGAGCGCATCGACGCGCTCGCCAAGGAGCACCCCGAGCTCGTCACCTTCCGCGGCGTGCGTCAGCTCGCGATCGCCTGGCTCGGGCTCAAGAGCGGCACGCTCGACGAGAGCGCCGCGGCCGCTCTGCGCGACGAAGCGCGCCGCGTGCTCACCGAGCGACACACGGAGTGGGCCGAGCTCGGCGAGGCCTACCTCGCAGACCTCGGCAAGTACGCCCAATCGCTGCGTGACGCCGACCAGCAGATCGCGACGACCAAGGTGCGCATCGGCGACCTGAAGAGCGGCCTCTGGAAGGAGCTCGAGTTCGCGGGCGAGGGCTGAGGGGCGCGCGCCACCGAAGGCGCGCACCGGCCTCAGCGGCTGCGCCAGAGCTCACCCTCGCAGCGGAAGCCGAGGATGATCATCGGCATCGCCTGCGAGACGTCTTGCCCGGTGCGCCAGGGGTGCTTGAGCCACCACTGCGTGAGCACGAGCAGCGCGGGTTTGTTGAAGCTCGCGCCGGGCTCGTCGAAGAAGGTGTAGCTCGCCGCGGGGCCGAGCCTCACGGTCGGCATCGGGTTCTCGCCGCTCGGTCCGAGCATGTCGTCGGGCACGAAGGCGTGCGCGATCGAGGTGCGGATGCCCGCGATGAGGCCGAAGTCCGTCATGTAGAGCACGTCGGTGTCGTTGGTGAGCTGCACTCCGCCGTTGGGCACGAGCAGATCGGTGCGCTGGTCGTAGTAGAGCTGGTCGCCCTCGCGCAGGCGGAACTCGCCGACGTAGACCTGCAGATCGTCGCGGATGACGATGGGCCCGAGCTTGCCGAGCGCGACCGCGCGCAGGTGCGCCTGCCAACCGCCGGTCGTGTAGTTGTCCTCGTCGGGCGTGCCCTCCTTGTCGCGGCGCTTGAGCTCGGTGTCGCTGTAGTCGTCGTCGGCGTTCTGGAAGGACTGCCCCAGGCTGAACGCACCGGGGAAGATCATCTGGTAGAAGCCAGCCGAGAGCGTGAGCACCGTCGCTGGTCGGATCTCCACCGATCCGCCCATGCGCGTGATGCCAGGGCTGAAGGTGGGCGAGAGCGCGACGGCCACGTAGTTCTCGCGCAGCGCGGCCGAGCTGCTCTCGTAGAGCCGATACTTGTAGGCGAGGTTGTACTGGTCTTCGAGGCCCAGCGGGTTGATGCGCCCGACGAGCAGGTTGTCGAAGGTGATGCGGTGCTCGGGCACCGGGGGCGGAGGGGGCGGCTCGTCCGCGCGCGCCTCCGCACCGAACAGGGAGATCACGGACGCGGAGGCGAGGACGAGGCTGAGGGCGCGCACAGGCGGGCAGGGTAAGGGCAGAATGACTGCAGCCGCAACGGGGGCCGTGCCGGGCCTAGGGCCCCTTCAGGGCGCGGTCTTGTCCGCCGGCTTCTTGCCGATCTCGCGGGTGAAGTCGTCGATCGCCTCGAAGGCCTCGCGCCTGCGCAGATCGGCGCCCACGCCCGCGAGCTCGGCGTAGCGCAGGTGCTCGGCGCCGGCGCGCTTCAGCTCACGACGCGCCGCGGCGAGCATCGAGGAGGGCACACGCGCGGTGTCGGCGTCGCCCTGCACGATGAGGCCGGGTACGCCGAGCGCGCCGAGGCGGGCCTTCGGGTCGACGGCCGTGAGCTGTGCCCAGAAGGCCGGGCTGCGCCCCCAGAGCGGGTCGCGTCGATCGGGCTCCTTCCGGAGGCGGTCGAAGATCGAGCGCAGCTGGTCGACCTCGCGCGTGATCTCGCGCTGCTCACGGCCGCTCTCGCGCACGACCTGCACGAAGGTGCGCTCGACGTCGGCGAACGGCCCGCCGAGCGAGACGAAGCCCTGCGCGCGGCTGGTGTTCTTGGAGAGCCAATCGAGCGCGATCGTCGAGCCGTAGGCCTCGCCGACGAGCACCACGGGCTGGCCCGGATGTGCCTTGCCGAGCGAAGCGAAGAGCGCGTCGAGCTCGGCGTGGCGCCAGGCGAGATCGAGCCGGTGGAGCTCCTCGGTCTCGCAGGCGACCTCGAAGAGGCTCTTCGGCCGCACGAAGACGTATTGCCCGGTGAAGCTCGTGACGAAGCGCCTCATCTCGCCGTCGTCGAAGAGCTCGCAGTCCTCGCCGAGATCGCTCACGAAGACGACGACCGGATCCTTGGACCAGGCCGGCGGGCGCTTCTCGGCGTCGGCCTCGTCCTCGCCCTGCCAGCTCGAGCCCTCGTAGTACGAGAGCGGCTTGCCCTTCACGTCGAGCGGGTGCTCCTCGACGTGCACCAGCTGCCCGAAGACGCTCTTCGGCGCGCACCCGGCGGCGCAAGCGACGAGGGCGATCGCGCCGAGGGCTACGCGGAGCGGAGCACGACGCGGCGCGCCATCGCGCGGCTGGGCGACGAGGCCCGGAGGGAGCGCACCGAGCACGGTGGTGGTGGAGGTGGGGAGCGAGCTCGTCGGGTCCTTCACGACCGACGAGAGAAGCACGCTCCGGAGCGCGTGTCTCGCTCCCAGGAGGCGACCATCCGCTTGACTCGTCCCGCACTGCGGGCGATGCCCCGCGATGCGGAACTGCCCCACGAGGAGGCCGCGCCAGAAGGCTGACCGCCCGGTCAGCTCCTCGTCTCTCGGAGGACTCGGAAGACATGCAGCACGGCTCGTCGTCGAACGGTTCGAGCACCCACCTCGGCACGACCGACGCCTCCGGCACCTCGCTCCCGGGAGGCGCGCTCGCGTACACGGCGCAGGTGATCGCCGGGCGAGAGCGCCCGCTCTTGCCGTCGAAGCTCTTCGCCGGCGCGCGCCTCATCGTCGTCGGCGGCACGGGCTTCCTCGGCAAGGTCTGGGTCGCGATGATGCTCGATCGTTTCCCCGAGCTCGGCCACATGTGGCTGCTCGTGCGCCCGCGCCCGGGGCAGAGCGCCGAGGCGCGCTTCTGGGCGCAGATCGCGTCGTCGCCGGTCTTCGACGGCCTGCGCGAGAAGTACCCTGGCGCCGAGTTCGAGGCCTTCATCCGCTCGAAGATCACGCCGGTGCCGGGCGACGTCGTGCAAGACCGCCTCGGCATCCCCGAGACCGTGATCGACGAGGTGCGCGGCACGATCGCCGCCGTGGTGAACGTCGCCGGCGTCGTCGACTTCAGCCCGCCGCTCGACGAGGCCCTCGAGGTCAACGCCTTCGGCGTGAACAACCTCGTCTCGCTCGCGCGCACGCTCGGCGCGCCGGTCATGCACACGAGCACCTGCTACGTCGCCGGCCACCGCTCGGGCGTCGTCGAGGAGCTCGACCCGCGCGACGTGCCCTTCCCGCGCGTGAAGGGCGACACCTTGCTCGGGCAGAACACGCCCCGCAGGCTGCTCGAGCGCTCGCACTGGGATCCGCAGCGCGAGATCGACGAGTGCCTCGATCTCGTGCGCATGGCGCGCCACCGCGCCGACGACGCCTTCCGCCAGAGTCACTTCCTCGACGAAGCGAAGAAGAACCTCACCGAGCGCGGCGAGCCCGCGCGGGGCAGCGCGCTCGAGAACGAGCTCGCCAAGGTGCGGCGCAAGTTCGTCGAGAAGCAGCTCGTCGACGCGGGCACCGAGCGCGCGCGCTTCTGGGGCTGGTCGAACATCTACACCTATACGAAGAGCATCGGCGAGCAGGTGCTCGCGGCGAGCGGCGTGCCCTTCACGATCGTGCGCCCCGCGGTCGTCGAGTCGAGCTGCGAGTTCCCCAAGAAGGGCTGGAACGAGGGCGTCAATACGAGCGCGCCGTTCATCTACATGGCGCTCAAGGGCACGGTGCGCTTCCCCGGCGACCCCAACGTGCACCTCGACATCATCCCGGTCGACATGGTCGCCGCGGGCATGATCGCGTCGCTCGCCGAGCTCATCGACGGCACGCAGGCGGCCGTCTACCAGTACGCGGTCACCGACACGAACCCCTGCGCGATGACGCGCTACCTCGAGCTCATCGGCCTCTACAAGAGGAAGAAGGTCTTCGAGGGCAAGTCGACGAAGCTCTTCGACGTCGCCTCGCAGCACTTCGAGAGCCTCGGCATCACCAAGGCCGACTACGACCGCTACGGCCCGCACAAGGTCGTGAAGGCGCTCGAGGGCGCGAGCCAGGTGCTCGGCGCCGCCGCCGTCGGCCCGCTCGCGATGCTGTTCAAGCCCGCGTCGAAGGCGCTCGCGGGCTTGGCCAAGACGGAGAAGAAGTCGGCCGAGATCATGGATCTCTTCGTGCCGTTCACGGCCGAGAACGACTGGATTTTCTCCTGCGCCAATACGCGCGCGGCGATGGATCGCATGCCGCCCGAAGAGCGCGCCAAGTTCATCTGGTACCCCGAGTCGCTCGACTGGCGACAGTGGATGTACGAGGTGCACCTGCCTGGCCTGGAGAGGTGGGTGCTGCCCGAGCTCGACGAGCGCCTGCGCCGCGAGATCAAGCCGCTGCGCCACTACGACCACCTGCTCGACATGCTCGACGAGGTGTCCGAGCGGCACGGCCACGCGCTCGCGCTGCAGGAGGTCACCGAAGACGGCCTCTCGCGCATCACCTACCGCCAGCTCTGCGACGCTTCGTACTTCGTCGCCGAGCGCCTGCGCGAGATGGGCGTCACGCAGGGGGCGCGCGTCTTGCTCTCCGGCAAGAACCACCCGGCCTGGAGCATCGCCTACTTCGGCATCCTGCGCGCGGGCGCGATCGCCGTGCCGGCCGATCCTGCGCTCGAGGGCCCGCAGCTCGCCAACATCGCGCGCTCGAGCCACGCCGTCGCCGCGATCTGGGACGCGGGCGTCGCCGTGAAGGGCGGCGTCGAGGTCGTCCAGAAGCACCCGGATCTCGTCGTCTTCGATCTGCAGGAGCTCACGAGCCCCACCGACGGCGAGGCCCGCCTGGCGCGCGCACGCACCCAGGGCGCGAAGCCCGCAACCGACGACGTCGCGAGCATCATCTACACGAGCGGCACCACCGGCGATCCGAAGGGCGTCATGCTCACGCACGGCAACTTCGCCGGCCTGCTCGCCGCGCTCGCGCCGCTCTTCCCGCTCGGCCCGAAGGACCGCGTGCTCAGCGTGCTGCCGTTGCACCACACCTTCGAGTTCACCTGCGGTCTCTTGCTTCCGCTGATGCTCGGCGCGCGCGTCGTCTACCTGCGCGAGCTCGACGCCCCTGGGCTTCGCGAGGGCCTGCAGGTCGGTCGCATCACGGCGATGGCCGGCGTGCCTGCCCTCTGGCAGCTGCTCGAGCGGCGCATCCTCGCCGAGGTGCGCGAGAAGGGCCCGCTCGCCACGAAGGCCTTCGACACCGCGCTCGAGCTGAACCGCCTCGTCGGCAAGAACACCGGCCTCAACCTCGGCCGCCTCTTCTTCGGCCAGGTCCACGATGGTTTGGGTGGCAACATTCGCCACCTCATCTCGGGCGGCGCCGCGCTGCCGCGCGACACGGCGAAGCTCTTCGCCGGCCTGGGCCTGCCGCTCTCGGAGGGCTACGGGCTCACCGAGGCCTCGCCGGTGCTCACGGTGTCGAAGGGCACGCCGCGCACCGCGCTCGGGCAGGTCGGCAAGGCCGTGCCGGGCGTGGAGATCAAGATCGGCGAGCCCGACGAGCGCGGCGTGGGCGAGGTGCTCGCGCGAGGCCCGAACGTGATGAAGGGCTACGCCGACGACCCCGAGGCCACGGCCAAGGCGATCGACGCGCAGGGCTGGCTGCACACGGGCGATCTCGGCAAGCTCGACGACAAGGGCAGGCTGGTGCTCGTCGGCCGCTCGAAGGACGTCATCGTCGGACCGAGCGGCGAGAACGTCTACCCCGACGACGTCGAGGCCCTGCTCGGCGAGGTCTCCGGCGTGCGCGAGCTCAGCGTGCTCGGCCTGCCCGACGGCCGGGGCGGCGAGAAGGTCGCCTGCCTCGCCGTGCCCGCCGGCGACGAAGACGACCAATCCCCCGAGGCACGCGCCACGCGGCGCGCGAGCGCGATGCAGGGCCTGCGAGAGGCCTTCGAGAAGCTGCCGCGCGTGGCGAGGCCGACGGTCGTGCACCTCTACGAGGCCGACCTACCCCGCACCGCGACGCGCAAGGTGAAGCGCAACGAGGTGAGGCCCATCCTCGAGCGCCTCGTCGAGGCCGCGGCGCCCGTCGCCGGCGAGGGCTCGCACTCGCGTGTGCGCCACGCCATCGCGAGCATCGCGGGCAAGAACGAGCGCGAGCTCGCCTCGACCACCTCGCTGCGCGGCGATCTCGGCATCGACTCCTTGCTCTCGGTCGAGCTCGCCGCGGCGCTCGAGGCGCAGCTGGGCACGTCGATCGACGGCAAGGAGCTCTCGCGTTGCGAGACCGTGGCCGACGTCGAGGCGCTCGCCGCGCGCGCCGCGGGCCTCGCGCACAAGAAGCTGAGCGAGGTCGAAGGCGACGAGCCCGAGGAGACGCTCGAGCTGCCCGCGCCCGTCGCGGAGGCCGCCAAGCGCGCGATGACCAGCGTGCAGATGGGCTTCTACGACCGCGTGATGAAGCCCACGGTCACCGGGCGCGCCTACATCCCGCACAACCGCAACGTCATCGTGGCCTCGAACCACTCGAGCCACCTCGACATGGGCTTCGTGAAGTACGCGCTCGGCAGCTACGGCGACGGCATCGTCTCGCTCGCCGCGCAGGACTACTTCTTCGAGGGCAATACGCTGCGCAGCGTCTACGTGAAGAACCTCACGAACCTCGCGCCCTTCGATCGCAAGGGCGGCCTGCGCCAGGCGCTGCGCGTCGCGGGCGAGCACCTCGACCGCGGGCGCAACGTGCTCATCTTCCCCGAGGGCACGCGCTCACCCGACGGCTCGATCCAGGAGTTCAAGCCCGCGATCAGCCACCTCGCGCTCGCGCACGAGGTCGACATCCTGCCCGTGTACCTGGGTGGCACCTACCAGGCGATGAAGAAGGGCTCGAAGATCCCCACCAAGCGCGAGATCACCGCGCGCATCGGCCCGCCGCTCGAGGTCGCCGAGCTCCGGCGCCTCACCGCCGGCATGAAGCACGCCGCGGCCTGCCGCCGCATCGCCGAGCTCACCGAGCAGGCCGTGCGCATGCTCGAGCGCGGCAAGGTGCTCGACCTGCGCACGCTCCAGCCCGACGACGGCGCCGAGGCGGTGCTCGGCGAGCACCCGATGGTGAAGCTCTTCCGCGAGCTCGAGGGTCGCTTCCAGAAGGGCCGCGTCGACAAACCCCTGAGCTTCTACTTCACGCTCGGCGGCGGGGCCGACGACAAGTGGACGCTCCTCATCGAGCCCGAGGCCTGCCGCGCCACGCGGGGCAAACCCGAGGGTGGCCAGGCCGACTGCGTGCTCAAGACGAGCCCCGAGATCTTCACCAAGATCGTGCGAGAGGCCTACGTGCCCGGGCCGATGGAGTTCCTCTCCGGCCAGGTGAAGAGCAACGACGTCTCGCTGCTGCAGACCTTCCAGAAGGTGTTCGACCTCTCATGAGCCGCGTACTCGTCACCGGCGCGACCGGTTTTCTCGGGCGACACCTCGTCGCCGAGCTGCTCACCCAGGGCCACGAGGTCGTCGCGCTCGTGCGCGGCGCGGCCTCGGAGTTCGACGTCTCGGGCGCGAGCATCGCGCGCGGCGACGTGCTCGACGCCGCGAGCGTCGAGCACGCAGCGCGCGGCGCGGAGGCGGTGTTCCACTGCGCCGGGCTCGTCTCGCGCGACCCGAGCGACGCGGCGCGCCTGCAGGCGGTGCACGTCGAGGGCACGAAGTGCACGCTCGACGCGGCGCGAAGGGCGGGCGTGAAGCGCGCCGTCGTCGCGAGCACGAGCGGGGTCGTGGCGGTGAGCGAGGAGCCCGAGCCCATCGACGAGACGGGCCGCGAGCCGCTCGACATCATCGGCGCCTGGCCGTACTACCGCACGAAGCTCTTCGCCGAGCACGCCGCCTTCGAGCGCAACGACGACGGCTTCGAGGTCGTGTGCGTGAACCCCACGCTCTTGCTCGGGCCGGGCGACGACCGCGGCTCCTCGACCGGCGACGTGCTCGAGATCGTCGAGGGGCGCCTCGCCGCGATGCCCTCGGGCGGGCTCTCCTTCGTCGACGCACGCGACGCCGCGAGCGCGATGCTGCTCGCCTGGCAGGCCGGTCGCCCGGGTGAGCGCTACCTCGTCTCTGCGCAGAACCTCACCATGCGCGCCTTCGCCGAGCGCATCTCGCGCCTCACCGGCGCCAAGCTGCCCTCCCTGTCGATGCCGCGGAGCCGCCTCTTCGCGAGCCTCGGCGCGCGCGCCGCCAACGCGGTGCTGAAGCACCTCGACTCGAAGCAGCGCGTGGACCGCATCAGCGCCGAGATGGCGCAGTACTACTGGTACGTCGACGCCTCGAAGGCGCGCGCCGAGCTCGGCTGGGCGCCGCGTGATCCGATGGACACGCTCGCCGAGACGATCGACGACCTGCGCGATCGTGGCGCCATCTGGCCCGACGCCATCCAGCCCTCCTACGGCTGACACCGGCGCATCCTCGAGCCGGCGCACGCGCGATCAGTTCGCGCGATCAGTTGACGTGGACCGCTCGACCCAGCTCCACTCCTCCATCGTGAAGCCCACCTGGATCGCCGCCGCCCTGCTCTCCTTCGCCGCGATCGGCTGCCAGAGCTCGGAGCCGAAGAGCCCCTACCACCTCCAGTCGAGCTCGGGCGCCTTCGCCGCCACCTACCCGGAGCGGCTGCTGCGCGAGTCGAAGGCGATCCGCCAGAGCGAGAGCGTCGTGCGCAGCGCGATGGGCGGCTTCCCCACGGCCGCCGACAAGCTCGGCGACACCGACTGGGCGGTCGTCGAGCAGATCGTCGAGAAGGCCGACCAGGCCGGGCGCGACGAGGGCTACGCCGCACAGATGCGAGACCTGCGCTCGGCGAACGAGTTCTTCGAGGAGGAGCACGAGCCGCTGGTGAAGAAGGTCGGCGGCGCGGCGCACTACGCCGGCAAGCAGCGCGGCTGCGACATCGAGCTGTGGAGCCCCGTGGCGAGCAGCATGAAAGACGGCGTCGACGAGCGCATCCGCGCGCGCCTGCACGCATCGAACGACGCCTTCCTCGTCATCGAGCGCAACCGCGACAAGCTCGGCAAGAAGGCCGTGCCCGCGCTCGAGGAGCTCGCCGAGGACATCGCGCACGCGAGCTACATCGTCTACGTCGAGCTGCCGCTCGGCCGAGAGCGCCTGCACGAGACCATCGAAGGCGTCGAGAGCGCCCGCCTCGCGCTGCAGAGCTCCATCGAAGACGAGAAGGCGCACCAGAACGAGCCGAGCTTGCGCATCGAGGATCGCAAGGCGAGCGAGGCGCGCATCGCCTCGATCCAGGAGAAGCTCGGCCAGCTCAAAGACGCCGAGACCGATGCGCGCGCCAACCTCGAAGACCTCGAGAAGCGCAGCAAGCAGCTCGAAGAGGACTACGCCGTGGCGCTCTCCACCCTGAAGGACGACATCGCGAGCCGAGAGGCGAAGAAGTGAGCGCTACGCGCCCGCTGCTCATCGTCAACCCCAAGGCCGGCACGGGCCGCGCGGGCGAAAGCTTCGCGCTCGCGAGGCGCGTGATCGAGGCCGAGCTCGGCGAGGTCGACGTCGTCTACACCGAGCGCCCGAAGCACGCGACCGAGCTGGCGCAGCAAGCCGCGCGCGAGCGGCGCCGCACGGTCGTCGCGGTGGGCGGCGACGGCTCGATCCACGAGGTCGTGAGCGGCCTCATGCAGGCGCGCGCCGAGGGCCACGCAGAGACACGCCTCGGCCTGCTCGGGCTCGGCACGGGCGGCGACTTCCGCAAGAGCTTCGGCTTCGAGCACAAGCTCTCGGCCTACGTCGCCGCGCTCGCCGACGGGCAGACGAAGCGCATCGACGTCGGCAAGTTCAGCTGCGCCCACGCCGACGACGGCGCCCGGGTCGAGGGCTACTTCGCCAACATCCTCTCGATCGGCATGGGCGGCCTCGTCGATCGTTACGTGCACTCCACGAGCCGCTGGCTCGGCGGCTCCGCCGGATACTTCATCGCCTCCGCGCGCAGCCTGCTCGAGTACACGCCGGCCAGGCTCGAGCTCCGCTACGAGCTCGACGAGGGCGAGGTCCGCGAGCAGGTGAAGAGCCGCATGCTCGCCGTGTGCAACGGGCAGTACTTCGGCTCCGGCATGCACGTCGCGCCCATGGCCGACACCGGCGACGGCGTCTTCGAGGTCGTCGATCTGGGCGCGGCCTCGCGCCTGCGCTTCGCGATGAGCAGCTCGGCGATCTACACGGCCAAGCACCTCTCGAGCCCGGACGTGCGTCACTTCCGCTGCCGCCGCATCCGGGTGGAGACGCTGGAATCCGCGCCCACCTACCTCGACGTGGACGGCGAGGCGCTCGGCCGCTTGCCCGTCGACATCGAGATCGTGCCCGGCGCGCTCGAGCTCTTCGTCCCCCGCTGAGCGCGCGTTCTCCGGCAGCGAAGCGCGCGCTCTCTCGCGCACCGCGTTTCACGCGACCGCTCCCGCAGCTCCGCTCGACAACGCACCGGAGCCCAGCTAGCTCTCAGGCACTTCGCGCGCCCCCCCGGCCGCTCCGAGACACCACGATGCAGATCCTCGTCTGGGTTGGCTTCCTCGTCCTCATCGGCATCTTCCTCGCCCTCGACCTCGGCGTCTTCCACAAGAAGGACGAGGTCATCAGCACGAAGAGCGCGCTGTCGTGGACGGGTGTGTGGATGGCCGCGGCCTTCCTCTTCTGCATCGCCGTCTACTACCTCTACGAGCACCACCTCTTCGGCTTCGGTGCGGCGGCCTTCGGTGGGCACGACGTCGGCGGCAAGGAGGCGGCGATCAACTTCCTCACGGGCTACGTCGTCGAGAAGAGCCTGAGCCTCGACAACATCTTCGTCATCGCGCTCATCTTCGGCTTCTTCAAGGTGCCCGCGCTCTACCAGCACCGCGTGCTCTTCTGGGGCATCATCGGCGCGCTCGTCCTGCGCATCACGATGATCTTGGCGGGCGCGCAGCTCATCAAGCAGTTCCACGCGACGATCTACGTCTTCGGCGCGATCCTCGTGATCACGGCGCTGCGCATGGCCTTCTCTTCGGGTGACGACGACTTCAACCCCGAAGACAGCCGCATCGTGAAGATCGCGCGCAAGCTCATCCCGATCAGCCCCAACCTCGTCGGCCACGACTTCTTCACGCGCATCGACGGCAAGCTCCACGCGACGCCGCTCTTCCTCGTGCTGCTCGTCGTCGAGGGCACCGACGTCGTCTTCGCCGTCGACTCGATCCCGGCGATCTTCGGCATCACGACGGACCCCTTCATCGTGTTCACGTCGAACATCTTCGCGATCATGGGCCTGCGCTCGCTCTACTTCGCGCTCGCCAGCCTGCTCAGGGAGTTCGCGTACATCAAACACAGCCTCGTCGCCGTGCTGCTCTTCGTCGGCGTGAAGATGCTCATCCCCGCCTTCGTCGACTACCACTTCCCCCCGCTGCTCTCGCTCGGCATCATCGTCGGCCTGCTCGGCGCGGGCTTCGGTGCGTCGATCCTCCTGCGTCGCGAGGTCGCGAAGGAGGACTGAGCGGTACGCCACCCCCGAGGTGGCGCGCTCGGGCCTCCTGCCCGGCTCCGAAGCAGAGCGAGACGCCGCAGCGCGTCGTCGCTCGAGGCTTGGGGCGGAGGGCGTGGGCGTAGTAGACACGTAGGCCATGACGAGCCTCGGCGTGTCGGGATCGGCCAGCGGGCCGCGCTTCCTGGTCGTGGGTGCGGGTGGCATCGGCGGCGTCGTCGCCGCGCAGCTGCTCGAGCAGGGCCACGACGTCACCACGCTGACGACGAACCCGCTCATCGCCGACGCCATCAACGCGCACGGCTTCCGCGTGCGCGGCGAGTCGGCGCCAGGCACGGTGCGAGGCCGCGCGGTGCAGGCCTTGCCGAAGGGCACGGCGCCCTTCGACTACGTCTTGCTCGCGACGCAGCCGCCGCAGCTCGAGGAGGCGGCGAGGAGCGTCGAGGCGGTGCTCGCCCCCGACGGCCACGCGGTCATCTTCCAGAACGGCCTCTGCGAGGAGCGCGTCGAGCCGATCCTCGGCACGGAGCGCGTCATCGGCGCCGTGGTCGCCTGGGGCGCGAGCATGATCGAGCCGGGCGTCTACGACCGCACGAGCGCGGGCGGCTTCCAGATCGGGCGCCTCGACGGCAGCGAAGACGAGGCCCTCACGCGGCTCGCGCGCGCGCTCGAGGCCGTGGGCCCGACGACGATCACACGCAGGCTGCGAGGCGCGCGCTGGTCGAAGCTCGCCATCAACTGCGCGATCTCCTCGCTCGGCACCGTGGGCGGCGATCGCCTCGGTGTGCTCATGCGTCACCGCTACGTGCGCCGCCTCGCGCTCGAGATCATGACCGAGACCGTCGAGGTGGCGCGCGCGCTCGGCGTGGAGCTCGAGAAGGTGAGCGGCACGCTCGACCTCGACTGGATCGCGCTCAGCGAAGACGAGCGCCGCTCGATGGGCAGCCCCAGCCTGCTCGCGAAGCACGCGCTCTTGCTCGCGGTGGGCGCGCGTTATCGCAGGCTACGCTCGTCGATGCTGTCGGCCATCGAGCGGGGGCGCGAGCCGAGCGTCGACTTCCTCAATGGCGAGGTCGCGAGCCGAGGCGCGGCGCTCGGCATCGCGACGCCGATCAATGCGGCGATCCGTGACGAGATCTGGTCGATCGCGCGCGGAAAGGCCCGGCCCTCGCAGGCCCAGCTGCGCGCCTTCTTCGATCGCACGCGTGCATTGGTGAGCGGCGGCGCTTCGCTGCGCCCGGGGCCCCTGTCGGTGCCGCCCGCTGCGCAGGCCGAGCCCGCGTCGGCGCCGCCCGCGGCGGGCGCGGTCGACACCTCCGCGACGATCCCCGACGACGCCGCATTCGAAGCGTCCAGCAGCGACGCCCTGCGCCCCGGCACGACCGAAGAGGCCGAACCGCTGCCGGGCACGATGGACGACCGGGGCTGAGTTGAGCGCCGAACCCCAAGTTGACTGCCTCGCCGCCCGTGGGTAGCATCCTTCGCGTGGGGAGGGGGTTGATCATGCCACAGGGAGCGTTGCTCCGCTGTCAGAGCGACGGGCGCACCTTGGGTCCGCCCCGACTCGCGGTCGCGCTTGGGAACACCCACGCGAGAGCGACTCGATGCCGAAGCTGAGACAGCTCTGGCCCCGGCCACACTCGCGCCGTGGGAGCTGCTGAATGGTCGCGACTTGGCTCGAAGTGCAGCACGTGCCGGAGCCCTTCGAGCTCGACCTCGAGGGACTGCCGCCCGGCAGCCTGCGCGTGCTCGAGCTGACAGCCCACGAGCGCGTCAGCCAGGTCGGCGGGTGGGACCTCCTGGTCGCCATGCCTCAGCTGCCGCCTGAGGCGCTCGATCAGGTGCCCGAGGGCACGCCGATGACGGTGTCCCTGCCGGCTACCGCAGCGGGGCGCGAGCTGCTTCACGGAGTGCTCACGGGGATCGACGACGCCGAGCCGCGTCAGGGCACGATCCCTTGCTTTCGCCTCTACGGTGCCCCGGCTTTGGCCCTGTGCGCGCACCGTCGCGGCTCGACTCACCACGAGGACACCACCCATCGGGCCGTCATCGACGAGCTGCTCGCACTGCACAGGGTACGGGTGCGCTGGGAGCTCTCCGAGGAGCCCAAGCTGCGCGGGTACCTTGCCCGCCGCGACGAGAGCGACCTGGAGTTCATCGAACGACTCCTGGCGGAGGAGGGCCTGCTCTATTGGTTCGAGCACGACGACACCGCCAGCCCCGCAGACGGACGCTCTCGCGAGCGGATGGTCATCGCCGATGGCCCCGCGCTGGCGGCCCACGTCCCCTTCCCGCTTCGCTACCGCGAGTCGGTGGGCGAGGGCGCGATGTTCGGCAGCGCTGACCACGTCACAGCGCTGCGTCTCTCGCGCCGTGCGACATCGCACGATGCGCTCCTGACGGACTACGACTTCCTTCACCCACTTCGGCCGGAGCGAGAAGCGTCTAGGCCCGAGGGCCAGCTGGAGGGGCTTCGCACGGTGCACTGGCACCGGGCTGGCTACCTGCGGCGCCCGTTGACGCGGCATGACGCCGAGCGCGCCGCCGAAGTGGAGCGCCGCACCGCGAGGCTGCTCCGCGGCGAGGCCCACTGTCCCAGCCTCCGCGCTGGCAAGCGCTTCACGCTCAGCGACCACCCGAGCGCGAGCAAGAACGGCGCGTACCACCTGATCGAGGTCGAACACCGCGGCGTCGCCCCGGAATTGGCCGGCAGTCAGCCCGTGTACCGCTCGAGCTTCACCTGCGTCGACGCCGACGTCGCCTTCCGTCCGGTGCCGCCGCGACGCCCGCGCTGCGGGATGGAATCGGCGCGCGTCGTGGGCCCGATGGGTAGGTCCGAGCCGCTGAACCAGGTCAGCGATGAAGTCCACACCGACGAGCTGGGGCGGGTGCGCGTGCAGTTCCATTGGGATCTGACCGGAACTCACACCGCCTGGTTACGCATGGCGCAGGTGTGGCAAGGCGCTGGGATGGGCGCACTTTTCGTGCCGCGGGTCGGGATGGAGGTCATCGTCGAATACGTCGGAGGCGACCCGTCCTGCCCCGTGGTCAGCGGCTGCCTCGCCAACACCGCCGCACCCGTCCCCTTCGCCTTGCCTACCGAGGCCACCCGCAGCGGCATCAAGACCCGCTCGAGCCCAGGCGGCGACGGCTACAACGAGCTGTCGTTCGAAGACCAACGAGGCCAAGAGCAGGTGCGGCTTCGTGCCCAGAGGAACCTCGACGAGCAAGTCCTGAACGACCACACCACGGTCGTGGGCCACGACCAGCGGCTGGAGGTGCGCCGCGACCAGACGTCGAGCATTGGCGGCGATCGCTTCGAGGCGATCGTGGGCGATGCACTCATCGAGGTCGATGGCTCGCGGTACGACGCGACCGTCGGCAGCCACACGGTGTCCGCGGCTGAGTCCCTATCGCTGTCGACGGCCGGTGCCCTGAGACTCGAAAGCGCGTCCCATCGACGCGACATCGTCGAGGCCGACCACGACGTCCACATCGCAGGGTCGACGAGACTAAGGATCGGCAGCGATCGGCACGAGCACGTCCGGGGCGACACCCTGAGCGTGGTCGACGGCCGGAGGCAGGTCGTCGTGCATGGCGACGCCTCACTGCGGGTGGGCGGGCCCGACCACCCGCGCAGTCGAGATGTATTCGCGAGCGGAGACCACACCCTGGGCGCTGGCCGCAGGCTCGAGATCACCGCCGAGGAAGGCATCGTCATCACCTGCGGGTCGAGCCGTCTGGAGCTGACGCGCGACGCGATTCGGATCGATGGCATCGACATCCGCTCGGTGGCCAAAGAGCACTGGAGCGTGCAGCGGACCGAGGGCGCGCAAATGGCGCTGGCCGAGCAGATCGAGGTCTCGGCGCCTGCGATGCACTTCCGTTCGGCGGACGCACATCTATCGCTGACGGGCGCGGCGGACCTCGCCGGCGCGTCGACCACGGTGCGCGGAGGCGGCGCGGGGCTGCGTCTGGCAGGCGACGCTGCGTTGTCCGGTGGTAAGGTCGTGGTGGTCAGCGAGGGCGCGAGCCTCGTCCTCGACGCGGAAGCGAAGCTCGATGGCGCGATGGTGAAGCTCAACTGCGGAGGCAGCGGCGCCGGGGTAGGTGGGTCGAGCCCCGAGATTGCGGCGCTGATTCAAGGGCCTCCCGAGCCGGAACGCCTGCTCGACGTGTGCGTCTTCAGCGAGCTGGGCGAACCACTCCCGGGGCGGCCGTTCACGCTGATTGCAGGCGGCGCGCGTATCCGTGGCGAGACCGACGGCGACGGTCACCTGACGGTCGGTGGCGCGCGCGGCGTGCCGGTACCTAGCTCCGCCAGCACCGCGCAGCTCACGGTGGAGCTCGACGATGAGTCTGGCGGCCCAACCCTGGAGTGGACGCTCGCCATCGCACCGCTGGCACCCGCCGACACCGCTCGCGGTGCCTCGGAGCGCCTGCGCAACCTCGGGATCTACTTGGGACCGTTGAGGGAGTCCGTCGATGACAGGCTGCGCGACGCAATCCGTAGCTTTCAGCGAGAGATGGGGCTCCCCATCGATGGCCAGCTCGGCCCGCCCACGGTCGCTGCGCTGCTGGTGGCCCATGGGAGCTGAGCCGTGACGCAGACTCTCGACGCCACCCGTCTGCCCACGATCGAGGCACCGACACAGGGCACGCTCGACCCAGACGGCCTCACCACCTTGAACGCGCCCTACGACCCGACCGACACCGACTGGCAGCGGTGGCTTCCGGGGCAGAACACCTCCAGTGGCAACGAGGTCATCGCCTACATCGACGGGCTGAACACGTTCAACGACATGGTCGCGGCCATCCGCGCGACGACAGGGCCCGCGCACTTCATCTACCTGGCGGCCTGGAACACAGAAGACTTCCCCCTGGTACCCGGAGAACCTCACTCGTCACTGAGCGAGCTGCTCGCCCAAGCCAGCGCTCGCGGGGTCGCCGTGCGCGCCCTGATCTACCAGCAGAACCAGCTGTTCGGCGCACGCGACAACTCAGAGATCGTAGACATGATCAACGGGCTCGCCACGGGGGCAGCCATCCACGACGGCCGGGTCCTCCTCAGGAATGGCTTCGCCGTCGGGGCGCACCACCAGAAGATGCTCATCGTGCACGGCCCGGCCGGCTTGGTCGCCTTCCAAGGGGGCATCGACCTGGACCGCAATCGCCTCCCACCCGCCCTGCACGACGTACACACGCGTGTCATGGGGCCGGCTGCGCATTGGCTCTACCGAACCTTCGTCGAGCGCTGGCACGACCACCCTGAGGCCGTTTCGCTCGCCCCAGTCAACGCAACCCTCCCGGCGCCCAAGCGCCACCCGAGCGTCGACCACTTCACGCACGTGGCGCGGACCTATGGCAGCAGCGCGAAGCATGGAGTGAGTCCGGCAGGCTCGCCTCCCTACGCTTTCGCCCCGCAGGGCGAACGATCCATCAAATCGCTCGTTCTCAAGGCCATTCAAGCGAGCGAGCGCTTCATCTACCTCGAGGACCAGTACCTCGTCGACATGGACATCAGCCGCGCGCTCGTGGCTGCCTTGCCCAAGCTGAAGAAGCTCATCATCCTCGTCTGCGACTCGGGCGCCGTCGTGGGAGAGATCTTCCAGGTCGGCCGCCGGCGTAAGGCGTTCCTCGACCCGCTGCTCGCGGCCGGCCCCGGAAAGGTCCACGTCTGCACGTCGGCCCGCTACATCCACGCCAAGGTCTGGATCTTCGACGACCGCTTCGCCGTCATCGGCTCCGCCAACGTCAACCGCCGCGGCTTCACCCACGACAGCGAGCAGGCCATCGGCGTCTTCGACGTGAACGCCCGGCGCCGCTGGTTCTTTGCCCACGAGCTGCGCATGCACCTGTGGTCGCGGCATCTGGGGCTCCCGCCCCGAGACACGATCGACGCAATCACGGCAAGCCGGCACTGGGCGTCGGGGCAGACGAGAGGCGAAATTCAGCCGTTCGTCGCGGATCCGGCGGGGGACAAGGCTCCCGACTGGAAGACGAACTTGGCGCTGGCGGCGATCGGCGCCGACCTTTGGGACGATGGCATCGACCCGGATGGATCGTGATGCCGACTTCGACACGGCCGATGATTCTAGTGTTGGCTGTTGCGGCGCTGCCGAGCTGCGTCACCGAGCAGCCCTCCCCACTGCTCTCGAGGTTGCCACCTATGCCCGCCGTATTGGTTGCCGAGCCGAGTGAGAAGTACGTCCCGCCAGCGATCCCGAAGGGCCTTCGAGTCAGACAATCCCTCGACGTGCACCGTCTCGGCGGCGTGCCCTTCCCCATGGAGCTCAGCGAGCGCCGCGTCGTCGAGAATCGCATCGATGAGGCGCTCGGCAACGTGGTGCGCCGAGCGAGCGTTGATGTACTCGAGTTCGAATTCTCTGCGCGCAGCGCAAAGGGTGTCGGCAGCCACCCCTACCAAGATCTGGTGGGTCGGCCACATGTCGTGGAGGATCGGGGGCAGGCCGTGACAGTCGAGGTCGCTGGCCAGACGCCTCCCGATGGATTCCCCGAATCTCCGATCGTCGCCATCACGATGGCGTTGACACATGGGTCATCTTCGAACTCCGTGGAGGATCATCCGCCTCCGTCCACTGCAGGCATCCCTGTGTTTCGGGTGACCCGCTGGGGGGAACCACCGCTCGCCAGCGGTATCAGGGGCTTGCTCGCGGAGTTCGGGCTCTTGTGGTTCGACCTCTCGTTCGACTCCCCACGAATCGATGGGGAGGGGCAGAACCGGGTTGTGGTTCGCCCCTTCGAGGTCGGAAGCAGCGAGACTGCGTCGCCAATCTCGCCACCGTTGAAGGGTCACGGCGAAGTCCGCTTTGGGATGCACAGCCTGCCGGTCTCGTTCACCTTCGATGGGAAATGGGGCGACGGCTTCGGGCGCAGCTACGAAGACGTGAACGGCAGCGTCACGGTTCGCGCCACGTGGACCTACGAGCTGCCCGCTGGGCAACGCTGGCCGCACGAGCGGTTCCAGGGACGAGGGCCGTGAGGCCGCTCGGCCGCCCGGGCGAACGTTGGCGCGTGCGGGAGCGCGCGACGTGAAGGTCCTGCTTGCACCTATCGAAGGAGTGACGCTCGAGCGGTTCGCGGACGCGACCGCGCGCCTGGAGAAGGCCGGGGACGCACGCGCCCCGGTGTTCGCGGAGCTCGGGCTCGACGAGGATGCCTGGGATCGGGTTCGAAGGGCGTGGGAGGCACGGCTCGCTGGGTCGCCCAGGCTCCAGCGGGGGTACGAGTACCTGCGTCGCCAGTTCGCCTCGGCACCGCACGGCGAGGGGGCCTCATCGGAGGCGCTTGGTGGCGCGCGCTCGTCTGGCTCCTCACTCGATTCCGTGGAGCGGCCCTCGTACCTGATGGCCAACGCCGCGACTCCGCAAGATCCCGAACGACCCGCGGGGGCGCTGGGCGCTGCAGAGCTCCCCTCGTTCATGCGCACGCCGGAGCACGGCGCACCGCCGCGCGCCCAGCCTAGCTTCCAGCAAGTCCGTGAGCAGATCGAGCCTGCAGCTCCCGCAGCGGCGTCGCTCCCCGGGGCAAGCCAGCGCGCACCAGCAGGCGCCTCGGACGACCACGAAGAAGTCGGCGAGACCGCGCACATGAGCGTCCCCGAGGGGCTCGCCGCAGCCGCTGCGGCGCGCGAGGCGCTGCCTTTCGGCAAGGGCGCACCAGGCGTGGCGCCCCGTCCTGCGCCACCCGCCGAGCTTCCGCCACAGCGGCGCCACCCTGCGATGGCCTCGACCGTGGGGCTCACGAGCGACCACGAAGCGAAGCTGCGCGCGCTCGCGAGCATTCCCTTCGATGGACGCACGCCCAGGAAGAAGGAATTTCTGTCGACCGTCGCAATCGTCGAACCGGAGAGCGAGACCGACTCGGTCGGCGAGACCGCACACATGAGCGTGCCCGAAGGGCTCGCCGCGGCCGCTGCGGCGCGCGAGGCGCTGCCTTTCGGCAAAGGCGCACCAGGCGTGGCGCCCCCTCCTGCGCCACCCGCCGAGCTTCCGCCACAGCGGCGCCACCCTGCGATGGCCTCGACCGTGGGGCTCACGAGCGACGACGAAGCGAAGCTGCGCGCGCTCGCGAGCATTCCCTTCGATGGACGCACGCCCAAGAAGAACGAATTTCTGTCGACCGTCCCGGTCGTCGATAACGAGACCGACCCCGTTGGCGAGACCGCGCACATGGGCGTGCCCGAAGGGCTCGCCGCGGCCGCTGCGGCGCGCGCGGCGCTGAACTTCCCCAAGAGTGTGGCTTCGCCGCCAACAGCCAGCTCACAGAGCGATCCTGTCCTCCCGCCGCTTGGCCAGCTGGTCGAGATTCAGGCCGCGATGGTCCACGCTCGCGATCGGGACGCACTGCTCGCGAGCCGCGGCTACTCTGCCGCGGCCTGGCAGAGCGTGCTGCGTCGCTATGGCGCGCTCATGCAGGCTGATCCGAACATTCGGACGCGCTACGAGGCCTTGCTGGACCAGGCGAAGACCCGATGACGCTCGAGCGGTCCACGTCGAAGCTCTCGCTCAGCGCCGCGTGCCGATCGCGAGATCGGGGCTCGTGATCTCGTAGTCGTAGGCCTGGTCGTAGGCGATGACGTGCACGAGCACGCGGTCGTCGGCCTTCTTGGCGCGGATGCGTGAGGGCGCCGAGTCGAGGCGCGCTTCGGCGAGCTTCTCGCCCGTCTCGCGCCAGAGCACGAAGAGTTTGTCGATCTCCCCGGTGAAGCCGTAGCCCGTGACGATGAGCTCACCCTCGATGGCGAAGTCGTGCCCCACGACGAGCGGATCGGAGCGCCAGACGAGCTTCTTCGAGTCGAGATCGATCGCGCTCATGTAGCCCTTCTTGCCGTAGACCTCGCGCGCGTAGCTTCCGCCGCCGTTGGCGACGTAGAGCGTGCGCCCGACGATCTGCGCGTAGGTGAGGTCTTGCACGGCGAACTCCTTCCACTGAGGGTTGGCCGCCGGTGGGTGCCGGAAGGCTTCGAGATCGAGCACCGCCGTCGTGGTGTTGCCTTCGACGATCGCGAGGTACCTGCCGCCGTAGACGAGCAAGAGGCTGTCGCCGGAGGGCACGATCGCGCGCAGCGTCTCGCCGGCGTACTTGCTCGGGATGTCTTGCCGCACCGAGGGCGGCAGCTTTCCCTGCTCCACCGGCGCGATGAACGCGGGCTCACCAGGGCGAGGCGGCTTGCGACTCTCCTGGAAGGCGGCGACGGGGTCGACGCGCGCGCTACCGGTGCGCCTGAGCGTCACGCCCGCGGGGCGCGGCTTCGTCGTAGGACGCGAGAGCGTGTAGGCCCAGGGCGGCGCGGCGACCACGACCGGGTCGACGGTCGACAGATCGATGCGTCGCGTGGCCGTGTCGGACTGCACGTCGAGGAAGCGCCGCACGCCCTCGAGCGCCGCGTGCAGGGCGGGATCGCCGCCGGCGCGGATGAGCCCGTCGGTCGCCGCGGCGAGCGCGTCGGCGTCACGCCGGTCGATCGCCGCGAGCGAGGCGTCGACGTAGCAGCGCTGCTCGCTCGTGACGGCGGGGCGCTCGTCGCGCCGCGCGGGCGCGAGCGAGGCCGCCGGCGCGGGCCTCGCGGCAGGCTGGAGCCGGAAGACGTAGTCGGTGTCGTAGGTGCGCACGTGGAGCTCGTCGCCGCGCGAGAGGATGAGGTCGGGGCCGCTCTTGAGCGGGAGCTTCTGCGCGGTCTTGCCCGTCGCGAGGTCGAGCACGAAGAGCGCGTCGGGCTCGGCCGTGAAGCCGTAGCCGGTGACGAGGCGCGACCCGGCGATCACGAAGTTCTCCGAGTTCGCCACGAGCGCATCGCTCGACCAGCGCAGACGCCCGTCCTTCGCGTCGAAGGCGGCGACGTAGGCGTTCTTGCCGCCGCTGTCTTTCGCGTAGCCGTTGTACGCGAGCTGCAGAATCAAGGCTTCGCCGACGAGCTGCGCGAACACGAGCTCGAGCGCGCGCGGCGAGGGCGGGCGCGTCGCCTGGCGCAGATCGAACACGCGCGGCGTGCGGCCCTCCGCGTAGACGCCGACGAGCTGTCCGTAGACCACGATCACGTGGTCGGCGTGCGTGTAGATCGCGCTCGGCGCGATGCCGCGCAGCGAAGCCGCCACGTAGGCCGGAAGGGGCGTGTCGTCGCCGCGCATCGTGCCGAGCCTGCGCGAGGGCGGCGCCACGCCGACCCGCATGACCCAGTCGGCGTCGTCGGTGATGAGGTTCGCCTTCTCGGAGAGCTTCGCGACCGTGAGCGCTTCGGCGCCGCCGAGCGCGAGCGGCTCGGGGCTCTGCGCGGCGAGCGGGAGGCTCGCGAGGCGCACGGGCTCGACGCGATCGGCCTCGGCGGCGGCGCGACGGTTCGCGTCGAGCAGCCGCTGACGAGCGGCGCGCGCGAGCGCCTGCGCGCCGAGATCGCGCGGCGAGCTGCGCACGATCTCCTCGAAGCCGCGGCTCGCGGACTCGAGCTGCCCGGCGTGGAGCGCCTCGAGGGCCGCGGCGCGAGCGCGCTCGCTGGGCGTCGATGCCATGGGCCCGGGCCGGCACGGCGGCGCGTCGGCGACGAGCGCGGTGCCCGGCTCGCCCGAGCCGGCCTTCGTGAGCCCGGCGGGCTCGGTCGCCGAGGGCTCCGTCCCGGCGGGGTGCGGATGCGGAGCTCGAGCTCCGCAGGCGGCGAGCAGGCCACCGAGGAGCAGGAGCGTGGAGCTCGTTCGGGCGCGTCCGTTCATCGCGCGCAGTATCGCACGCACCCGCCGGAGGAGACGTCTGCAGCTGGGCGCGCCGGGCACGACGAAGCCCGCCTGGCCGAGCGGCTGGGCGGGCATCAGAAGGCGAAGCGTGCGACGGAGCGGACGCGCGGCTCAGGCCAGGCGCGGCTCAGGCCAAGCCCCCCTCAGACCAGGCGGAGCCGCGACTGCGAGGCCGGCTTCGCGGCGGGGCGCGAGGGCATCGAGGCCGGGACGTGGCGCGAGGGGCGCGGCGTGGTCAGCCGGCGCAGCTCGTCGAGCATCGAGTCGCGGCGGATCTTGCTCGCCACGGCGCTCACGAGCTGGTTGGCGTAGATCCCGTCGCGGCGGCGGCGCGGCAGCTCGACCCCGAGGGACGAAGCCAGGCGCTCGATGTTCTCCAGCTTGGCGCGGCGAAGGAGGGAGGCGTCGATCAGCATCGAGGCGCGTTCCTACACGAGCCCTTCGAGCGTGTCGAGTCCATGCGTGTAGGCCTGCATGCGACATCGGCAGCCTCCGCGGACCCGGCGAGCACCCTCCACTTGGAGGATGTTCACGCGCCCCGAATGAGCACACGATGGAGAGTCTCGTCCAGGCGTACTCACGGGGAGGGGCTTGGACGAGGCTTTGGGGGGCACGGCGCGGTGAAGGAGCGGGAGCTTCTCGAGCTGGTCGACGGCGTCTACGAGGCCTCTCTCGAGCCAGGGCGCTGGGACGCCGTGCTGAGCGGCGTCGCGAAGAGCTTCGACGCGACCGCCTCGGGCATCCGCATCCAGAACGGCGCGTACGTGTCGCAACATTGGGTGGGGCTCGAGCCGAGCTTCGAGCAGGCCTACCTCGAGCACTACGCCCTGCTCGACCCCTGGGTACCGGCCGCGCTCTCGCGCTCGCCCGGGCGCTGCTACACGAGCCAGGAGCTCGTCGCCGACGAGGAGCTCGAGCGCTCGGCCTTCTACCACGAGCTCTGCAAGCCCTTCGGCATGCGTGAGCTCTGCGGGGGCATCCTCGAGCACACCGACGCGCTCATCGTGAGCATGTCGGTCATGCGACGCGACGGCGCGGAGCCCTTCGACGCGCACACGGCGCGGGCGATGAACGAGCTCACGCCGCACGTACGCCGCGCGCTGGCGATCCAGCGGCGCCTACGCACCGGCGACGGCACCACGACCTGGGCCGCGATCGACGGCCTCCCGATCGCGGTGGTGACGCTCGACCGCCACGGCCGCGTGCACCGCACGAACCGCCGCGCCGACGAGCTCTTGCTGCGGCGCGACGGGCTGTCGGTCGAGCAGGGCGTGCTCGGCGCGCTCACGGCGGCGGACACACGCAAGCTCGCGTCCTTCGTGAAGTCCCTCGTGAGCCCGCTCGCCTCCGAGGCCTCACGCGAGCCCGTGCTGAGGGTCGAGCGCGGCGAAGAGAAGCGCCCCTTGGCGATCGTGGGCATCCGCATCACCCGCGAGAGCGCGCCTGCTTGGGAGCTGCACCACGGCGGCGAGCCCGAGGTGCTGCTCGCGATCGCGGTCGACGACGGCGTGGGCGAGCCGCCGCCCGAGCTCTTGCGCAAGCTCTACGGGCTCACGCCCGCGGAGGCCCGCGTCGCCGTGCAGGTGGGCATGGGCAAGTCGCCGCGCGAGGTGTCGGAGGCGCTCGGCATCGCCTGGAGCACGGTGCGCTTCCAGCTGCGACAGGTGTTCGAGAAGATGAACGTGCGCAGGCAGAGCGAGCTCACGCGTGTGCTGCTCACCCTCGGCTGCCTGCCACGTCCGAACGGCGCCTGAGCGAGCTGGAGCGCGCCTTCAGGCGCTCGCGCTCACGCGCCCGAGCACACGCGCCACGAAGGCGTTCTCGAGCACGCCCGCCGGGTCGAGCTCGCGCCTCAGCGCCGCGAAGTCCCGCGCGCGTGGGTAGACGGCGGCGATCTCGTCGGCGCTCCAATCGAATTCCTTGCCCCAGTGAGGGCGGGCGCCGCGGCGACGCGCGAGCTCGGAGGCGCCGCGGAAGTAGACCGCGAGGTCGGGGCTCTCGGCCTGGTAGACGCCGACGTGGCATGCGTCGCGCCCATGGGCCGGGCTGAGCCACATCGAGTCGGCCTTCACGAAGCGGACCTCGCAGGGGAAGTTCACGCGGATCCCCGCGCGCGAGATGAAGCGCTCGAGCTCGGCGAGCGCCTCGGGTGCGTCGCCCATCGCGAAGGCCCACTCGGCCTCGCGGTGCACGGGAGGCATCGCGAGGTTGAAGGCGCGGTCGCTCCGCGCGACGCGCTTGCCGTCGCCGAAGTAGCTCGCCGCGACGAGCGCGTTCATCGAGGAGGTCGCGCGCGGGTACCGCCCGACGAAGCGCAGCATCAGCTCGAAGGCGCCGCGGTTCACGATCTTCTCGTCGACGATCTCGAAGAGCCGAGAGCGGCGCTCCGGCTCCGTGGTGCGCTCGTAGCGGAACACGACCGCCTTGCCCGTGGAGGGCAGCCACCAGAGCTTCACGAACTCCGCCGAAGCGGCGATCGCCTCGAGATCGCGCACGACCTGGGCGAAGGGCACGGCCTCACGCGTCTCCATGAGTCGGAAGGCGCGCGTCACGCCGAGCTCGACCTGGGTGATGACGCCGAGCGCGCCGAGGCTCACGCGCGCGGCGTCGAAGCGCGGGTCGCGAGCGTCGAGCTGGAGGACCTCGCCGCTCGGCGTGACGAGCCGCAGGCTCCTCACGAGGCTGGCGAGGTTGCCGTGGCGCAGGCTGGAGCCGTGCGTGGCGGTGGAGATCGCCCCGGCGATCGTCTGCTTGGCGATCGAGCCGAGGATGGGCATCGCGAGCCCACGCGCGTCGAGCGCGCGGGTGATTTCCTCGAGGCGTGTGCCGGCGCGCACGACGATCGACGGATCCTGCTCGTCGATGCTCACCACGCCGGTGTGCTTGCGCAGATCGAGCGCGATGTCGTCCGGTAGAGCGACGTCCGACCAGGAGTGGCCCGAGCCCACGGCGCGCACGCGGCGCCCCTCGCGAGAGGCGCGCGACAGCTGCTCGGCGAGCTCGGCCTCGCTCGACGGCGAGACCCAGCGGCGGGGCGTCGAGCTGTGCAGGCCCGACCAATTCTGGAAGCGCAGCGGCATCGTGGCCCGAGGGTAGCCGCGAAGGCGACCTGCTCGCAGCTCGCCTTCGTCGTTTTCCTGCGCCGCAAAGCTTGCGATGCCCGCGAGACCGACGAGCCGCTACGCTCGCGGGCGCCATGCGTCGAATCATCACCCTGCTCGCCACAGCCTTCGCCCTCCTGCTCGCGCCGCGCCTCGCGCTCGCGCAGACGGTCGTGCCGGGCGGCAACATCGTCAACCAGGTGTGGACCGCCGCCGGCAGTCCCTACATCGTGCAGGGCGACATCATCATCCCGGCGAGCTCCTCGCTCGTGATCCAGGCCGGCACCACCGTGCAGTTCGCGACGAGCGACTCGCAGGCCTCGGGCCTCGACACCTCCCGCGTCGAGCTCACGGTACGCGGCACGCTCACGGTGAACGGCACGACCGCGAACCCGGTCAACTTCCAGTCGCAGAGCAGCACGAGCGCGAGCGCCTGGTACGGCATCGTGGTGGAGAGCACCGCGGCGAGCGCGGCGATCACCGGCGCCGTCGTGCGGCACTCCATCTACGGCGTGCGCTCGAGCGCGCCGACGAACGTGCTCGGCATCAGCGACGCGACCTTCCAGACCAACGGCTACGGCGTCTACCTCGAGGCTGGCTCACCTGCCTTGCAGCGCCTGAGCCTCGTCTCGAACACGACCTACGGCCTCTACGCGACCGGCTCGAGCTCGCCCACGATCACCGACTGCGTAGCGCGGAACAACAGCAGCGTCGGGCTCTACGTCTACACGACCGGCGGCTCCAGCTCGAACGTCTCCATCAGCGGCTGCACCATCCACGCCAACTCCAACTCCGGTCTCTACGTGCAGGCCGCCGCCGGCTCGAGCGCGATCGTGAGCCTCAAGAACTCGAACGTCACGAACAACGCGAGCTTCGGCGTCTACCGCGTGACCTCCGGCGGAACCACGACGGTGAGCGTAACGCACTCGAACGTGTGGTCGAACAGCTCCGGCAACTACTCGAGCGTGGCGGGCGGCCTCGGCGCGCTCTCGGCCAACCCGCTCTACGTCGCACCGCCGACGAACCTCAGGCTCACCTCGAACTCGCCGTCGCGTTACGCCGGGGACACCGGCGGAGATCTCGGCCCCCTGCCCTACGTCGACGACGCGACCCCAGGCCTGCACGGCACGCTCTGGACGAACCGCACGCTGAACCTCGCCGGCTCGCCCTACACGATCGCCGGCGACCTCACGATCGCGCCGACGACCACGCTCACGATCGAGCCCGGCGTGGTTCTGAACTTCGCCACGAGCGACCTCATGGCGGCCTACGACGACACCTCGCGCGCCGAGCTGCGCGTCTTCGGCAAGCTCATGGCCGTGGGCAGCTTCGCGCAGCCCATCACCATCACCTCCGCCGGCTCGAGCGCCTCGAGCTGGTACGGCGTCGTGCTCCACCCGACCGCCACTGGGTCGACGCTCGACCGTGTGATCATCAACGAAGCGATCTACGCGATCCGACACCTCTCCACGGGCAGCCACAGCCTGCGCAGGCTCGAGCTCCACACCTCGGGCTACGGGCTCTACGCCGACGACGGCACACTCGCGCTCGACCAGATCACCGCGCGCAGCAACACGACCTACGGCGTCTATTTCACGGGCCCGTCGACCGGTTCGATCACCAACTGCGTGCTGCGCAACAACTCGAGCGTCGGTCTCTACCAGTACACGACGGGCGGCGCGGCGAGTCAGGTGCTGGTCCAGAGCTGCACCATCCACGCCAACTCGAACTCGGGCATCTACGCCCAAGCCGCGGCGGGCTCGAGTGCGACGATGAACGTGCGCAACAGCATCGTCACGAACAACGCGAGCTTCGGCGTCTACCGCGTGACCTCGGGCGGAAGCACGACGGTGAGCGTCACCTACTCGAACGTGTGGTCGAACAGCTCGGGCAACTACTCGAGCGTCACGGCCGGCACCGGCTGTCTGAGCGCGAACCCGCTCTACGTCGCCGCGCCCACCGATCTGAAGCTCCAGAGCTCGAGCGTCTGCATCGACGCCGGCACGGCAACGGGCGCGCCCGCCTACGACCGCGACGACGTGATGCGCCCCATCAACGGCGACGGCCTCAACGGCGCGGAGCACGACATGGGCGCCTACGAATACGTGACCGCCGGCATCTGCGGCGACGGCATCACGCAGCCCGGCGAGGCCTGCGACTCGGGCGGCAACAACGGCCAGTACGGCTACTGCAACGCGACCTGCACGGGCATGGGCCCCTACTGCGGCGACGGCGTGCAGAACGGCGGCGAGCAGTGCGACGACGGCAACGCCAGCAACACCGATGCGTGCCTCAACAACTGCATGGCCGCGAGCTGCGGCGACGGCTACCAGCGCCAGGGCGTCGAGCAATGCGACGACGGCAACGCCAGCAACAACGACGCCTGCCTGAACAACTGCACGGCCGCGAGCTGCGGCGACGGCCACACCTGGCAGGGCATGGAGCAGTGCGACGACGGCAACGCGAGCAACAACGACGCCTGCCTCACGAGCTGCACCAGCGCGACCTGCGGCGACGGCTTCGTATGGCAGGGCAACGAGCAGTGCGACGACGGCAACAGCAACGATCTCGACGGCTGCTCCAACGCCTGCGCGCTCCCGAGCTGCGGCGACGGCGTGGTCCAGGCGCCGGAGCAGTGCGACGACGGCAACAGCAGCAACACCGACGCCTGCCTGGTCAGCTGTCAGAGCGCCTCCTGTGGCGATGGCTACGTGCGCGCGGGCGTCGAGCAGTGCGACGACGGCAACAGCGTCGACGACGACGGCTGCTCGAACAGCTGCGTCGGCGCCTCCTGCGGCGACGGCGTGAAGCAGCCCGGTGAGGCCTGCGACGACGGCAACGGCAGCAACACCGACGCCTGCCTGAGCGACTGCAAGAACGCCTCCTGCGGCGACGGTCACGTGCAGGCCGGCGTGGAGGAGTGCGACGACGCCAACGGCATGGCGGGCGACGGCTGCGCGCCGGACTGCACGCTCGAGAGCACCGGCGAGGGCGGCGGCGGCGAGGGCGGCCAGGGCGAAGGCGCCGGCGCAGGCGTCGGCGGGCAGGGCGAAGGCGGGCAGGGCGAAGGCGCCGGCGGCCCGAGCGGCAGCGGCGGCGGAGACGGCGACGGCGACGGCGACGGCGCGGCCGACGAGGGCGGCTGCGGCTGCAGGACGGCCGGTGCGCCGAGCCGTGGTCCGGCGGGCGCGCTCGCGCTGCTCGGGCTCGCGGCGCTCCTCGCGCGCCGTCGACGCGCAGCCTGAAGCGGCCTGGCGGCGAGCTCGACGCACGCGGAGGCGGCCTCCTCGGAGGTCGCCTCTCTGCGTCTACGCCGATCGCTCCGAGCGTGGGATGCTCGAGCGTGGGCCTCGCGGGCCCGCGAGGCGCCGACGATGCCCAAGCCAGTGTGGATCGCCCTGCCGCTCGTGCTCTACCTGGGCTACGCGCTCGTGCGCGCCGGCCTGCGGCGCCCTCTCCCGCGGAGGGCGCTGCACGTACACACGAGCCTGCTGCTCGCGGGCTACTTCTTCGCGACCGCCGGCGCGGGTGTGTTCTGGGTCGCGAACCAGCAGCTCCCTGCTTTCGACCTGCACTACCTGCTCGGCTATCTGACCGCCGCGCTGGTGCTCCTGCACCTCACGCTCAGCGCGCCGAGCGTGCTCGCATACCTGCGCGGGCCTCGGCGCGAGGCGCGTGAGCCGCGCGCGCCCCGGGGGCCGTCACGCGCCTGGCCCGGCCTCGCCGCCGCGGCGCTGCTCGGGGGGCTGGGGTTCTTGCTCGGCGTGAGGCATGGATCGACGACCTTCTCGATGCCACCCTCCACCGACGCTCGCTCACTCGACGCGATCGAGCGCTTCCACGCGTGGTCGTCGCACGGGCGCGCGAGCCTCGCGGCGCGGGCCCCCTCGCTCGATCCGATCGAACCGAAGCCCTTCCTCGAGCGCGCCGGTCCGACGACCGCGCTCCCCGCGCCGGCGATCACTCCGGATGGTGGCGTCGAGCCGAGCTCGCCCTCCGTCTGGGCGGCGCTGCTCCACGCGGGCGTCGGCATCACCGAGCGCCGCGGCGGGATCGCGCTGCGCGCCGCCGCGTCGAGCGGCGCGCTCTTCCCCACGGAGCTCTACCTCGTCGGCGGCGTCGAGGGCGGCGCACACCATTACGCGCCCGAACGCCACGCGCTCGTTCGCGTCGCCGAACCTCCGGTCGGGCCGAACGAGCTCGGCCTCGGCGCGGCGGACGCCGGCGCCGCGTCCTACGTGGTGCTCACGAGCGTCTTCGCGCGCTCCGGGCGCAAGTACCGCGACCGCGCTTACCGCTACGTCGCAGCCGACGCCGGGCACGTGCTCGCGAACCTGCTCGAGGTGGCGCCTGAGCTCGGCCTCGAGGCGCGCGCCGTCCACCATTTCGACGAGGCTCGGATCGCTGCCACGCTGGGCATCGACGAGGCCGAGCAGGGTGTGCTCGCGATGTACGCGTTCGATCGCCCCGGGCTCGCGCCGCGCGGCGCGCCGCCCGTCGCCCACCTCTACGCTCCAGCGGCTTCCTCGCAGCCCGCCACCTCGCTCGGCGCCACGGCCTTCGCACACCTCGCGACCTCGCTCCGCTACGTCGGCCCGCCCCCAGCCGCGAGCGCGCAGCCCCCGGCGCCGCCGTCTCCCGCGCAGGTCGCGCCCCTCAGGCCCAGCCCCTCGGCCCTCGCTCTCATCCAGCGGCGCAGGAGCCACCGCAGCTTCGCCGGCGCGCCGGTGCCAGCCTCGACGCTCTCGTCGCTGCTCGACGCAGCGCTCGATCGCCCACCCGAGCTGAGCCGTGCGCTCGCGAGCTTCGTGCTCGTCTCCCGCGTCGAGGCGCTGCGCCCCGGCAGCTACCGCCGTGACGCGCGCGGCGCGCCGCTCGAGCCGATGCTCGATGGAGACGTCGTCGCGCGCGCAGGCGCAGCCGCGCTCGGCCAGGAGGTGATCGCGCGGGCGCCGGTCGTCGTGCTGCTCGCGATCGATCGCGAGGTGCTGCGCCTCGAGGGTCCACGCGGCTACCGACAGGCGCTGCTCGAGGCGGGCATCCTCGGCGGCAGGCTCTACCTCGAGGCCGAGAGACGCGGGCTCGGCGCGTGCACCGTGGGGGCCTTCCTCGACGAGGAGTTCGCCGAGGCGGTCGGCCTCGATCCGAGCCGATGGTGGGTCGTGCAGCTCTCCGCGCTCGGCTTGCGCGCCGATTGACGAGCGCGCTGGTCCGCCCTCTCAGCGCTTCTGGATCGTGCCCACGCCCGGCACGACGACCGTGCCGTCCTTCTTCACCTCGACGCCGCCAGCCTTCACGCCCGTCGCGTCGACCGTCGCGCCGCCGGTCTTCACGCCGTCCTTCGTGACCTCGGCGCCGCCGGCCTTCACGCCGTCCTTCGTGATCTCGGCGCCGCCGGCCTTCACGCTGCCGGGAGCGATCTCGACACTCCCGGCATTCGCAGCTGCGTCCCCGGCCGCCGGGCTGGCCGACGCCGAAGCGCTGGTCGCTCTTGCGGCGGACTGCTCGGGGTCGTCCTTCGACCCCTTCTTCTTGCTCTCGGCGCCGAGCTTCTCAGGCTCGGCCGACTCCGACTCGTCACTGGGCTTCGAGCAGCCCAAGGTCGACACCACCAATGCGAGAGAGATGAGGAGCTTCGAGATCATGGTGGCGGCGATCCTACGAGTCCGCCGCACGCTGATCCAGCCGCGAACCCGCACTCGGAGACAGCCGAAGACGCTCGCCGCGAGAGCAACGAGAGGGGAGCAAGCAGGCGCAATCCCTGCGCAGTAGTATCCGGCGCATGAGCGCGCCCCTCGATCCCATCGACGCCGATCTCTCGTCGAAGCGCGTCATCGTCACCGGCGCGACGGCCGGCATCGGCAGGGAGGCCGCCTGGGGGCTCGCGAAGCTCGGCGCCGAGCTCGTGCTCGTGGGCCGCAACGCGGCGAAGCTCGAGGCCACGCGCGACGAGCTCGTGGCCCGCGGCGCGGCGCGCGACAAGCTCGCGACCGCGATGGCTGAGCTCTCGAGCGTCTCCGACGTGCACCGGCTCGCCGACGAGCTCTGCGAGCGCTTCGATCGCGTCGACGCGCTCCTGAACAACGCCGGCTGCTACCCCGACGCGCGGCGCATCACAGCCGAGGGCTTCGAAGAGGCCTGGGCCACCAACGTGCTCGCCTACGAGGTGCTCACGACGCGCCTCGTCGACCGACTCGCCGAAGCGCGCGGGCGCATCGTCTTGGTCGCTTCGACCAAAGCCGGGCAGCTCGACATGGACGATCTCGACTTCAGCCGGCGACGCTTCGGTGGCGTCGCCGCCTACGAGCAGAGCAAGCAGGCGAACCGCATGCTCGCGTGGGCCTGGCAGCGAAGGCTGGCCGGGCGCGACGTCACGATCAACGTCGCGCACCCGGGCGGCGTGGCGACCAACATCGCGAACCGGCAGAAGGGACTCTGGGGCGCGATCGTGCGCCTCGCCTTCAAGACGCAGCGCACCCCCGAGATGGGCGCCGATACGCTCGTGTGGCTGGTCGCGAGCCCCGAGCTCGAGGGCGAGAGCGGCGGCTTCTACAAGGATCGGCGCGCGATCCCGTGCAAGTGGCGGGGCGAGGTCGCCGCGCAAGAGACCCTCTGGCAGCGCTGCCAAGAGCAGATCGCGCGGCGCTGACGGCGTGCTAAGGCACCGGCGGCCCCGTCATGTCGTCGTCCACGCAGCCCAGCTTCGCCTCGCTCTTCACCGGGCGGCCGGTCATCCTCGCCCCGATGGAAGACGTCTCCGACGTCGTCTTCCGCCGGCTCTGCCGCAAGTACGGCGCCGATCTCTGCGTCACCGAGTTCGTGAACGCCGAGGGCCTGCTCCGCGGCTGCCGCAACGCGAAGCGCAAGATCACCCTCTCGGCAGACGACCGCCCCACGGCGATCCAGATCTACGGCTCCGACCCGGAGCGCCTCGCCGAGGCCGCGCGCGTCGCCGAGGAGGCCCAGCCCGCTTTCGTCGACGTCAACTGCGGCTGCTGGGTGCCGAAGATCGCCGGGCGCGGGGCGGGCGCGGGCTGGCTGCGCAAGCCCGAGGCGATGGTCGCCATGGCGACCCTGCTCGCGAAGACGATCTCGCTCCCGCTCACGGTGAAGACGCGCATCGGCTACGGGCCCGAGAACGAGATGCCCATCGTCGATCTGGCGCGCAGGCTCGAAGACGCGGGCGTGCGCGCGCTCACGATCCACTGCCGCACCGCGCAGATGGGCCACTCGGGCAGCGCCGACTGGAGCTGGGCGCGCAAGGCCAAGGAGGCCGTCTCCATCCCGGTCGTCGTCAACGGCGACATCAAGACGGCCGACGACGCGCGCCGCGCCTTCGAGGAGACCGGCTGCGACGGCGCGATGATCGGCCGCGCGGCGATCGATCACCCCTGGGTCTTCCGCGAGGCGCGCACCCTGCTCGACACCGGCGTGGAGCCGACGCTGCCCACCCCCGCCGACAGGTTCGCGCTCTGCCGCGAGCACCTCGTCGCCAACGTCGAGGCCCGAGGAGAGCAGCACGGCGTGCGCGTCACGCGCCGCCACCTCACGGGCTACCTGCGTGGCCTGCCCGGCGCCTCGGCGATCCGCAAGCGCCTGCTCTTCACCGACTCGCTCGCCGAGTGCCTCGCGATCCTCGAGGAAGAGGGCGAGCGCCTCGCGGCCTAGCGCGGCGGCGCCTGTGCGAAGAGGTGGGCGCTCTCGCTCCCGAGAGCGCACACTCTCGTAGACGAGAGCCGAAGACGCGGCGCGGGGTCGACGTTAGGTCAGCGCGCGCCTCGTCGGAGCCGCACACATTGCGCTGACGCCTCCGCCTCGGATCTGGGACGATCGTGGTCGATGCGCTACCTCGTCCTTCCCGTGTGGAGCCGCAGCGCGCTCTTGCTGTTCGGCGTCTTCGGCGCGGCCCTGCTCGGCGCCTCGAGCTGCGGCGACGACGGCTCGAGCAGCGGCGCAGGCGCGTCGAGCGCGGGAGGCTCGGGCTCGGGCGGCGAAGGCGGGGAGCTCGTCTTGCCCGACCCGCTCGGGCCGATCGCGCCGGTGAGCCCCACCAGCACCGATCGCTTCGAGACCTCGCGTGCCTGCAACCAATGCCACTACGCGGGCAGCTCGAGCGCCATGAAGGATCCGGTGAGCGGCGAGGATCTCTCGCCCGGCTACCAGTGGCAGAGCTCGATGATGGCCTTCGCGGCGCGCGACCCCTACTACCTCGCCGTCGTGAGCGAGGAGCTCGCGCTCGCGGGCGACGCACGCGCAGAGGTGGAGGCCATGTGCATCCGCTGCCACGCGCCCGCCGGCTCCGAGGAGGCCCGAGCCCGCGGCGAACACCTCTCCCTCGACGAGCTGCTCAGCGGCAGCTCCGACGCCGCGAACCTCGGCCGCGACGGCGTCGCCTGCGCGCTCTGCCACCAGATCGAAGACGAGGCGCTCGGCACCGCGGCGAGCTTCTCGGGTGGCTTCTCGGTCGGCTACGACCGGCGTGTGTATGGGCCACACACCGGACCGAATACGCAGCCGATGGAGTTCTTCCTCGATTACACACCCGCGTATTCGGCGCACATCGTCGAGAGCAGCCTCTGCGCCACCTGCCACACGGTCGTCACGCCGATCACCGGCGCCGACGGCAGCAAACTCGGCGACTTCGTCGAGCAGGCGCCGTTTCTCGAGTGGGAGAACTCCTCGCACGTCGGCTCCAAACCCTGCAGCACCTGCCACCTGCCCTCGACCGACTCGGCCGGCGACTCGATCAGCACGCCGATCGCGACCTACCCGGCCGATCTCGCGCCGCGCAATCGTTATGGCGTGCACTCCTTCGTGGGCGCCAACGCCTACATGCTGTCGATCCTCGGCGACAACCTCGCGTGGACGGGCTCGGAGATCCCCGAGGAGGAGCTCTACGCGGCCTCCGAGCGCAGCAAGGCGCACCTCGCGACGGCCGCGCGCCTCGAGATCGCCGCGCCGACGGTCCAGGGCGGCGAGCTCGTCGTGCCGATCACCGTCTACAACCAGACGGGCCACAAACTGCCCACCGGCTACCCAGGGCGCAGGCTCTGGATCCACCTGCGCGCGCTCGGCGCGGGCGACGCCGTCGTCTACGAGAGCGGCCGATGGAGCACCGACGGTCGCATCCTCGGCGGCGACGGCGAGTCCATCGACGGCGTCGGCACGCTCTTGCCGCACCTCGACGAGGTCGCGCCGGGCGAGGTGCAGGTCTGGGAGTCCGTGCCGGGCGATCTCGCCGGCAAGCCGACGCACCGCCCGCTCGCGGCCGCGAGCTACCTCAAGGACGATCGCATCCTGCCGTCCGGCTGGTCCGAAGGCGGCCCCTGGGCCTCGTGGACCAAGCCTCGAGGCACGAGCGGCGACGCGAGCTTCGTCGCCGGCAGCGATCGCGTGAGCTACCGCGTGCCGAACGCCGCTCAGGTCCAGCGCGTCGAAGCGAGGCTCGTCTACCAGACGCTGCCGCCCGCCGCCTTCGACCACCTCGCGCGGGTGCCCACGCCCGCCGCGGTGCGCTTCTCCCAGATGGTGAAGGCGCGTCCGTCCGAGGTCTACGTGGTGGCGACGGCCGAGCGCGGGCTCTGAGCCGCCGAGGTTCTCGGATGCGCCGGCGCGAGCTACGCTGCCACGCATGAGCGAGACCCAAGTCGTCGTCACCACGAACCACGGAAGCTTCACCATCGCGCTCGACGCCGCGCGCGCACCCAAGACCGTCGCGAACTTCCTCGCGTACGTGGACAGCGGCCACTACGACGGCACGATCTTCCACCGCGTCATCGACGGCTTCATGGTGCAGGGCGGAGGCTACGACGGCGCCTACGAGAAGCGCCCCACGCGCGCGCCGGTCGAGAACGAGGCCGACAACGGCCTCAAGAACGTGATCGGCACCGTGGCGATGGCGCGCACCAGCGATCCGCACTCGGCCACGGCGCAGTTCTTCGTCAACGTCGGCGACAACGCCTTCCTCGATCACACCGCGAAGAACGATCGCGGCTGGGGCTACGCGGTCTTCGGCAAGGTCACGGCGGGCATGGAGGTCGTGAACCGCATCAAGGGCCTGCGCACCGGCTCCGGCGGCCCCTTCCAGAAGGACGCGCCGCTCGAGCTCGTCACCATCGAGTCGGTGAAGCGCGCGTGAGGCCCCGGATGCGCACGCTCATCGGCACCGCCGCGTTCTTCGTCGGCCTCGCCGCCGCAGCGAGCGCATCCGCTTCACCCACGCTCGAGCCCTCGCGGCTCGCGCACTACGTCGACCGGGGCCAGCGGGTCGACGTCGAGCGCCTCGGCCCCGCCGAGCGTGACGCCTTCGGCGAGGAGCTCGTGCCGGTCGCGCTGCGCTACGCCGACGGCCGTCACGCGACCGCGCACGTCGATCGCAGCGCCATCGTGCAGCTCGAGCCGGGCGCGGGCGTCGAGGCGCTCGAGGCGCTCGGCCTGCGCCCGGTGCGCGCGCTCATGCCGTCGATCGGGCTGTGGTTGGTGGAAGAGGGGTTGGTCGAAGAGGGGCCGGACGCGGCTGAGCGCGACGGCCTCGCGCTCGCCGAGCGCCTCTCGAGCGACGCCGCGCGTGCGCGTGGCGTGCGCGCGGCCTCGCCGAACCTCTACCTCGCGCGGCGTCGCTTCCAGGACCCACCCGCGCCCTACACGCCGAACGATCCTCGTTTCGCTGGGCAGTGGTACTTCGACAACCTCGGCATGACCGAGGCCTGGGGCTATACGCGCGGCTCCGCGACCACCTCGATCGTCGTCGTCGACACCGGCTGCGACATGACGCACCCGGACCTGGTCGACAAGCTCGACGGTGGGCGCGACGTGGTCGACGGCGACGACGACCCGAGCTACCTCGCGAGCGATCAAGGCGCGGCGCACGGCACGCAATGCGCGGGCATCGTCGGCGCGTCGACCGACAACGACGAGGGCATCGCGGGCGGCTGCCCCGAGTGCCGCGTGCGCTGCGTGCGCATGCTCTCCGACGCACCCACGCCGCTCTCTGCCGACGTGCAGGCCTTCCAGTACGCGCTCGAGACCGAGGCCTCGGTCGTCTCGAACAGCTGGGGCTTCGTGCAGGCGATCCCGGTGCCGAGCGCGCTCGAGAGCGCGATCGTGGAGGTCGCCACCAACGGGCGCGGCGGCAAAGGCGCGATGGTGCTCTTCGCGGCGGGCAACGACGATCGCGAGATCGGCGACGACGAGCTGCAGGCGGTCGAGGGCGTGATCTGCGTCGGCGCGGTGAACAACTTCGACGACTCGACGCCCTTCACGAACCGAGGGCGCTCGCTCGATGTCGTCGCGCCCACGGGCACGCTCACGACCGATATCCAGGGCCCGGGCGGCGACGACCCGAGCGACTATACGAGCCTCTTCGGCGGCACCTCCTCGGCCTGCCCCGTCGCCGCCGGCGTCGCCGGCCTGCTCGTGAGCGCAGCCCCCGAGAAGACGGGGGCCGAGCTGTCGCAGATCCTCATCGAGACCACGCGCCCCGCGCCCTACGCCGAGCCCGACGCCCAGGGCCACGACCTCGTCTATGGCTATGGCATCATCCAGCCCGCCGAGGCGCTGCGCGTCGCGCTCGGGCTCTCCGGCGGAGGCGGCGCCGGGGGCGGCGGCAGCGACGACGGCGACGGCATCGTCGACGAAGGAGGTTGCGGCTGCATGCTTCCGGGGCGAGGCGCAGCCACGGGTCGCCACGCCGGCGTGCTCGCCCTCGTCGCGGTCTGCGCCATCGCGCGCCGCCGCCGGCGCTGAGCCCGTGCCGAATCCTGGAAGAAGTACGTCGTGGTACCCAATGAAGTGACAGAAGGATGACCCAATTGACCCTGGATTCAGCAGAGCGAACAGCGCCCTCGAGAACCTCTCGCCATGCCCTAGCGTTCGCATCGCTGCTCGCCGTCGTCGTCGTGGCGTTCCCTCCCTGGGAAGTCGCGGGGGCGGGTTCAGCTGCGCCCGGCAAGAAAGGGGGCGAGGCCTGCGAGCATAACGGCGAGTGCCAGACCGGCGTGTGCGAAGGAGGACGCTGCCACGCCTGCCCAAGCTCCGAGAACTGCCCCCCTCCCGGAAACTGTTCCGAGGACACGCACGCCACGCTGCATGCCGAGACGGATCGAGCATGCAAGGAGAGCGGCAAACTCTCATGCAAGGACGTCGCGAAGCTCGACGCGAAAGACGCCGACTGTACTGAGCTCGAGCAGCGCCGGGGAAGGGCGAAAGCCTGCGCAGACGCGCGATGGGCCGAGATGGATACCTGTTTCCGACCACCGAATAGCGAACGTGGGGGCGACGAGAAGCATCGAGCGGAGCACGAGAGGATTGCCGAGGTCCATGCAGACTGCACAGGGCTCGTGGAGCACAAGCTGAAGCACGACATCTGCTCGAGCTGCACCGACTACAAGGAACGCCTTGACGCAGTCGGCGCAGCTTGGAAGAAACCCGACAAGTGCGACGAAAAGAAGGAGGAGACAAAGGCGGACTGTAAGTCGATGGCCGAAAAGATCTCGAACGCGGGGGCCATCAAGTCCGCACTCGACAAATTTCGCGTGTGCTTCAACGGCCAACTGAGCGAACCTCGGCTTGAGCGGTACCGCAAGGCCAGCCAGAACGAATCCCACTGCCGTGATGTCCTCGACTACAAGCAAGGCAAGAAGCTGTGTCGATAGGCGATGAATACGGCGACATGCCGGGTGGCATGGTCGAAGTCACCTGGGACGAAGCCCGTGCTGCTGCGGTTCGGCACATGATTCTGGAGGCGTTTCCGAATACGTCGCCGGCGCAGGATCCGGCCACACTCGTGTACGACGTTCGTTATCCTGAGCCGCAGGCCATCGCGAAGATGGCCTCGGGGCGCAGCTGGCGAGAGTGGACGCTCCAGGAGCTCGCGTCGAACCGGTCGATGAGCAACTGGGTCACCGACGAAGGATTCGTCGTGGTTCTGCCGGCTTTCCTCTATGCGGCGCTGGAGAGTGACGACGTGAAACCTGAGGCCGGCTGGGTTCGCGAATCGACCTACCTCGACCTCTCGCCACTCACGCCAGGTGCGCGCACGGCACTCGAACGGCGCAGCCAGCTATTCGACGTGCCCCAGCTCGAGGCCATCTGCGCGTGGCTCCAGATGGAGAACAACGGCGAGACGCCCGAAGACCTCGCGTTCTGGTCGTCCGCGTTGGAGCGAGCGAAGGCGCTACCGTAGCTTCGCGCGCCGGCTCCGCCGCTGGAACCGCGCGGCGACGAGCGCCGCTGCGAGCCCGACGCCCAACGCAAACCGGTCCTCGTCGGTGGAGCCGCCCGCGGTGCCAGCGCTGCCGCCGACCGCCCGGCAGCCGCAGCCGCCGTCGTCTTCACCGTCGATCGCGTCGCCGCCACCCGCGCCCGCGCCGCCCGCACCACCACCACCCGCGCCGACCCCACCGCCGAGGCTCGCCACGCAGGCCTCGACCTCCTCGGGCGTGCCCGCGCAGAGGCCGGGGCGCTTCGATTGCCCGCCCGTGGCGGCGTTGACCACGTAGACGACGAGCCGGTCTGCCGAAGCGGTGTCGATCGTCGCGCGCTCGTTGGTCGCGTCGACCGGCCCTCCGACCTCGGCGCCCGTCTGCGTCGCCAGGAGCAGCGTCAGCCCCTCGAGCGAGGCGGGGTCGCCGTTCTCGGGCACGAGCGCGGCCGTCATCGCCGCGCGCCCCGAGGGCGCGAGCCCGAAATAGTGCGACGAGGCGTGGTAGACGCGCAGTCGCGCGTTCTCGTAGGGCGCGCCGACGTCGTCGATGCGCACCCGCGGGTAGACCTGACCGCGCGCGTAGGCCTTCGTCGGGTCGGCGTATTGCGCGGTGTAGAGGTTCCACGTCGCGAACTCGACGATGGCCTCGGCGAAGGTCGCGCCGCTCCGTGCGCCGAGCACGGCGTCGAGGCGCTCGAGCCACTTCGGATCCGCGACGCCGCCCGCGCCGTTCTCCGCCGCTTCCCACAGCGCGCGCACCGTGCCGTCGCCGTGCGCCTCCTCGAGGTACTGGAAGAAGATCGCGCTGCCATAGCTGAATGGGTCGACCGGTCCAGGCAGCGGCGTATCGAGCGGCTGATCGGGGTTGCTCAGGTAGCCGCTCACGAAATACTCGAAGTCGTTGAGCGTCGGGTCGAAGGCTTCGGTGGCCCAGACCGCCGTGCCTTCGGCGAACACGCCGCCTTGGCCGATGTCGTAGGCGGCCTGCACCGCGTGGAAGAACTCGTGGCTCGCGAGGATGCGGTTCGCGATCGACGTCGAGGGGTAGCCATAACCCGCGTAGTCGTTCTCCTGGATCATGTATCCGAAGCAGCGATCGCCGTTCTCGGAGAGGCAGCCGTCGTTGCGGTAGTTGCCGTCGCCCACGCCGTTGAAGTCGACGAGGTAGACGTCGAAGCGATCGTCGCCGCCGTTGGGGCTCGCGGCGGCATCGGAGATCGGCGCGCGGAAGCCGAGCTCGCCCTCGTAGTAGGCGAGCACCTCGTCGTAGATCGTCCCAACCTCTTCGACGAAGTCCGGCACGCCCGAAGCGTCGGCGTCGGCCGAGGGCACCGCGTTGCGACCCGCGCGGGTGTAGTGCACGGCGAAGCGACCACCGGGTGAGGCGTGCCGCTCGACGACGTCCTCCGGGTCGAAGCGGAACTGCAGCCCGCTGTTCGGGGAGTCGGGGCGCACGAGCAGCGCGGCGCCGGGGCCGTGCTCGTGGCCCGGCTCGCCGATCTCTCCCGCCGGCAGCTCGCCCTCGATCGCACAGGCCGCGAGCGAGAGAGCGCTCGCGAGCGCCGCACCGACGGCGCCGAACCAGCGCGACCGGAGCCGCGAGCGCGCGCTCACAGGTACGACCAGCGCAGGCTGAAGTTCGCCGAGCCGCTGTTGCTCGCGGGCACGCTGGCCTGGGTCTGGCACTGCTCCTGCGCCGCGGCGCTGTAGAAGCTGTCGACGATGAGCTTGAGCTTGCGACCGTCGGCCGTCTGCACGACGAAGACGTTGCCCGTCATCTGCACGCAGCCGGGGTAGGTCCAGTAGCTCGAGAGCGCGGTCGCGGGCGATCCGGGCAGGCCGGTGCCGTCGGCGATGATCTCGCAGCTGTCGGGCGGGGTGAAATACTCGTCGGTGCGCAGCGTGAGGTCGTCGGGTGCGCTCGTGAGCGCCTCGTAGCCCTCCGAGCCGGGCACACGCGCGGCCGTCACGCAGGAGGGGCCCGAGTTGCCGCTGTTGATGCGCACGACGTAGCGCCGGAAGGCGATGTCCCAATCCATCGACACGAGCGCTTCTTCGTCGCTGAGCTCGACCTTCACGAGGCCCTGATCGGTGAAGCGCGCGTAGACGTAGGAGTGCGGGTCTTCGGTGAACGCGCCACCGGCGGTCGCGTCGACGGTCGAGATCCAGCCCGCGCCGTCGGCCGTGTTGCCCACCAGGCCGGGCGCGCGGTCGTTCTGCAGGTTCATCAGCAGCACGACCTGGTCTTCGCAGACCACGTCGGAAGGATCGGTGCACACCGGCTGGACGGTCGCGCCGCCTCCCTGGCCGCCACCACCCGTGCCGCCGCCTCCCGAACCGCCGGTGTCGTCGCCGCAAGCGACGAGCGCGAGAGAGAGGAGCGAAGCGGAGAGGAGCAGTGAAGCCGAGGGTCGCATGGGCACGCAGTGTACCGCGCCGAGCGCAGCCGTGGCGCGCGCGAAGCTGCACCGAACGGCGAGAACCCGCCTGGACGTCTTTACGTCCGGCCCGAGAGGAGCGAACCTGAGCGGCGATGAGTGGTCCCACCTTCCGGCCTCCGCCGAGCGGCGTAGAGACGCAGCTGGTCGAGGTCGAGCCGTTGACGGCGCGCCGAAACGGCATCCTCACGATCGCGAGCGGCCTCGAGGCCGGCAAGCTCCTGCGCCTGCCCACCGAAGAGACCGTGATGCTCGGCCGCTCTCCGGAGTGCACCTTCGCCTTCGACGACGCGAGCCTCTCGCGGGTACACGCGCGCGTGATGCGCGTCGGCGCGGAGTACTTCCTGCGCGACGAGGGCTCCCGCAACGGGACCTTCGTGAACAACATCAAGCTCGAGCGGCCCCAGGCGCTGCGCAACGGCGACCGCATCCAGCTCGGCCTGAGCACGCTGCTGCGCTTCTCGCTGGCCGACGCCGAAGAAGAGGCCGCGCTGCGCAAGGTCTACGAAGCGGCGATCCTCGACGGCCTCACGGGCATCTACAACCGCAAGTACTTCGAGGACCGCATCGTCACCGAGCTGTCCCACGCGCAGCGCCACGGCACGCCGCTCGCGGTGGTCATCAGCGACGTCGATCACTTCAAGAAGGTCAACGACACCTACGGCCACCTCGCCGGCGACGCCGTGCTCGTGCGCGTCGCCGCGCTCCTCAAGGAGACGGTGCGCCCCGAAGACGTGCTCGCGCGCTACGGCGGTGAGGAGTTCGTGATCCTCCTGCGCGGCGCCACCAGCCAAGACGCGCTCGCGCTCGCCGAACGCGTCCGCGCGAACATCGAGGGCGCGACGATCCTCTTCGACGGCACGCCGATCCGCATCACCTCCAGCGGAGGCGTCGCCTCCACGGCCGACCCCGGGCAAGCCGCCGAGCGCGCGGCGCTCCTGCACGCCGCCGACTCGCGCCTCTACCAGGCCAAGCAGAGCGGCCGGAACCGCGTGATCGGCCCCTGAAGCCTGCACGGGGCGCGCAGGCCTCACGCGCGCCCGTGCATGCCCCGCCGAGGGCGCTACGCTCGCGGCGTGCCCCTCACGCCCGACGCCAGCGCGCGCATCCTCGAGTCCGCGCTCGTCTCGCCGCCGGCCAAGCTCACCGTCGCCGACGCCGCCGCCGCGAGTGGGCTCTCGCTCGCCGAGGCCGAGCGCGGACTGCACGCCCTCGTCGCCGAGTACCGCGGTCACCTCGAGGCCACCGAGTCGGGCGAGCTGCTCTTCGGCTTCCCACACGGCTTCTCGAAGCCCTGGGAGCGAAAGGAGGGGCTCGCGCGCTTCATGGCCTCGGTGGGCCGAGCCCTCGGTGGCGCCGCGCGCTTCGTCGTGCGCGCCTGGGTGGCCATCGTGCTGGTGGGCTACGTCGTCATCTTCCTCGCGATGATGCTCGGGCTCTTCTTCGCGCGCTCCTCGTCGTCGTCGTCGAGCGACCGAGGTGACTCGCGCGGGGGCTCGCTCTTCCCCTACTTCCTGTTCCGCCTGCTCGCCGACGCCTTCTTCTTCAGCTACCACCCACTCTGGCGCACCGACCACGAGCGCCCTCGTCGCTGGGCCGGTACGGGTCGGTCGCGCCGCGACGAAGGCCCTCCCTTCTACGAGCGCGTCGACCGCTTCTTCTTCGGTCCACCCGCGCCCGCGATCGACCCCGAGGCCGCGAAGAAGGCCGTGCTCGCGGAGATCCGCGCCAAGAAGGGCCGCATCGGGCTCGGCGACGTGCTGCGCGTCACGGGGCTCTCGCGCGCCGAGGTCGACCCGCTGCTCTCGCGCCTGCTCGTCGACTACGACGGCGAGGTCGAGGTCTCCGACGAGGGCGGCATCTTCTATCGGTTCCCCGACCTCCGTAAGACCGCCGACCTGCGCGCGCAGGCGAGCGGCGCGAGGCCCATCTGGGAGCGGCGCGTCGAGCTCCCACCGATCACGGGCAACCCCGTGGGCAGCAACCTGCTCATCGGCGCGCTCAACGCCTTCAACCTCATCGCCTCGCTCTTCGTCGTCTCGAACGGCCTCACGCTCGAGCGCATGTGGGCGATGTTCCAGGGTGTGCCGGCGATCGATCTGCCGCCTCCGGGCACGCCGCTCGCGCTCGGCCTCGTGCCGCTCGTCTTCTCGCTCTTGCTCTTCGCGCTGCCGCTCGGAAGGCTGCTCTTGCGCCCGCTGCGCAAGCGGCGCGTCGATCGCGAGAACGGCCGCCGCGCCGTGCTGCAAGCGGTGCTCGAGGCGGCGCCCTCGGGTGGCGTCGCCGAGGCCGAGATCCAGCGCCGCTACCGCGTCGCGAGCGGCTCGGATCCCGAGCCGAAGGCCCTGCGCAGGGAGCTCGTCGCGCTCGGGGGCGATATCGACCTCGAGTCGGGCGCGAGCGAGCTGCGCTATCGCTTCCGCGATCTGGAGCTCGAGGCGCGCGCCGTCGAGGCCGAGCGCGAGGCCGCGGCCGACCAGGAGGCCCAGGTCGGCAAGGTCGTCTTCTCCTCGGCGGATTGAGCCGCAGCGGGGCGGGGCTGAACGCGCGCGAAGCTGCCCGCGCGACCCGGCCGGGGATAGTCTCGCGGCATGCGCTCGCCTCGTGCCGCAGCCCTCCACCTCCTTCTCCTCGCGCTCTTCGCCTTCGCGCTGAGCGCCTGCGGGCGCTCGCAGGTGGAGCCCTTCGGCCAAGGCGGCTCGAGCGGCAACTGCGGCCCGGAGAACTGCACCGGCTGCTGCTACGAGGGCCAGTGCGTGCCGGGCCGCACCGACGCCGCCTGCGGCAGCGAAGGTGAGGCCTGCACGGCTTGCGACGAAGGCACACGCTGCGACGCCGAGCTCCGCGAGTGCGTCGAGGGCTGCGCCTGCGGCGACGGCCTCTGCGACGCCGCGTGCGGCGAGAGCGTGCAGACCTGCGCCGAGGACTGCGCGAACTGCGTCGATGCCTTCTGCGGCGACGGGAGCTGCAGCTTCGCCTGCGGCGAGAACCAAGAGAGCTGCCCGATCGACTGCGCCACCGACTGCACGAGCTCGTTCTGTGGCGACGGGTTCTGTCGCGAGGAGTGCTTCGAGAACGCCTTCGACTGCCCGCAGGACTGCGGCGGCTGCATCGACACCTTCTGCGGCGACGGCCTCTGTCAGCCGCAGTGCGGCGAGAGCCAGGGCACCTGCCCCTTCGACTGCGGGCCGCCTTGCGTCTGCGGCAACGGCACCTGCCAGCCACAGTGCGGCGAGAGCGCCGCGACCTGTCCCGACGACTGCAACCCCTGCCTCTGCGGCAACGGCCTCTGCCAGCCACAGTGCGGCGAGAGCGAAGCGAGCTGCGCGATCGACTGCGCGGGGCCTTGCTTCTGCGGCAATGGTCAGTGCCAGCCACAGTGCGGCGAGAACCAGGGCAATTGCGCGCAGGACTGCGGCGCGGCCTGCTTCTGCGGCAATGGCCAGTGCCAGCCACAGTGCGGAGAGAACCAGAACGTCTGCCCGCAGGACTGCCTCCAGCCCTGCGTCTGCGGCAATGGTCAGTGCCAGCCGCAGTGCGGCGAGTCGAGCCAGAGCTGCCCGCAAGACTGCGGCCAGGCCTGCCTCTGCGGCGACGGCCTCTGCCAGCCGGCCTGCGGCGAGTCGAGCCAGAGCTGCCCGCAGGACTGTGGCTTCCAGTGCCTCTGCGGCGACGGCCTCTGCGCGCCCGAGTGCAACGAGACCGCGGCGACCTGCCCGGGCGACTGCGGCCAGCCCTGCTTCTGCGGCAACGGCCTCTGCCAACCCCAGTGCGGGGAGAACGCGCAGACCTGCGCCAGCGACTGCGGCTCGGCCTGCGTCTGCGGCAACGGCGCCTGCCAGCCCCAGTGCGGCGAGACCGCCCAGAGCTGCCCCAGCGACTGCGGTGCGGCCTGCATCTGCGGCAACGGGAGCTGCCAGCCCCAGTGCGGAGAGACGAGCTCCACCTGCCCGAGCGACTGCGGTCAGCCCTGCGTCTGCGGCAATGCGCAGTGCCAGGCCCAGTGCGGAGAGACGACCCAGAGCTGCCCCCAGGACTGCTTCGTCGACTGCCTCTGCGGCAACGGCGCCTGCCAGCCCCAGTGCGGCGAGACCGGCACCACCTGCCCGCAGGACTGCGGCCAGGCCTGCCAGTGCGGCAACGGCGTCTGCCAGCCCCAGTGCGGCGAGAGCGCCGCGAGCTGCAACCAGGACTGCGGCCAGGCCTGCCAATGCGGCAACGGAAGCTGCCAGCCCGAGTGCGGCGAGAGCTTCATCTCCTGCCCGGGCGACTGCGCCGTCGCCTGCCAATGCGGCAACCTCGCCTGCGAGCCGCAGTGCGGCGAGACGACCGCGAGCTGCCCCTCGGACTGCTTCCAGTGCGTCTGCGGCGACGGCCAGTGCAGGCCCCAGTGCGGTGAGACGGCCTCGAGCTGCGCCCAGGACTGCTTGGGGTGCCAGTGCGGCGACGGCCTCTGCGACCCCGCCTGCGGAGAGAACGTCACGAGCTGCGGCCAGGACTGCGCGACGAGCTGCCAGTGCGGTGACTTCTTCTGCGATCCGGCCTGCGGCGAGGACACGACGAGCTGCCCGAACGACTGCTTCTCGTCCTGCCAGTGCGGCGACTTCTTCTGCGACCCCTTCTGCGGCGAGACGATCGACACCTGCGCCTTCGACTGCCAGTTCGCCTGCACCTGCGGCGACTTCTTCTGCGACCCCTCCTGCGGCGAGGATCCGTTCAGCTGCTCCTTCGACTGCGGCAGCTTCTGCCAGTGCGGCGACGGCTTCTGCGATCCGAGCTGCGGCGAGAGCGTGCTGAGCTGCCAGCCCGACTGCCTCGCGCCCTGCGCCTGCGGCAACTTCGTCTGCGAGGCCTTCTGCGGGGAGAACCCCTTCGTCTGCCCGAACGACTGCGGCACCTGCGCCTGCGGCGACGGCGTCTGCCAGGCGACCTGCTTCGAGGATCCCTCGAGCTGCCCGCTCGACTGCAACGGCAGCTGCGCCTGCGGCGACGGCCTCTGCGACCCGAGCTGCGGCGAGTCGGTCTTCAACTGCCAGCCCGACTGCCTCGGGCTCTGCATCTGCGGCAACGGCTTCTGCGAGGGCTTCTGCGGCGAGAGCGCCTTCACCTGCCCGAGCGACTGCTGAAGGCCTAGGCCGCGGAAGGAGCGAGCCCGAGCAGGCGCGCGGCGTTGTCGTAGAGCACCGCGCGCCGCAGCTCTTCGCGCCCCTCGGTGGCGATGAGCAGCTTCGCGAGCGGGATCGCCTGGTGATAGAAGGGCCAATCGCTGCCGAAGAGCAGGCGCGTGGGGTCGACCTCGTCGAGCAGCTTGCGCACGTTGCTCACCGACTGCGAGGAGATCTCCATGTAGACGTTCGGGTTCTGCTTGCAGAGCTCGATCGCGACCTCCATCTGCAGCGCGCCGGAGTGGCCGAGCACGAAGGTCGTGTCGGGGTTCTTCTCGATGGGCCTCCGGTAATGGCGTACTTGCGAGAAGTAGCGCCCGAGCGGCGGCTCGATGTCGACGGGCCCGCAGTGGAAGAGCACCGGCAGCTTGCGCTCTCCGCAGAGGCGATAGAGCCGCATCGCGAGCGGATCCTGCGGCAGGATCATCTGCACCGCCGGGTGCACCTTGATGCCGCGCGCGCCGAGCGCGAGCTGTCGATCGAGCTGTGCCGCGACGCGCGGCCGGTAGGGGTGCACCGAGCCGAAGACGACGAACTCGGGTTTGCCGCGCGCGGCGGCGAGCCACTCGCCGGCGTTGTCGGAGAGCAGCGCGAAGTCGATCGCCAGCAAGACCGAGCTCTTGATCGAGAGGCCACGCATCTCGCGCGCGAGGTTCGGCAGCGTGTGCGTGCGGCGCATGCCCGAGGCGGTGACGGCGCCGAGCGTGAGGTCCTTCTCGAGGCGCTTCAGGTCCTCGGCGCTGAAGTTGCGGTTGGCGTAGACGTCGAGATCGAGCGGGCGCTCGAGCGGCAGGTAGTGCTCGGTGCGCGGCCACTCGCGGTTCAGGTCGAGGCGCGTGGGCAGCACGTAGGAGAGCGCGAGGTGCGTATGCACGTCGATCGCCGGGCCGATCGACGGGTCGACGACGAGCTCGCCGCCCTCGAGATCGAACCAGGGGAGCTTCGCGAGCTCGTGGTGGTCACGGAACTGGGTCGGGTGCTCGGCCATCGTGGGGCGTAGCTTACACGGCGCGGCGGCCCGAGCGCGGCGCCGGCCCATCGCGCAGAAGCTGCGGCGCATCGCGCGCCTGGCTCTGCGATACTGCGGGCGTGCGACGCTGGATCCGCTGCCGCGAAGACGCCCCCAGGCCGAGCCCCTACGGCGATGCGCGCCTCGACGCGCTGAGGCACGAGGGCGACCCGCTCGCCGACGAAGCGGTGGGCGAGCTCGTGCGCCTCGCCAAGCGCGGCAGCGATCCGCTCGAGGCCGCAGAGCGCATCGCCGAGGCCGGCGAGGGCCCCTGCAGGCGCCTCTTGGATCGTGTGAACTCGCCGCCGGAGGGCGTCGACTTCGCGCTCATGTCGAAGAGCGCCGAGCTCGCGCGCCGCTACGCGCTGCAGTCGGGCCTCGCGCTGCTCGGCGGCAGCCTGCTCGAGTCCTACGCGCCGCTCGGCGCCGCGCGTGTGCTCGTGCGCACCGGCAGGCTCACGGGCGACACGCTCAAGCGCCTGCACGAGACCGCCGCGTGGACCTTCGAGATCGCGCGTTGCGAGGGCGCGCGCCCGGGCAGCGCGGCCTTCCGCGAGGTCGTTCAATTGCGCCTCGTGCACGCCTTCGTGCGCCGCCACGTGCAGAAACGCAGCGACTGGGATCCGGCCTGGGGTGTGCCGGTGAACCAGGAGGACTACGCGACCACGCTGCTCATGTTCGGCTACGTGTACCGGCGTGGGCTCGCGGCGCTCGGTGTGCCGATCACACGCGAAGACGAGGTGTCGAACCACGCGACCTTCCGCTGGGTCGGCGAGCTCATGGGTGTGACACCCGAGCTGCTCACGCGCGACATCGACGAAGAGGAGGCCTTCTACGCGCAGGTCACGAAGCGCCAGTTCCACCCCACGAGCGAGAGCCAAGAGCTCGCGGAGAACCTGCTGCGCACGATGGCGGGCCGGCCGCCCTTCTACCTCGGCTACGACACCATCGCCGAGCTCAGCCGCCGCATGGTCGGCGACGCCCTCGCCGACGAGCTCGCCCTGCCCCGCGCGCCCTTGCGTCGCGCGCTGCTCGGCGCCGTGCCCGCCGCCGCGATCCTGCAGTCCGGGCTCGAGCGCGCCGGGCCCTTCGCGAGGCGCGCCACCGATCGCGTGGGCACGTGGATCGCCGAGACGACGATCCGCGACGTGCTCGGCGAAGGCCCGCGCATGGGCGCGCCGCCCGAGTGAGGCGAGAGCGCGCTGGGAACTCCGCGCCTCAGGTGGTGTCCTGGCCGCATGCGCTCGACCTCGCTCACCTTCTTCTCCTTCGCCACACCGCTCGCCGCGCTCTTCAGCGCAGGGCTCGCCGGCTGCCACGCCACCGAGGCGCCGCGCTCGGCCGACGCCGTGCTGCCCTTGCGCACGGTGCACCTCTACGAGACCGGCGTGGGCTACTTCGAGCGCTCCGGCACGATCGCGGGTGCCGAGCTCGCGAGCCTGCCGGTGCCCGCGGGCCACCTCGACGACGCGCTGAAGACGCTCGTGGTGCTCGGCGACGGCGGCGAGCGCCGTGTGGCGGGCGTGGAGTTCGGCAGCAGCGTCTCGCGTGCGATGGGACGCGCGCTCGCGGGCCTGCCGCTCGACGCCGACGCCCCCGTCACGCACTTCGACATGCTCGCGAGCCTCGAGGGCACGCACGTCGAGCTGAGCCTCGTCGAGCCGCGCGGCGCCACGCTGCGCGGGCGCATCATCGACGTGCTGCCGCCCGAGCCCGCGCCGGTGCCCGCGCCCTCGAAGGACGGCAGCGCGCCGAGCGAGGCGAAGCCGCCGCCCGGGCCGACCTTGCTCTTCGCCGGCGACGGCGGCGCGATCCGCAAGCTCTCGGCCGACGAGATCATCTCTGTGCGCCCGACCGATCCGGCCTTCGCGGCGCGGCTCGACGCGGCGCTCGACGCGCTCAACGCGCACGCCACACGCACGCCGCGCAAGCTGCGCATCCTCATGGAGGGCGGCCCGGTCAGCGTGGGCTACGTCGCCGAGACGCCCATGTGGCGCACCACCTACCGTGTGGTGCTCGGCAAGGACGACGCCCAGGCCGCGACGCTGCAGGGCTGGGCGCTCCTGCACAACGACACCGACGAGGCCTGGAAGGACGTGCGCGTCACGCTCGTCAATGGTCAGCCCGACTCGTTCCTCTTCCCGCTCGCCGCGCCTCGTTATGCGCGGCGCGAGCTCGTCACACCCGAGAACGAGGCCTCCACGGTGCCGCAGCTGCTCGGCCAGACGGTCGACGCGATCTGGGGCGATCACATCGGCGACAGCCATGGCGCGGGCGGCCTGGGGCTGAGCGGCATCGGCCAGGGAGGCGGCGGTCGAGGCGAGGGCATCGGGCTCGGCTCGATCGGCACCATCGGGTACGGCGCGGGCGTGGGCACGGGCACGAGCTCGCTGCTCGCGGTCGGCAACCTGGCCAACATCGCGAGCGCCCAAGGCGTCGAGGCCGGCGTGCTCTTCTCGTACACGCTGGGTCAGGGCCTGGATCTGCGCCCGCACGGCTCGGCGCTCGTGCCCTTCGTCGGCGCCCAGATCGACGCCGAGCGCATCACCTGGTTCGGCAGCACCGGAGACGAAGCGCGCGCGGGCGTGCGCTTCGTGAACAGCACCTCGCAGACCTTGCCGAGCGGGCCCATCTCGATCTTCGCCGACGGTGGCTTCGCCGGCGAGGCCGCGATCGACAGACTCAAGCCCAACGAGCGCAGGTTCCTGCGCTTCGGCGCGGATCTCGACGTCGAGCTGAGCGTGGACAGGAGCCGGCAGACCGAGCTCGTCAAGCGCGTCACCTTCGAGCATGGCGCCATCGTCGAGCACACCCTGCGCACCACCGAGAACGAATGGACGATCGAGAACCGCAGTGGCCTCGCGCGACGCGCATACGTGGCGCTGCCCATCGTGAGCAACGCGACGGTGACGGGTGCCGACTCGCTCGATTACGACACCCAGACCCAGAGCCCCATCGCGATCGTGAAGCTCGACCCGCGCAGCAAGACCAAGAAGAGCATCACCTCGGTGGAGGGGCTCACGCGCTCGGTCGGGCTCGGCGCGCTGCGTTCGGATCGATTGACTCAGCTGCTCACGACGCCGGACCTCTCCGCCGACGAGAAGACCGCCATCGGCGAGCTCCTGAAGGCGCAGAAGGCGGTCGAGGAGCTGCAGCAGAAGATCGAGTCCACGAAGGCCGAGATCAACGAGCTCACGCGCGACACCGACCGCCTGCGCGAGCACCTGAAGGCCGCTGGCGGCGACAAGGCTCAAGGCGCCGGGCCAGGCAGCGCGGGCCCCATCGTCACGCGCATCCTCGCCGCCGAGGACCAGCTCCAAGCTCTGCGCAAGAGCTTGAAGACGCAAGAGACCGAGAGGCTCACGCGCATCGAGGGCCTGAGCAGGGTGGCGAATGCGTTGAGCAAACGCTGAGGGTGTGGGTCGGCATGCCAAAGCGGCAGCGGCTCCTGAGCGGAGGCCAGGCTCGGCGCGCGGCGACGCGCCCGCCGGCCGGGTCGCCGCCTCAGGACCATCGACGCTCGCCCCTCGAGCTCTCCGCGGCGCTGCTCGGCCGCCGCCTCAGAGCCGCTGGGTCGAGCAGAGCCCCGTGCCATTGAGGTGCGCCTGCGACGCCGTCGTGGCGAGCACGAACTCCCGCAGGTTCTTGTCCGGGAGCGGGATCGAGCCGGGGTCGTAGACGAGCGGCGCACCCTGCTCGTCGAGCAGGGGCTCACCCGAGGGATCCCTCAGATCGGCGAGGCGCTGCGCGGCGAGATCGTCGAGCACGACGACGCCGTCGCCGTCGCGGTCGGCGCCCCAGATCGGGTCGAAGCGCAGCCGGGCCTGCTCGGCACCGAGGGTGTCCCAGAACAGGTGCTCGACGTGGAAGGTGATCTCCGCTTCGGTGGTCGCGCTCTCGCGCACCACCACGCCGTCGGTGCCGTCGACTCCATTGGTGCAATTGCGGTTGCGCGTGGGGTTCACCATCGGCAGCGAGAAGCGGAGCTCGCCCTTCTCCGGGTGCGTGGCGACGCCTTCGACCAGGTAGGTGAGGCCCTCGTCGCGCATGCGCGCGAGGTCTTCGTCGCGCACCTGTCCGACCACCACGCTGTCCGCGTCGGCCGAGAGCACCGAGAAGCCGATCGCATCCCAACGCCTCGCTTCGAGCGCCTCGATCGTCTCCACGGCCGGGTCGCCGAGCTTGAGATCGACCACGTAGCGCAGGCCGGCGTCGCTCCCGACGCTCCCGTCCTGGGTCGCGACCTCGATGTCGCCGAAGGAGACGACGTAACGATCGAAGACGAGCGTCCAGCCGTCGACGAACTCGTAGGTCTGCCCGTCGCGTTGCATCGGGTAACCCTGTTTGGCGGCCTCCTCGCCGCTGACGCGCACGACGAGCGTGCCGCCCCCGGACGAGGCGTCGTCGCCGCAGGCGACGAGCGCCGGCGCAGCCAGGGCCCATGCGCAGGCGAGCACGCGCCGAGCGCCGCCGCTCATCGCCCAGCCTCCGAGCGGATGCTGGCGCGAAAGGCCGTCGGCGCCGCGCCACCCTGGGAGAGGCTCCGCGCCCCGATGAACCACGCGCGCTCGACCTGGCTGCCCGCGGTGACGAGGTGACGCCCTCGCTCGTCGGTGGGCGCGTCGAGCAGCGTGTCGAAGTTCGCTTCGTCGAACCACGCGGCCGGGTCGATCTCGACCGAGAGCGCGCAGCCCTCGTCGAGCGCGCCGGCGAGCGGGACCCCTTGCACGATGCGCTGCTGGGCCTCGGCGGGCAGGCGCAGACCACCGGCGAAGCGCACGACGACGCCGTCCTTCTCGGCCTGGCCCGAGGCCCGGAGCTGATCCTCGCCGAGCCGCTCACGACCGGCGAGCCCCGCGCGCGGCGGCAAGAGGTGCACCTCGAGCGAAGCGACGTCGCCCGCCGTTCCAGGCACGGTGACGCGCAGCGACGGCGAAGGCGCGAGCGCATCGACCAGGACCTGGCCGAGCCATTCACCCTTCGCTTCGCCTCCGTCGTAATGGCTCGCACCCGGGTGCGCGTGCGCGAGCGGTACGAGCAAGCGGAGCGGCAGCGCGCGCTCGTCGCCCGGCGCCGAGAACAGCGACGCGAGCGCGGGCGGGTTCGCCTGCACGTAGACGGGCCCCACCGCGGCCAGGGCCTCGTCGAGCTCCACGGTCCACCCCGTGGTCGTGACGAAGCGGGCTCGGCCGTCGTCGTCTGCCTGCGGGCCGCCCAGAGAGAGCTCGAACTCGATCAGCTCACCGCCCGTGTCGGGCTCGCAGGCCGCGGCGCCGAGCGCGCCCGAGAGCGCGAGGGCGAACCACGGCGCGCAGCGAGCCATGCTTCGCATCGAAGGGGCGAGACGCGACGAGGTGACGAAGGGCTTCATGGCGTGGCTTCCGATGGGTCGAGGTACGCGGTGAGCGAGCCGAACAGCTGCACGGGTGCTCCGGCGACGAAGTGCCTCGCGGGGAGGCGCGAGCCTGGGGCTTCGGGATCGGCGAAGTTGCTCGGGTAGTTGAGCTCGACCTCGCGGTTGCGGCGGTCGAACATGTTGGTGACCTCGGCGCCGAGCTCGAGCATGCGCCAGCGCAGGCGGAGCGCGGCGTCGACCGTGCCGATGGGGATGCCGAACTGCTCGAAGGGCAGAGGGCGCTGATCGACGAAGGAGAGGCCGAGCGCCGCCGTGCCCACGAAGCGCTCCTCGCCGATCGAGAAGGGGCGCCGCTCCGAGAGATCGCTGCGCAAGACCCAGCGCGGCACGTAGGGCAGGCGCGGACCTGCTGCGAGCTCGAAGAGCCCGGCGTCTTCGGGCGTGAGGTAGGCCTCCGAGTAGGTGAGGCTCGTCGCCACGTCGAGCCCGCTCGGGCCGTGCGTGAGCCTGCCCCAGACGGTGCCGCCGAAGCGGTTCGACGCACCGATCGGCGTATTGCGACCGGCGCGCTCGTCGAAGACGAGATCGTTCGTCACGTAGGTGTTGAAGACGACGAGCCGGGCTTCGCTGCGCAGGGCCTCACCGCGATCCTGGCGCGCGACGAGCCCCGTCTCGGTCGCCACGACGCGCGCGAAGGGCGCCGACTCGCCGTCGCTGAGCGCCTGGGCGTCGCTCGAGCGGGTGCCCACGCCGATCGACGTGGCCCAGCTCAGCCAGGGCGTGAGCAGCACGGTCGCACCACCGCGTGGCTGCACGGCGAAGCCGAAGGCCTCCATGGCGGTGCTCGCCTCGCGCTCGCCGCCGCGATCCACCTCGGGTCCATTGCGGTCTTCGACGCCGAAGACGAAGGCGTCGAGGCGTAGGCCGCCGCGCAGCACGAGCCACGAGAATGGGCTGAAGCGGGCGGCGCCGTAGAGGCCGAGGTTCGAGATCGCGAGCTCGCCGTCGAAGTCGACCGCGTAGGGCACGCCGTCGGCGCGGCGCAGCCTGCGCAGGATCGTATCGCCGCGATCGTGCCGAGCGACGTAGCCGACTTCGACCTCGTGACGACGCTCCAGGAGGCTGAAGCTCCGCGCATAGCTGCCGCGCGAGCCGAGCGTCACGGTGTCGTAGCTCTGCTCCGTGCCGTCGCCGCGCTGTGGGCCCCCGTCGAGACGAGGGTCGAGCTCGAAGCCGGTGAAGTTCTCGCGGTAGCGCAGGTTGCGCAGCGCAGTGAACACCTGCGCGCGGAGCCGGTCGCGCTCGCCGCGCTGCTCGTAGCGCAGCCCGACGAGGTGGCGCTGCACCGCGCCGCCCTGGTTCGGATCGTAGGTGCAGAAGAACTGCTCGTCGGCATCGGCGCCGCAGCCGGGCACGCGCCCGCGCTCGACGTCGTCGAGGCGCAGCACACCCGCGCTGTCGTAGCGTGTGGCGTAGGAGCTCGCGAGCAGCGACAGCTTGCGGTCTTCGTCGAGCTCGAGCGTGAGCTGCCCCATCGCGCGCACCGCCTGGTGTGCGCGGTTCCGCCCGAAGCCGTCTCCGCGCGAGAGCTCGACGCCCGCGAAGGTGTCGCGGCCGAAGCCGTGCGGGCCCCAGAGCACCGAGAGGTCGGCGCGGTTGTAGGACCCGTAACCCAGCTTCGTCACGAAGCCTCGATCCTCGAGGCCGAGCGCGTACTCGGCGGTGCCTGCGACCGCGAAGTCGCCCTGGCGCGGATCGAAGGGCCCCTCGATGACGCGCAGCCGCTCGACGAGGCCGGAGATGATGAAGTTCGTGTCGGCGAAGCCGTGGCCGTGCGGGTTGGAGGGCTCGTTGAGCGGGATGCCCTCGAGCGAGAGCTCGACGTCTTGCCCCTCGCCGGCGTCGAAGCCGCGCAGGAAGATCGTCGAGGGGTGCCCCTCGCCACCGTAGTTGGTGAGAAAGAGACCGGGCGCGAGCGTGAGCAGCTTCTCGGCGGAGCGTCGAGGCACGTCGCGTAGCTGACCGACCTCGATCTGGTAGTCGCTCGCGGCCTTCGGCGCCGGCCCCTTGCGCCGCCCCTCGACGCGCACGGTCGTCGGCTCGGCCGCTGCGGCGACGGGCGACGGTGCCGCGTCTGCGTCTTGCTCTCCGGCCGGCTCGGGCGCCCCGGCGGCCCTCGGCAGGTCGAAGCCCGAGGCGCCCGCTGCGGCCGGGAAGTAGGGATCGCCCTCCTGCGCCTGACCCTCGGCAGCGGGCGTGTCCGCTGCAGGCTGCGCCGACGCGCCGAGCGCGACGAGCGTGCCTGAAGCGACCAAGGCGCACCTGCAAGCCAGTTGCAACATGGGGCGCCGCGAGGTATCCCACAGGGGTCGTGAAAGCTCAAGCACCTGCGTCGCTCTCCGCTTGCTTGGCCCTGAGCGCGTTCCTCGCCGCCTGCGGGGGTAGCGGCGTCCGCACCAGCGAGTGCGCCCTCGAGGGCCGCGACTACGAGGTCCCCGCCGAGGAGGTCGAGCACAGCTGCTCGCACCAGAGCGAAGGCCCCTACGGCGAGGTCGCAGACGGCGACGAGCTGCTGAACCTGCACATGCTCTACACGGTCACCCTCTCCCCGACCGACGACGGCCGCTTCGCCGGTCGCTACCCCTTCACGGCTCGCAAGACGAGCACGCACGTCTTCTACGTGTTCGGCGATGCCCCGCTCGCCTACGAGGACGCATCGGGCGAGGGCCTGTGCGTCGCCGGGACCATCGACGAAGCCGACTGCGACGGGCTCGATCGCATCGAGCTGGTCGATCTCGAGGAGGGGCAGACCATCGAGCTCGTCGTCGGCCCCTACGACGCACCCGAGGTCGAGCTCGTGCTGGAGCGCAAGTGATGGGCGCCGCACGGAGCCGCTCCTACGCGCCGCTGCTCGCGCCGCTCGCGCTGCTCGCGCTCGGCCTCTCCGGCGCCTGCGGGGGCAGCCCGGAGTCGGGCGCGGGAGGCTCGCCGGGCGACGAACCCGCGCCGCACCCCTCCTGGCGACGCGCGCGCCTCGTGGTCGCCGACGCGAGCTCGCGCGAGCTCGAGCTGATCGACGTGGAGTTCGGCGAGTCGGTCGCGAGGCTCGAGCTCGACGCCGTGCCGACCGAGCTCGCGGTCACGCACTCCGGTGAGCACGTGCTCGCTGCGACGGCGGAGGGCGCGCGGCTGATCTACGCGGGTGTGGCGGTGCTCGACCACTCGGAGGGCGCGAGCGACTCCGCCGAGCCGCACCTGCACGTCTACAAGTACCCGCCGTCGCTGCTCGAGCTCAGCTTCGACCTCGCGTCGCCGCGCGTGGCGAGCGCAGCGCGCGCGAGCGCGGTCAGCTCGGGCGACGAGGCGCAGGCCTTGCTCTTCGAGGACGCCTCGCTCTTCGATGACGCGCCGCCTTCCCCGGTTCGGCTCGAGGGGCTGCGGGCGGGAGCGGGCCCGGTGCTCCCGATCGAGGGAGGCTTCCTCGTCGAGACCGCCGCGGGCGTCGCGCACCTCGCGCGCGCCGAGGCCAGCTCGAGCACACCCGAGCACCTCGCAGACTGCGCCGACGTCGGTGCGCGCGCTTCCGTGGCCGCTCGCGCTGCGTTCGCGTGCGACCAAGCGCTCTTGTTCGTCGACGCGTCGAGCGGCGCCTCACCCGCGACCGTGTCGGTGGGGCTGCCCGCGCCGCTCGATGAGCGCGCGTCGATCGCGCTGCACGTGGATCGCAGCGACGTGCTCGTCGCCACGCCCGATGGCGCCTGGATCGTCGCCGCGAACGGCACGACTCCGCTCGCGCTCGCCCTGCCCTCGCGCGCCTGCGATCTCGGCTTCGAGCCGGCCCACGCCGAGTCGATCACCGCGCTCGCGGCCGACGGCGTGCTCTACCAGCTCGACGCGAGCACCGGCGCCCTGCTCCACCAGGCCGCCGTCGTCGAGCCCTTCGACTGCGAGTCGCCGCTCCGCCCTCGGCTCGCCCAGGCGCCCCAGCGCGCCTACGTGAGCGTGCCCTCGGGTGCGCGCATCCTCGAGCTGCGGCTC
>CALKVW010000073.1 GCA_938004785.1 uncultured Polyangiaceae bacterium
GCCAGAAGGCCCAGCCGAGTACCGCGACGAGGCCGTACGGCCCCGTCGCCTGAAGCCACGTCGCAACGCTGGTGAAGTTCTCCATCTCGTTCTCCTCGGATCAGGCCACGGCGTGCGTGGGCAGTAGGTCTCGGACGTCAGCGCGGCGCACACCGGTCGCGCGCTTCACCGCTTCCTCGAACGCGATGTCCGGTGCGAGCCCGGCCTCGATGCGCAGCCACGCGTAGAGGACGAGCATCGAGCCGTCGGCGTGCCCGAAGTACTGGTGCGCAAGCACACCCGGCAGCGGCGCCTTCGCGGCCGCGTCGACGAGGCCGAGCGCGAAGCGTCCGTCGCGGAGTCCCGGCCACACGCGCGGCACGGCGATGCCGGGCGCGGGCGCGCTCGTCGCCCACCGCACGAGTGCGGCGACGGCCTCAGCCTGCGCGGGCGTCGGCAGCACGTACTCGCCCTTGTGCGCCCATGGGGCCTTGATGACGCGCGACCACGGCAGGCCCGGCTTCAGGTAGCTCGGGTAGTACGGGTTCACGACCTCGACGCCGAACGACGCGCCGTTGTGCTGGCTCGCGTGCCACAGGATGTCGGTCGCGAGATCTCCGTGCTGCGTGAGCGCCCCGTCAGCGTCCATTACGAGGTGGACGCTGAGCCCGCGCTTCTTCAAGACGGCGATGGTCGAGTCGACGCTGCGCGTGACGGTCTCGTGGATGACGAGCTCGACCGCGCGAGCTCGCTTGCCCTTCGAGGGGAAGCGATGAACGCCGCCCTCCGCGAACGTGCGTATGGTGAGCCCGTCGACGGGGCACGTCGCGACGTCGCTGACGATGATGCCGCCTCTCATTGGTCGGGCTCCTTCCCTTGGAGCTGCTCAACGGCGCGCGCCGGCAGCTTGAGGCCCTTGCCGAAGAAGCGCTGCTTGGCCTCCACCTCGATGGGCCGAGTGAAGACCTTGTCCGCCTTGTCTCGCAGCTTCGCGACGACGCGGCCGTTCTTCACCAGCTCGGAGTGCAGCTCATCGACGAGCAGCCGATGCAGGTGCCCCGAGCTGCCGACCACGGGATGCTCTTGCTCCTCGATCGGCGAGCGAAGCAGGAACTCGCGCGAGCGGCACGTCGGGCACTCGGGGAGCGCCACGACGCTGTCCTCGACCTGTTCGTCTCGCTCGATCCCGACCTCGATGCCGGCGAGCGGGACGCGGTTCTCGCCATCGCACTTGGCGCAGCGTTGGACAAGCTCGGTCTCGGTGATCTCTTGAATGGCCATGAGCGCTCCTCCTCACGCGATCGCGGTGTACGAGCCGAACCAGTACGCGGTCGCCGCTCCAGCGAGCGACTGGTACGAGAAGACGCCGAAGCCATCTCGGTCGGCGTAGCCGGTGCTCGGCGTGCCCGAGAAGCCGCCGCTCGCGCTGTTGACGCTGAGCGTGATCGACGACGGCGCCGCCGGGAATCGGTTGCGGAAGGTGACGCCGCCACCGCCCGCGACCGTGCGTGTCCCGTTGAAGCTGTTGGTCCACTCCATCCCGATGCGCCCGACCTCGCGCACCGTCCCGGTCAGCTCGAACGCGGAGTTGACGGTGCTGCTCATCGGCAGGCGCCAGGTGCGCGTCCAGGTGGTGAAGGTCGCAGCGAATGAGTCCTCGTGGAGGAACTCGATCTCGTTGCGGGCGAAGCGAAACGCCCCGCAGAAGGTCCCGGACGCGTCACGCACCCACTGGGTCCCATCCCACGAGGCGTTCAGCGTGAACCAGATGGAGCCGGTGTCCGAGTAGATGCGAAGGCGCGTCGAGGCAGTGCCGGACGCGTTCGCGTCGAGGATGAGGGCCTTTGTCCCGCCGAGCGATGGGATGTGGATGGTGCGGTGCTGGCCGGCGTTCGCCTCGTTGCCCTTGAAGTGGTCGTCCTCGAAGGCGTCGAGGATCTCCGCGAGGGCGGCCTCGACATTCGCGGCGTTCAGGTTTGCGCCCGCGTCAGCGACCGAGATGGCGCTGGCGGCGTGCGCGCCGCTGGCCTGGTTGGCGTGGCCGTTAAGCCCGCCAAGCAGAGCTGCCAGCGCGGCGCGCACCGTGCCCGCGCCGATGGCCGTGGGTGCGCCCGCGATGGCGTCGACGCCGACGAGCCCCGCGCCCGGCGATGCAGCTCCGGTCGCGACGAGGTCCGTCACGATCTCCTGGAGCTGCGCCTGCACGTTGGTCGCGGCGACGTTGTTGTGCGGCGTCGCCGCGATGGCCGCTGCGTTGTGCGCACCGGTCGGCGCGCTCACGTGCGTGTTCAGGAAGCCGAGGAGCTGCGCGAGCTGGCTCTTCACGGAGCCCGCCGGCAGCGCATTGGGTGCGCCCGCCGCCGCATCCACGCCAACGCGCGAAGCGCCAGAGCTGCCCACCGCTCCGGTCGCAAGGTCGTCGATCAGCTCGTCGACCGCAGCCTGCACGTTGCCCGCGCCCACGAACCCGTGTGGCGCGTAGTCGATCGCGGTCGCCGCATGGCGCCGCGCGACCGCCGTGAAGTGGTCGCGCAGCTCGGCGTCGGCCTCGTCGAACGCCGCCTGCACCGTCGCGGCGAGCGGCTGGAGGATGCTCCACGTGCCGGTGGTCACGGCCACCGAGGTGCCCTGCGCGAAGATGAACGCCTGGCGACGCGAGGTGTCGAGGTCGGCGACGAGGATCTGCGTCTGCCCCGGGCGGCGGCGCACGTCGCAGAGCAGCAGCTCGTCGGCTTGAAGCGCGGGCTTCGGCGGCACGCCGATCGCGCCCTCGGGCGCCTGCCGCACCACCAGCTCGAACGATTCGTCGCGCCGGAAGAACACCTGCTGCGAGTTGCCGTCGGTGCGCGGGTCGGAGAGCTGGCGCTTGAAGCGCAGGAAGACGCCCAGCCAGCGCTCGTTGCCGGCCGTCGCAACGTCGGTCGGGATGCCTACGAGGTCGACGGCGCAGTCGACCGTCTGCCCCGTCCCGAAGAACATGCGCTGCCCGAGGTTGTCGTAGGCGCGCGCGGGCGCCGTCAGGTCGACGGTCAGGTCAGGCACCGGCTCGTGCGGCGCACAGCCCCGGCGATGACGCCGTAGATGTTCAGGTCGGCCGCGAGGTCCCGGTCGGCCTTCTCGAGCAACGCGAACGCGAGGTCGAGCTCGGCCTCGGTGACGCGCTGGCGGAAGTAGAAATCGACGCGATCGGCCATGTCCTTGCCTCGGTGGGCGCGAGGCCCTCCGGGGAGGCAAAGCCGGGCGAGGTGGCTCGCGGGGACAGCGTTACCATCCCATCAACTCCCCTCTTGACAGGGGGGGGAGGGCCCGTAGCGTGCCAATATGGCAGGTAAAGTCTATCTAACGAACTATCCGGGTGAGGCAGACTACAAAGTCTACTTCACCAACTACCCCGGCGAGGAGCAGAACGCAGGGCTGATCCGTGGCTGTTCGCTCACGAACTTCCCAGGCGAAGCTAGTTGTAAGCTCTTCATCACGGAGTATCCAGGCGAAGCAAACATCAAGATCATGCGAAAGAACTTCCCGCGGTGACGGTGAACGCTCGCGAAGTTGTTCGTGATGGCATCACTGGCGGCGCATCATACGACATCGAGGATGACGATAAGCGCGTGGGACGAGTTGACTTGGTTGGTCCGCTGCCGAGCGGCCGACGCTTCTGGGAACGATACGACGGTGATGACGCGTGGTCTCGGGAAGGCGAATGCACGGCGAACGACAGCAACCTGCTCGACGCTGACCTCGTGATCGACATCTGGAAGAACCGCTAGGTCTAGGCTGCACTGACGAACTGCTCGTCACTCGTCAGTGCAGGTCCGTCGTCTCCCCGAAATCGCTGAGGCCCAGCTCCCAGTGATTCGGGACGACGGGCGGCAGCGGCTCGACGAGGTCCACGAAGTGGGTGTGCGCGGGCTTCAGATACTCGACGATGGCGCGGAGTTGGCGGCGCTCGCGATCCTCGAGGATGCGCGCGACCTCGACGTTGAAGGCGTAGCGCGCGAAGCGGTCGGAGGGGCCGAGCACCCAGTCGACGCCGAGCAGCGACTCGCCGAGATAGAGCGTGTCGGCGTTGAAGGGTGTGATGGCCGAGATGTCGATGCCGAGGAAGAAGCGGATCGCGTTCTGGATGCCCTCGGCCGTCCCCTTCTGCCGGTACATCTCGACGAGGACCGACGCGAGGCGACGTTTGCCCATCGCGTCGAGCTCGAACGGGAACGGGGTGCCGAGATCGCGTAGGATGAGGTCGACGAAGGCCTCGGGCGCGCGCTCGAGGTCGAAGATGTCGGGCCAGCGATCGACGTCGGCGAGCAGGAGGTCCGTCACCTCCTGTAGACACGCGATGAACCGAAGCAGGTCGCCGGTGTGGTCGTCGCGGCGGTTGTGCTTCGGCAGCATCTTCCACAGGTCGAAGCGGCGGCTCGCCGGGCGCGCGGGCCGGAAGCCCGTGAAGCCCGCGCGGTCGTAGGGGCCGAGGACGGCGTTCCCGAAGCGAGGCTGACCTTCTCCCAGACGCCGCGCGCGAAGTCGGCGATGCCGCCGAAGTTGTTGCGGAAGGCGACCACGAAGCCGGCGATCGCGAGGCCCAGCACGCCGAGGATGAGCACGGCCGGCAGGAGCGTCGCGAGCAGCCCGCCCAGCGTGATGCCCGCAGCCTTGAGGCCGATGACGAGCAGCGCGAAGCCCGCTTTGGCGGCGATGACAGCCCCGACCATCGCCATGACGGCGCCGACGCCGACGACGAAGGCCGCGAGCGCTCGTTTGACAGGCCCTGGAATGGCCTGGACCACCTTGATGAGCGAGCTGAACACCGTCGCGAGCAGGCTCACGATGGGCTTAAAGACCGCCGTGAACGGCTCGCCGAGCACCACGATCAGCGTCTTCACGATGCCCCCGAGGAGATCCTTCTGCCCCTCGAACGTGTCGAGGAGCTTCTCGCGGAACTCGAGCGCGGTGCCGCCCGCGCCCTCCATCTCGTTGCGCAGCGCTGCGATGGCCTCGGCGCCGCGCAAGGTCACCTCCGCGCCGTCGCGCATCGTCGTGAACGACGCGTTGAGGACGGCGTTGAACGCGAGCAGCCCGCGCGCGCCGAACGCCGCGACGACGCGGCGGTTGCGCTCCTCCTCCGTCATCGTCTGCGTCGCCTCGGAGAAGTCGAGCATGACGTCCACGATCGAGCGCATGCGCCCCGTCTGCTGGTCGAAGATGTCGATGCCGGTCTCGGTGATCGCCTGCTGCGCGCGAACGTCGGAGCCGACGCGACGAACGGCCTCGCGGAACGCGGTCGAGGACGAGGACGCGTCGATGTTGCGGTTGCGGAGCAAGCCCATCGTGATGAGCACGTCGTTGAGCTCCTGGCCGAACACCGCGCCGGAGGCCGCCGCCTTGGCCAGGCCCGACTCGAAGTCGCGCGCCTGGAAGTTGGTCAACTGCGTGACGCGCAGGAGCCGATCGGTGACCGAGGCCGCCTCGTCTGCCGCAAGGCCGTAGGCGTTGAGCGTGCCGACGACGGCCTCGGCGGACTGCGCGACGTTGAGCTGTCCGAGCGCGCCAGCCGTGAGGTCGAGCACCGGGATGAGCGTGCGCGCGGCCTGCTCAGCGGTCTGCCCCGCGGTCGCGAGCGACGTGAGCCCCTCGATGGCCTCGTCGGGAGAGTACTGCGTGACGATGCCCGCCTCGATCGCCGCGTCGCGGAGCAGGCGCATCTGCGCAGCGGTGGCGCGCGTCACGGCTCCGACAGCAGCGAGGCCGCGCTCGAACTGGCCCGCAGCGTTGGCGAGCGAGAACGCCGCGCCCACCGTCGCGGCGCCCGCCGTGAGCACCGCGAGGCCGACGCCGAGCTGCCGGAACGAGGTCTGGATGCGCTCGGCGCCGAGCCCGACGCGCTGGTCGAGGCTCATGAAGTTGCGCTCGAGGTTGCCGATCGCACCCGACGCGAGGTCGCGCGCGGTGAAGACGAAGCCGAGGCCCATGTGGTTGAGCGCCATCGGTCACCGCCTCCCTCGACCGTTGCGCGCGGCCTTCTCCAGCTCCTTCGCTTCGCGCGCGCGCTGACTGCCGATCCGCTCGATGAGCCAGTCGCGATCGGTGGTCGGCAGGTCGAGGGCGTCGTCCAGCGTCACCGCGAGGCCCGAGCCTCCGTGCTGCTGCCAGCAGAGCTGGAAGAGGCCCTCGCGCCAGGTCTCCATGTTCACGTCGGGGAAGAGCTGCTCCGGGCCTTCCGCCTCGCGGTCCTGTCCTTGCCCGGCAGGAAGAACCCCCTGTCGAAAGGGAGCTCCACCTCCTGCGTCACGAAGCACTCGGGGCACTCGATCTCGATGGTCGTGTCGACGCCGCAGTCGACGCGGTCGAATTCGTCGACGAGGAAGTCGGCGTCGCGCATCGTCAGCTCCTCGAGGAACTGGCGCTTCGCCTTTGGCTCGACGCCGTCGATGTCGAGGATGCGGTACGCGAGTACCGCCAAGAGCAGCCTGTCGGGCGCCGAGCGCTGGAGCGCCGGGAGCTTCCGCTCGTCCTCACCGGTCAGCAGCTTGAACGCGACCTTCTTGCCGGCGTCGGGCAGCGTAGTCTCGAAGCGGTTCCCGCTGACGAACGCGGCGCGGCTCTCCTCGGAGAGCGTGCGCACCGGCAGCTTCGTCAGATCGACCTCCCACTCGATGCGCGCACGGCAGTTGTCGTTGCGGCACGAGACGCCGAAGGCGTACTCGGGGCCGTAGGTCAGCGCGCGCACCATGAGCAGCGCGAAGAAGCGATCGCCCTGGAGCACCTTGCCGAGGTCGAGCTTGGCGCCTTCGGCGAGAGCGTAGGGCCCGGGGTCGAGGGTCTCCTCCCAGCAGGCCGCGAGCAGCTCGTCGACCTGGCCGCCGCTCTTGGCGAGCTTGCGGTCCGCGAGGACGCGCTCCTCGCGCACCTTCATGCCGCGAACGCGGCCCTTGAGCCCCGAAGGGCACGTGATGACGTCTGCCATGCGCTGCCTCCACGGGGGCAAAGCCGCCCGGGAGGCGCGAGGGGGACAGATGCGGCAGCGCAGAACACGGGCTCTGCCGAGACGCCGCGACCGAGTGCGCCCTGAGCTAGCGCCCTAGGGTTTCGGGGCCTTGACGTTGAAGACCGGCGCTGCTACTTTCATCGACAATCCGCGTGGGTTTGACCCAATTGCCCTCGCGGGGTTGTCTACCGGGTCGGGTCAGGCCCAAGACGACATGGGTTGCACAACGCAATCCCGTGATGGTGATCGATACGAAAGGCCCGCCTAATTCAAGGTGGGCCTTTGTAGTATCTGGGGTTCCATCATGAGCGCGTCCGTGCAGGAAATCTCCAAGGCTATCAGGGACATCGTGGCCGAGGCTGGTCAGGTCCCTGGGTCACGGCTGTCGGCAACTCTGAAGGAGCGGTCGCCCGGTTGGACTCCCGCCGAGTTCGGCGTCCGGAGTCTTCGAGAGTTTGTGGCCGCGCATGTGCCCGGCGTGATCGTCGTGGGGCGCACGGGCATGGACGTCTTGTACGGCCTCACCGGCTCTGAACCGCCACCTGCTCCCTCGCCCGGCGTCGCTCAAGTCCCGACGTCGGATCCCGACTTCTGGCGGATTTGGGTCAGCCCGAACAGTCCCTTCGCTCTCGTCGTGAATCGAAGCGGCGCCAACATCAAGGCTGTTCGTCGAGGAGAGTCCCCGGCGCCGGCTGGGCATGTGCTCCTTGAACCGCCTGGAGTCGACGTCCACCGAGGCATCGCCCGGAAATTCTCGGAGACGGTGCCGGAGGATTTGAGGGCGCGCCTTCTCGCCGCCTTGGAAAAGTCGAGCGACGGCTGGTGGCAATCGTGGCTCCGTGAGTTGCGCGGTTCCGTGCACCTCGGGCCGTGGAATACCTTCCGTCGCTCTGCTTTCGAGGACAGGCTGCGCGAGCAGTTGAGCGCGGCAGCGCTTTCGGATCCAGACATCGAACACGTGCTCGCTACGATTCGAGACCACCACCTGGCGGTCGCTCCTCGCAAGCGGCGCGCATCGCACGCCGTGGACGTCGTCAACGCCGACGCCGACTCACTCCGTCGAATCGTGCTCGCTGCTGTCGCACGGATGAGCCCTTCGGAACTCCGTGATCTACGGCTCCCCCTGGGGATCGTCCTCGATGTCCTGGCGTCGTCCAAGTCCTCCCGATAGCCCCCGATCGGGAAGGGCGCGCCATGCGTTTCTTGTTCGTCTACCAAGACTATGCCGAGCCAGCGCGGAAGCTCCTCGATGAGCTGCAGGTCGATGATGTCACGCTGATCATCGCCCGCAAGAATGCGCAGGCCCCGACCGACGACGAAGTCAGCGTGCTTGAGAAGCATGCTGGGGCTGATGCGGCAGCGTGCGAGATCAATCGCAAGTACCGCAAGCGCGCTGCAGAGTTCGTGACCTTCTGCTGCGAGCCGAAGAAGTTTCGCTTCGAGGATCAGCAGCTACGCGAGTGGCTCGTTCCGAAGGGGCGGGTCGAGGTTTCCCGCAAGAAGCCCAGCGACGCGTTCCGCGCAGCCGCGCAACGCTCGGTGGCGCTGATTCTCCATCCTGACGCTCTCAACTACGCTGATGAACTGGTTGAGCATCGGTGGCGCTTCGCGGAGACGGGAGCGGACCTCCTCGCGCGCTACGCGGCCGGGGAACATCTCGGAGCGCTCCGTGAATGGAAGCAGAAGTTCGCGGTGGACTTCGCCGCGAATGGTCGCGTGAGCTTCAAGTACAAATGGACCTGCGAAAGCGAGTACCGCGAAGGCAAGACGGAGTGGCACTTGAAGGAGGGAGACAACACCACCAGAGAAAGCGCGGCGCGGATTTACTTCGCACGTGTCGAGTTCTCTGGAGGTGCGCGTGTCGTGGTCCTCTACGTCGGGCCCCACCCCGACGACGGCGAACGCACGCTGACTTTCAGCGTTCCCTAATTCCCAACGTCGATCTTCCACGCAGGGCGCTTACTGCACCAGCTCGAAGAAGTCGTACGTGAGCGTGACCGACTCGATGACGTTCTCGTCGCTCTCGTTGTCGCACTCGCCCGCGACGAACTTCACCGGCCACGCGCGCGAGAGCGACCAGCGGCGCAGGGTGAGGCCGTCGCGGTCCTGCTGCACGATGTCGAGGTTGCGCTTGTAGTTCACGTCGGTGAGCCCGAGGCCGCTCGACGTGATGGCGACGTCCTGAAACCAGTCGAAGAGGTCGCGGTCCTGCGTGGCGCCGCGCTCGAGCGTGACGTCCGAGAACGTGAGGCGTCCGGGGCTCTTGTTCGGGATGAGCGAGCCGCCCTCGAAGTACTGCACGTTGGCGACCTCGACGGAGAGCTCGCTCGCCTTCTGGAAGCCGGCGTGGCCGACGTCGTCGATCTCCACGACGAACTTGAACTTCTTGTGGAAGCTGCGCGGGTTGCCGATGACGGTCATGGGTTAGCTCCTCATCCCTCTGCGGCCGCGAGCTCGGCCTCGAGCGCGCGCGTGTCCTGGCTGATGCGGAGGATGATGAACTCCGCGGGCTTGTTGGTGGCGAGGCCCACGCGGGCGATGAGCTTGCCGGCGAAGATGACCGTGGGCGTGTTGAGCTGCTCGCTCACGTCGACGAAGAACGCGGTGCTCGGCGTCTTGGTACGGAACGCGCCGTTGTTCATCTGCGCGAGCAGGAAGGCGGTGATGGTGCGCCGCACCTGCGCGCGCAGCCCCTCGGTGTTGTTCTTGTGCCGCGCAAACTGGAGCCCCTGCTTCAGGCTTCGCTCGATGAAGATGACGCCGCGACGTTCCGCGACGTACGGGAAGTTGCCGCTGCCCTTGAGCGTGCGCGAGCCGTCGATGAAGCGCGGCAGCCCGGGGCCCGTGGTGAGCGGGTTGATGCGATGCGGATACACGAGGTCGCGCTTGTTCTCCTCGAGCACCTCGTCGGTCTCGAAGCCGAGCACGCCGAACATGCGGCCCGCCTCGATGCCTGCGGGCGGATCGTAGACGCCGCCAGGCTGCGCCGAGTCGGTGCGCGAGAAGACGCCGGCCACGATGCCCGAGGGCCGGACGACGAGCTGCTCGGCCGAGCCGAACACGCTCTTCTGCGGGTTGAGCACCTTCACGCGAGGCCAGTAGATGGCGCCGAACTCGGAGAGCTCCTCGAGCGAGGCCGTCGTTGCCACGTAGGTGACGATGTCCGTCGCGCTCTGGTTCGCGGGCGGATCGAGCACGGCGAAGACCGCGCCGTCGCGGTCGACCTCGCAGTAGCGCAGCATCGCGTTGTGGACGGCAGGCGTGGCGCGCCCGGGCACGAGGAGCAGCGACAGCTCCTGCACCTGGTCGAGCGCGTGAAGGCCCGTCTTGGCGGGCTCGCTGCCGATGAAGTCATTGTCGTCGAGCCCCACGAGGCCGTCGCTGCCGCCCGCGAGCGCCACGGTCTGCGGCGGCGGGATGGGCGCACCCACGAGGAGCTGGTCGATGACGCGCACGTACACGGAGCCGTTGCGCGGATCGTTGACGATGGTCTCGAAGTAGCGCGCGTCGCTCAGGTTCATCGAGAGGTTCGAGAAGGTCTCGCGGTAGGCGCCGTCTTCGACGACGAGCAGGTCGAACGCGCTCGGCGAGCCGTTGGTCGCGGCGCGCACCTCGGCCTCGACGCGGTTGGCGTAAGCGCCAGGATCTTTGCCCTCGACGCGCACGGCGTCGGCTGTGCCCAAGGCCGCGCCCACGTGGAGCGCGTTGTCGAGCCCGAACGCAGCAGCCGTCGCGACGTCGGCCTGCACGCTCGCGCCCGGGCCGGTGGCAACGGTGCGCACGTCGAGCACGCCGCCGATGCCCGCGTCGACGGTTACGCTGGGGATGGCCGCCTCGACGACGGTCTTCACCTCGGCGACCTCGACGGCCCGCAGGTTCGCGACGTTGCCACCGCCGACCGAGGCCGCGCCAGGGAACGCGAGGACTCCGTTGGCCGTGCCGCCCGTGACCTGCACGCGGCTCGCGGTTCCCTCGGTGTCGCTCGCCAGTCGAACGATGCCGCCCGGCGTGGTGGCGCGCCCGCCGACGATCACCGCGTTGATGGCGGCCGCGACCTCGGTGGCCGTGGCGTTGGCGATGTCGGCGAAGTCGGCGGCCGAGAACAGCACCGTCTGCTGGAGGCCGTTGTCGACGCGCAGGAGCAGCTCCATGCCGTCGGCGAGCGCGTACGGGCCCGCGCCGCCTGCCGCCATCGCAGCGGGCGAGCCGAGGAACACGACGTCGACCTCCGGGGCGCCGTCGACGGCGAGGCGCACGAAGTCGCCGTCGTGGAGCACGAAGGGACCGGGCGCAGCGCCGAGCAGGATGCCGGGCGTGGGTCCGCCGCCCGCGACGAGGAAGCCCGCCGCGCGCACGGCAGTAGCCGTCGAGGGATCGGCGACGTTCGAGTAGTGCGCGGTGCGGACCACCCAGAGTTGCGCACAGCCATTCTCGAAGAAGCCCATCGCAGCGAGTGCGAGGTCCGAGTCGGGCGTGAAGCCGCCGAACTTGGTCTGGAAGTCGTCGAACGACGTGCAGAGCACGGCCTCTCCGATGGGACCGCGCTCGGTGACGCCGACCGCGCCCGCGACAGAGGTGGGAGCCGAGGGGATGCCGCGAACCTTCGGCTCCTCTTCGACGATGACGACCTTGGACGACAGGAGCTGTCCGCTCCACGATGCACCTCGCTTGTTCTTCTTCGCCTTCACGTCAGGGCGGATGACCTCGGCGAGCGAGGTCGCGGTGGGAGCCCTCGTCGCGACCAGGGCGGGCAACGGCCGCTCGGGCACGTGGCGCTTCACCGAGAGGTCGCCGCGCTTCACCGCGCGCACGACGTCGGGGATGGTCAGCACCGCGTCATCGAGCGCGGGGCTCGTCACCTCGCTCGCGAGCGTGAGCGACCGGGCCATGCGTCGCGCTCGGCGCCCATGCTCGATCTCGCAGCGGCACTCGCCGAGCGCCTTGCAGTACGTCTCGTGCGCGAGCACGAAGACGAGGCAGCGGCCGCTGGTGTTGGTCAGGGAGACGGTCACGGAGCACCTCCGGGAGCGATGGCCTGCGTCGGGAGCAGCTCGGGCTCGGTGACAAGCTTGCCGAGGTCGAGGGGCAGTCCCTCGTCGACGTCGAAGCCGCGCACGACGAAGCCGCAGGTAAACGCGCGTACGTCGTCCTTGCCCGAGAGCTGCGTGCGGAACTCGCCGTCGGCGTCCATCTCCCAGCGCACGGTCCCGCGTGCGGCGTCGGCGGGGTCGCGCACGAGTTCGAGCCAGCGGTTGCGGTTCAGAAACGTGGCGACCGCCGCCATCAAGTTGAACAGCTCGGCGGTCCGCTCGCTCGCGGCGGTCAGCGCGAAGACGAGGTCGACGGTGTACGGGGGCTTGCGGCGAATCAGCTCGGGCCCCGAGACGCCGCCCACCACGTCCTCGTGGGCGACGTTCGCCGAGTAGAAGCGGTTCGGGCGCAGCGTCGGCCCCGAGAGCACCAGCCACGGCACCTTCGCCATCGCGATGACGTTCAGCCCGTCGAGCGTCGTGTCGTCGTAGTCGACGCTGACCGTGGCGCTCACGTTGGCGAGCACCTGGCGCTTCAGCTCCCGCAGGAGCTGGCGGATGACGCGGGTGAGGTCGGCCTCGCGGGCGACGGTCGGGCGCGAGAAGCGGTAAGCGCTCGCGAGCACCACGGACTCGCCCGGGACCGGGTCGCCCGCCGCGTCGAGGTTCCGCAGCTCGACGTCGACGACGCCCACCGCGTGAAGCGGCGTGCGGAGGTCGACGACGCGCAGCCCGGCCTCGTCACGGACGGACAGGACCTCGGCAGCCGCGCCGCCGAACAGCACCCGGACCCGGTCGGCGAAGTCGGTCCCGACCAGTCGAACGAGATCGCCACCGCTCGACGGGCCGGCTGCGGGCTGCACGGAGGTGATGTTCGGAAGGGCCACGCGGAGGCAAAGCCACGGGACCCGGTGGTCAGGGGACGCGCCCCTTCACATCAAGGCGCGAGGCCAAGTTCCCTGGCGACGCGCTCGAGGAAGCGCCTGCTCGCGCCCTCGCGGAACTTGTCGAACGCGGGCCGGAGGAAGGGCCGCGCCGGGACCTGCACGACGATGACGCCGCGCCCGCTGCCGCCGGTGGGCTCCTTGCCTGCTTGCCGGAGCAGCGCGAACAGGAAGCGGCGCATCTTTGGCGTGATGGGGATGATGACCGGCGGCCCGCCGAACTCGTTGAGCTTGGCGATGTCGACCATCGAGGCGCCGTCCTTCGAGCGCGCCGAGCGCGAGACGCCGATGAAGGCCTCGTCTCCCTGCACGATCACGGTGATGGAGTTGCGGAGGTCGCCGCGGACGATGAGCGCCTTGCTCCCGCCGAACCCCTCGAGCTGGCGGGCGGCGATGGTGAGCGGCGACGGTGGCTTCAGAGGCTCGCCGCCCGGCGACTGGCTCGTGAGCCCCTGGACGATCTCGTTGCGCAGGGCGTGGGCCTCCTGGCGCACGGCGGTGCCGATCGCCGCTTGCAGGCGCTGCGGCGCAGCGGTGAGGAGCCGACGCGCCCGTGCCCAGTCTCCCGTGCGCGAGACCGCCATCGCTCACCCCTGCTTGAAGCGCAGGCGCGGCACATGCTCGTCGAGCCAGCCGAGCGCTACGCGCGTCGCCTCGTTGATGACCGCACCCTTCTTCACGCTGAGCGCCGAGAGTGCGAGCGACTTCGCCGTGACCTCGATGTCCCCATCGCGGCAGCCGTAGTCCTTGAGCACCGAGGCGGTGCGCTGGGCTGAGGGCGTGGTGCCCGTGCGCCAGAACTGCAGCTCGAGGTTCGAGCGGTAGGCCTCGGCCTCCCAGCGGGCGCGCGCGGCGCGGTCCGCGAGGTAGCTGACCTCATAGGAGAGCCCCTCGCGATCGTGCTGCACGACGTGCTGGTGCTCGTGCACGCAGATGACGACCTGATGCCAGAGATCCCAGCCGCCCTTGGGCGAGCCGACTTCGAACGGCGTGTAAATGCGCCGCCCGATGGTGGTCGTGAAGTTCTTGAGGAAGCGGTCCTTGCTCTGGATGCCGAGCGCTTCGAGACCGCGCGCGACGAGCTGCATCTCGAGCGCGCTCCTCTTGTTGATGACGCTGGTGCGGAAGTGGTCCTGCATGAAGCGCCAGAACGCCCAGACCTCCTCGGGCTTGATGTCCTGGAACACCGCGCCGACGACGGGCAGCGACTGGAGGTAACCCTTCATCGCCCACCTCCTGCTGCCGCATCGGCGTCGCTCGCGGGCACGCAGGTGTGCCCGGTGATGTGACCGTCCTCGGTCGTCTCGTCGACGTACGCGCAGACGAAGGGCGCGCCGCTCCGCTCGCTCACCTCGTCGCAGTCGGCGAGCTCGTGGTAGCTGCCGTCCGCGTCGCAGATCTCGGCGGTGTTGCTGGTGCAGCGCGTGGCGCCCCGGATGCACCCGTCGATGGGTCGGCAGTGCGCGCCGAGACAGGCCACTGCGAGCGCGGTGAGTGCGAGAGCCTTCATCATGTTCCGCTCCGTGCGGCTGCGCGGTCCTGGAAGGAGACGAGCAGCAGGTTGCGGCTGGGCCGACGCCGGTGGAGCCCGAAGCCGATGGGACGCGCCTCGGTCACGTAGAGACCGGGTGGCGTGCGCACGGCCTGTACGAGCTGGCCGTCGCGCGCGTAGAGCGCGCCCAGCCTGTCGCTCGGACGAATCAGGGCGTCGCCCGAGGCAGCGTCGACGAGGCCGAGCCGCTCGAGGTCCCTGAAGTGGAAGACCAGGTCGAAGCTCGACCTGGGCGTGTTCCCGGACGTCGCCATGCGCAAGGCTTCAAAAGCCTCCGGCTCCACCTGGCAGGGGACGCGCACCGGCGGATGCTCGCGACGAAAGGGCTCACCGACACCATCGTCATCGGTGTCGACGAGGACGGGCTCCTTGAAGTCCTCGTCGTAGTCGGGCGCCATCGCCTGCGTGTCGAGGCGATGCAG
>CALKVW010000074.1 GCA_938004785.1 uncultured Polyangiaceae bacterium
GGCTCGCGCGGCGCGCCGAGGAGCCGCCCGCGGCGCTCGTCGTCGTGTCCGACGGCAGGCTCGACCGGCCCAGCGCCGACGAGCTCGGGCTGCGCGGCGGGCTCGGGCTCGGGCCTCGGGAGATCCCCGTCCACACCGTGCGCGTCGCCGAGCGCGCGCCCAAAGACGCCGCCATCCGCAGCGTGCGCGCGGCGGGCGCCGCCGTCGCGCACCAGCCCTTCGCGGTGCGGGTCGAGGTCGCCTGCTCCGGTGGCCTCGCCTGCGGCACGATCTCCGTCGTGGCGCGCGAGCTCGAGGACAAGGGCGCGCCCGAGGTGCTCGCGCGTGGCAAGGCGGAGCTCGGCGGCGGCGCCGACGCGAGCGGCACCGTGGAGCTCTCGCTCACCCTGCACCGCGCGGGTGCACGCGTCGTCGAGCTCGCCATCGAGGCGCCCGAGGGCGACACGATCCCCGAGAACGACCGCCGCTTCGTCGTGCTCGACGTCTCGCGTGATCGCGTACGCATCCTGCACATCGCGGGCCGCCCCACCTACGACGTGCGCGCGATGCGCACCTGGCTCAAGGGCGACGGCTCGGTCGACGTCGTCGCGTTCTTCATCCTGCGCACGCTGAGCGACCACGTCGGCGCGCCGCCCAGCGAGCTCGCGCTCATCCCCTTCCCGGTGGACGAGCTCTTCACCGTGCACCTGCCGAGCTTCGACGCCGTGGTGCTGCAGGACTTCGACGCCGAGGCCTACGCGCTCACGCCGCACCTCGGCGCGCTCGCTCGCTACGTCGACGCTGGCGGTGGGCTCATCATGGTCGGAGGGCCGACCTCCTTCGGCTCGGGCAAATACGCAGGCTCCGAGCTCGCGGAGGTGCTGCCCGTCGCGCTCGGCCCCGAGCACGAGCGCGAAGGCGCGGATCTGGGCTGGTTCGTCCCGGACTTCACGCCGTCTGCCCAGGTCGCGCCCGTGCTCGCGCCGCTGCGCGCGGTCGTGGGCGAGCGCCTGCCGAGCATGCCCGGTACGAACCTCGTGGGCTCCGCGCGCTCCGGCGCGACGGTGCTCTTCACCCACCCGACGCTGAAGGCCGAGGGGCAGCCGATGCCCGTGCTCGCGCTCGGTGAGCACGGCACGGGGCGCACGATCGCGCTCACGATCGACGGCACGCACCGCCTCGCCTTCGGCACCGACGCCGCCGAGCACGCTGGGCGCGCCTACGGTGCGCTCTGGGACGGCCTGCTCGGCTGGTTGATGCGCGATCCCAAGTACGAGTCGACCACGATCGACCTGCCGGCCGGGTGCGTCGCCGGCCACAGCTCGGAGCTCGTGCTCCGTCCGCTGCCCGGCACGAAGGGCGAGGCGCGCGTCGTCGTGACGCGGCTCGGCGGCGACGCCGAGGTGGTGCACGAGGCGCGCGTGCCGATCGACACGGCCTCGCGCGGCACGAGCCTCAGCCTGCCGCCGCTCGGCGCGGGAGGCTACGCGGTGAGCGTGCGCACCGGCGACGACGACGCGCTCGGTCCGGCTACGCGTCGCGACTTCGCCTGCGAGCGGGGAGGCCCGGAGTGGGCCGACGTTCGCCCGGACCCCGCGCGGCTCGAGGCGATCGCCCGCGCCACGGGCGGCGTGGCGGTGAGCCACGACGACGTGGCCTCGATCCCGAGGCCGCCCACGGTGGTCGTGAGCACGCAGCGTCGCGCGAAGCCGCTCGCCCCTCCATGGCTGTGGACGAGCCTCGCCGCCGGGCTCGTCGGCCTGCACTGGATCGTGCGCCGCAAGGGCGGCCTCGCCTGAGCGGCGCCAGCGCTCGCAGTCAGCGCAGCTCGACGTCAGCGCAGCTCGTAGTCGAGCGTCATCTCCTTGCCGCCGCGCTCGATGCGCACCTGCACCTTGCGGGCGGTCTTCATCTTCCCGTAGGCCTCGACCGCTTGGTCGGGGTCGGTCATGTCGAAGCCGTTGACCGTCTTGACCAGATCGTTGCGCTCGAAGCCTAGCATGCTGAGGTTCGTGGCTCGGGTGATGCGCACGCCTTGGCCGGCCACCACACGCGCCCCCTTCATCATCGCGCCCTGCAGGTTGCGCATCTCCTCGGTCGCCTTGCCCTCGAGCGCGAAGCTGTTCTCGCCCACGCGCGTCACACCCGCGGCGAGGTTGACGGGCGCGCTCGCCGCGGCCGCCTGAGGCTTCGCCGCGCCGGTGTCGGCGTCGGCCGCCGGCTTCGGCGAGCCTCCCGCCGCCAGGCCCGGGCCTCCCAGCCTCAGCCAGCAGCTCGCGCCGCCCGAGCTCAGCCAGATGCGGTCCCACTCGATGCGCTCGAGGCGCTTTCCCTCGACGTCGTCGCCGAGGCGCACGAGCCGGCTCCTCGCGTTGTAGACCACCGTGGCGAAGCTGAAGGCCGGGTCGTCGGCCTCGGTGATCACGCGCACCTCGCCTTGGCTGCAGGGCCCCGTCTCACCCTTCTCCTGCGCCTCTTCCGTGGCCTTCGGGGGCGGCCGCCCCTCGAGCGGGCCGGTCACCGAGTCGAAGGCGTTGCGCTTGAGGATCGCGCTCGCCGAGCGCTCGGCGCGGCTCGGGGTCGCGCTCGTCGCCGAGGCCGGTGGGCGCGACGGCGCGGCCTCGGTGCTCGCGCCCCCTCCGAGGTGCGCGGCGACGATCGCTGCGAGGCCCCGCGCCTGCAACGAGGCCGCGATCGCGACGAGCAGCGCGACGACGAAGGGGTGACCCCGTCGGATGGAGTTCTCGAGGCCGAACACGGGATCTCGATCGATCCTCTAGCTTCGAGGCCGCCGGCTGACGAGCCCGATCGACGGTGGACGGGCTCGGGGCACGGCGGGCCGGCCTCAGCGGCACATGTCGATGACCAAGGTCTCCACCGTGGCGCGCTCGCTGCGCCGGCTCCCGCCCTTCAGATCGAGATCGGCCTGCGCCAGGAGGCCGAGCCAGCGCTCGAGCGTGCCTGGCCGCATCGACTGCACCGCCTGCACCGAGCTGCGGATCTTGAACGGCGCGATCTGGGCCTGCTGCCCGGCACGCTCGGCCGGCACGCCCTCCTGCAGCGCCGCCTCGAGCTTCGCGAGCTTGCGCACGTTCGACGCGATGGCGCCCAGCATCATGATGCCCTCCGAGCGGCCGATCTCGAGATCCGCGACGAGCCGGATCGCTCGGTCGGTGCGCCTCGCGGTGAGCGCGTCGACCAGATCCCACACCGAGGCGTGCTTCACCCTGGCGACGACGGCGCTCACGGCCTCTTCGTCGATCGGCTTGCCAGGTCCGACGTAGAGAGACAGCCGCTCGAGCGCGTCGGCGAGCGGCCCGAGCTCCGCGCCGACGAGATCCGCGATGTGCTCTGCGAGCGCCTCGCCGAGCGGGTGGCCGAGGCGCTTGGCCCGGCGCAGCAGCCACGAGGGCACCGCGCCGCCTTTGAGCGGGCTCGCGTCGACGAGGTAGCCGGCCTTCTTGGCGTGCGTGACCAGCCTGCGCTGGCCATGGAGCTTGCTCGCGACGAGCACCAGCACCGTCGAAGGGTTCGGGTCCTTCGCGTAGTCGGCGAGCAGATCGAGCGGCGGCTCGTGCACACCCTTCTTCGCCTTGGCGCCCTCGTCGGCGCCTGCGCGCGGCTCCCAGCGCTCCACGCCACGCACGGCGACGAAGCGGTACTTCGCCATCATCGGCAAGCACTTCGCGGCGGCGAGCACGGCGTCGACGCTCCCTTGCGGCTCGCCCACGGTGAAACGATCCTCGTTGAAGCCCGGGATCTGACCGGCGGTCACGACCTCCCGCAGCTTGCGCACCGCGACGTCCGCGGCGTAGTCCTCCTCGCCGAGCACGAGGTACACCGGCCGGATCTCGCCTCGGTCGAGCTCCTCGAGCAGCTCCTCGGGCGTCATGGGCCTCGGGGTGCCCCGAGCCTCCCGCCGGGTCAACCGCGAAAGCGAGCCTACCCCAGCCGCCGAGCACCCAGGCCCGGGCTCGCATGACCAACGATTGACTTAGACAAAAGTGCTACTACGTTCTCCCCTGACTGGACAACGGGTCCCGTGATGAGGCCCGCGGTGCTAGACCTACTTCGTTGACCCTGGGCGCGAGCCCTACGACCCCTGACCACGAGGAGAGCGAGATGTACGTTGCCCAATCGGCGATCCGGCCTCAGCTCCGAGTTCGAGCCGAGACGAAGCTTCCCACCCGGTACGGCGATCTGCAGATGATCGTCTTCAACTACGGCGAGCACGACGGCCACAGTGGCCTCTCGCCCGACCACGTGGCGCTCGTCGGCGGCGATGTCTCGGGTCAAGCGGGGGTGCTCTGCCGCGTGCACTCGGAGTGCCTCACCAGCGAGGTCTTCGGCTCGCTCAAGTGCGACTGCCGCGAGCAGCTCGAGGCCGCGCAGCGCGAGATCGCGACGCGTGGCGGTGTGGTGCTCTACCTCCGCCAGGAGGGCAGGGGCATCGGGCTCGCGAACAAGATCCGCGCCTACAACCTCCAGGCCGTCGGGCACGACACGGTCGACGCCAACCGGCTGCTCGACCTGCCCGACGACGCGCGCGAGTACGACGGCGCCGCTGCGATGCTCGAGTACCTGGGCGTCGAGTCGATCCGTCTGTTGACGAACAACCCCGAGAAGGTCGAGGCGATGCGTCGACTCGGCGTCACGGTCGAGGGGCGCGAGCCGAGCCACATCCGCCCCAACCCCTTCTCGCGCCCCTACCTGGACGCCAAGCGTCAGCGCATGAACCACGCGCTGCCGACCTACGACGATCTCGCCTGAAGCGCGCCTCCACGGCATCGAAGGCGGCCACCCCGAGCGGGAGGCCGCCTTCGATCATTTCTTGCCGGAGGCGGCCTTCAGCCGGCCTCGCAGTCGCGACGCGTAGCCCTCCTTGTTCTCCTGCTTCGCGCGCCCGATCGCGAGCGCGTCGTCGGGCACGTCGCGCGTCACCGTCGTTCCGGTCGCGACGTAGGCCCCCTCGCCGATGCTCACGGGCGCGACGAGCTGCGAGTCGCTGCCGATGAACGCGCCCTTGCCGATCGTCGTCTTGTGCTTCGCGAAGCCGTCGTAGTTGCAGAAGATCGTGCCGGCTCCGACGTTCGCGCCTTCGCCGATCTCGCCGTCGCCCAGGTAGGCGAGGTGGTTCGCCTTCGCGCCGCGGTGCATCGTCGTCTTCTTCGTCTCGACGAAGTTGCCGACGTGCGCTTCCGAGCCGATGTCGCTCTCGGGCCGCAGGTGCGAGAAGGGCCCCGTCTGGGCGCGGCTGCGGATGATCGAGCGGGTCGCGACGGTGTACGGCAAGAGCTGCGCCCCTTCCTCGACCACGACGTCGCTGAGCACCGAGCCGACGTCGACCTTGGCGCCTCGTCCGACCTTGGTGCGTCCTCGCAGCACCACGCCGTGCTCGAGCACCGCGTCGGGCTCGAGCTCCACCTCGGCGTCGACGATCGCGCTCGAGCGGATCGTCACGCCGGCCCTGCGGTGCGCGTCGGCGATGCGTGCGTGCAGCACGCTCTCGGCGCGCGCGAGCTGCGCGCGGTCGTTGATGCCCACGAGCGAGCCCGGATCCGAGGCTCGGACGGCGATGGCTCCGCCCTCGCTCGCGGCGAGCGCGACCGCGTCGGTGAAGTAGAGCTCACCCTGCGCGTTGTTGGGCTCGAGGCCGCTCACCGCCCGACGCAGGAAGGCCGCGCGCACGGCGTACATCGCGGGGTTGACCTCCCTCACCGCGAGCTCTTCCGCCGAGCAGTCGCGGTGCTCCCGGATCGCGCGCACCCTGTCCGAGGCGTCGCGCAGGATGCGCCCGTAGCCGGTCGGATCCTCGAGCTCCGAGGTGAGCAGCGCCAGCGAGCTCGCGGGCTCCGCCTCGGCGAGCGCGCCGCCGAGCGCGCGTAGCAGCTCGGCGGTGACGAGCGGCGTATCGCCGCAGAGCACGAGGGCGAGCTCGGTGTCGCCGGCGAGCGCTTCGAGCGCGCAGCCGACGGCGTGCCCCGTGCCGAGCTGGCGGTCTTGCACGGCGGTGCGCACCCGATCGCCATAGCGCTCGAGCGAGGCCGTGACGCGCTCGCGGTCGTGGCCGACGACGACGACCGCGTCACGCACGCCGGCTTCGAAGGCCGCGGCGAGCACGTGGTGCAGCATCGGGCGGCCAGCGATCTCGTGGAGCACCTTGGCCCGCTCGCTCTTCATGCGGGTGCCCTGGCCGGCGGCGAGGACGATGGCGGTCGTTCGTTCGAGGCTCATGGGGCGCGCAGACTACCGCGCAGTCGAAGCCCGCGCGACGCCCGCGCCAGACCGGCGGTGCGTCGCGGAGCCCTCCCATCGAGGCGCACCCTGCGGTCGCATGTGCGCAACCATGACGCGTTGCGTCGGCCGGTTTTTTGAGCCGCCCGTCCCGTGCCGCGGGCGATCACGAGGCGCGCCTATCGTCTACGCTTGCCTCGGAGCCTCTCGATTTATGCAGCACCAACGATCTCCTCTCCGGAGCGCCGGCGCGGCGCGCACGTGGACTCGGCGAGCCAGGGGCGGGGCGGCGCGCGCGGCCAGGTGGCTCGGCTGCGCCTCCGTCGCGCTCTGGGCGGGCGCCTGCCACACGCCGCTCGACACCGCGCGCGACGAGCCCATCCGCGCGACCTTCGGTGACGACCTCTACGGCGTGCTCTGCGACAGGCTCGGCGCCTCGGTGCTCTCGGAGGACCTCGACGGCGCCAGCTACCAAGGCATCTGCCACTACGACGCCCAGGGGCGTTACGCCGACACCGTCGACGTCTCCGGCCTGCCGAGCCCCGCGGGGGAGCGCGCCGTCGAGGCCCGCCGCCTCTCGGTCGCGAAGCTCGAGCGCCTCGCGGCGCGGCGCAGCGAGCTGGTCCGAGCCTTCAACGCCGCCTTCCCCGACGTCGACATCCCCGACCCGACGACGAGCGATCCGGCCGACACCGTGCGTCTGCTCGACGCCTTGATGGTGTTCTCGCAGAACCTCTCCCCGCTCTACGAAGAGAACCCCTACGACTCCGCACCCTACGCGGAGCCGCTCGCGCCCGCGACGACGCGCGCGCTCGGCAAGCTCTTCGATGCGCTCGCGGAGAGCGGAGAGGCTCGCGAGATGCTCTCGCGCATCTGGGGGCGCCAAGGCTATCGCCCGAGCGACGTCGGCCTCGGCGCGGTGCGCTCCACCCTGGCCTATCCAGAGCTGCGCGACTTCACGCTCGCGGCCGTCGGCCACCTCGGCCCCGACGGAGAGGCCAGCGAGGAGCTGCAGAGGCTGCTCGCGGCGGCCGAGATGAAGCTGGCCTACCTCGAGCCCGACGTGCAGGGGCTCGCGCCCTTCAGCGTCGACGCGGCGCGCGCGCAGCCCACCCGTCCACGCGAGACCATCGAGCTCTTGCGCGATCTCATGGTGGCCGAAGACCCACGCTTCGCCGACCGCGACGACGTGCCGCGCCGCTACATCTCCCTGCGCGACGGCCGCGGCTTCGTGCTCCCGGCCGCCTCCGGCAACGCGCTGCCCGCGCCCTTCGTCGATCTCGACGGCGACGGGCTCGCCGACGTCGACCCCTCCGGACGCTTCGTCGATCAGAGCGGCGCGCCCCTCGCGCTCGACACGCCCTTCGCCGTGCCCGGCGTCGCGCTCTCCGCGCCGCCCGACGCCTTCGGCCGCCCCACGGGCGCGCCCTACCGCTACGTCGACACCTCGCGCACGCTCACGCACGCGCTGACGAACCGCCTCGCGCCCCTGGTCGACGCCACGCGCTACGCGAGCCCCGACGACCCGGAGGCCTACAAGCTCGAGAGCGAGGCCTTGATGTACGCCGTCGCCGGTCTCGGCGTGCTCATGGGGCCGCGCGAGGAGGCCGAGTACGACTTCGAGAACGACCAGGTCGTGCCCAAGGGCACGGGCTGCGCGTCGTGTCTGCCCTACGAGCGCTTCCGCGGTGAGGACTCCCCGCTCGCCGATCTCATGCATGCGCTCGGTCAGGTGCTCGCGGATGACGAGAGCGACGTCTTGATGCAGGGCCTCATCGAGCTCTTCGAGAACCACGAGCCCGAGATGGCTCGGCTCGTCGCGGCCTCGCTCCGCGTCAAGGAGATCGCCGACGAGCACGACGCGCTCGCCGAGGCGGGTGGCATCCCGGCGGCCGGTCTGCCCTACGAGAACCCGATCTGGGATCAGGCCGCGCGCGTGCTCTCGAAGATCGCCGACGAGCCCGGTCTGGTCACGAACGTCGTCGCCGCGCTCGGCGATCCGACCATCGTGACGCCCGTGGGCTCCGTCTCGCACATGGGCGAGAGCATCGCGCGCTTCGCCAGCCTGCGCGACCAGATGACCTACGACGTGAACGCGATCAACGGGCCGGCGAGGAACCTCACGGCGGGCGGCTCCTCGGTGGCGGATCCGAGCGCGCAGGTCGACGTGAACGCGCCGCGCGTCGGCAACAACCGCTCGCTGCTCGAGCGCTCGGTCCTGCTCATCCACGACGCCTCCGGCGCGAGGGCCTGCAACCGGAACGGCGCCAAGGTGAAGGCGCGCGTCGCCGGCATCTCGCTCGATTGGCCGCTCACCGGCTCCTACGACGCCTGCGAGCTCTTCGAGATCCCGAACCTCGCCGCCTTCTACTTCGGCGCGCTCATGCCGCCCTCGCACCCGAAGCGCAGCCGCTTCGTGCTGAAGGACGGCGCGCTCAACTCCATCATGAACCTCATCGGCAGCTTCGTGTCGGCCGACCAGATGTTCCAGGACTCGAGCGGGATCACGGGCATGACCACCCGCCCGACGCCCGCGGCGCTCAACCGGCTCGTGTACTTCGGCGCGAGCTCGACGAGCTTCCCGAACATGCCCGACTTCGACGCGGTGAACGCGGGGGGCCGGACCGACGGGTTCATCTCGGCGCTCATGGACCCGGTGCCGACGAGCGTGTGTCCGACGAACGCGCAGGGCGTCGCGAACTGCGCGATGGAGGATCTCATCCGCCTGCGTACGCGCAATTCGATCTTCCCCTGGGAGCGCTTCGGCTTTCTCGACTACATGCGCCCCGTGCTCACGCCCTTCGTGAACGTCTCGTGCAGCGCGGATCTCAGCATTTGCGACACCGAGGACTTCCGGGGCGAGGAGCTCTTCCTCGAGCTCGCGAACGTCTTCTATTGGCACTATGCGGGGCCGGACCACGGCAGCGAGTGCAATGGCTCGGGCACACCCGAGACCAACCCCCGCTACTGCAGCGGGGCAGGGCTGAACCGCTACGAGCCGATCATCGACAAGTCGATGCGGACCGACCTCATCCCCGCCCTGAACGAGTTCGCGGCCGCAGCGCACGACGTCGCGCGGATCACCATCGCGCGCGGGCCCCGCGCGGGGCAGACGGTGCGCGGCTCCGAGGTCCTCGAGATCGCGACGAAGATCCTGTTCTCGCAGTCCGAGGCCGCCAAGGTCGCGATGGCCGACCGCAGTGGCAACCGCCAGGCTCGCTGGACCGACGGCAGCACGCAGTCCCAGACGACGCCCTTTCACCTCTTCGCCGACGCGCTGCACGGCTTCGACGAGGCCTTCGCCGCCGCGGAGGACGGCGCCGAGCGGCAGGCCCGCTGGCGCCGCGCACGCTCCAAGATGGTCGACGTCTTCCTCGCGACCGATGGCTCAGGCGAGAACACGCGCTTCAAGAGCCGCGCGACGGCGCCGATGCTCGCGGCCGTGCTGAAGATCGTGCGCGAGCAGGTGAACGCGCGCTGCCCCACGCGGGAGGCGGGCAACCAATGCGCTTGGGGGCGCAAGGATCTCGGGGTGAACACCGCCGAGTTCCTCAGCGGACCGCTCGTCGCCGCGCTGGTCGACCTGCTCGAGGCGATCCGGAACGACGAGCCCGCGCGCCGCGCCACCGGCCGCTTCCTCACGCACCTGCTCTCCGACGTGGGGACGGGCGAGGGGCTCGTGGGCACGCTCGCCTCGCTCAACGACGTCTTGCAGGTGATGAGCGACGAGGAGAAGCTCTACCCCGTGCTGCGCGCGGCATCGATCGCGCTCCAGCCGGTCGAGGGGCCCGTCGCAGGCTGCGCGGAGCGCACGATCCGCCTGCTCAAGGCGCTGACCGACGACGCCTACGACGAGTACCACGTGCTCGATCACGTCCTGCGCAACCTGGTGACGCCGATGCCCGACGGCTCCGGCGCCCCGCAGCTCTCGCCGCTCGAGGTGATGATGGACGTCATCGCCGACGTGCACAGGCTCGACGCCTCCTCGGAGGAGCCGCTCGCGGAGGCCGACTACGCGGCCATCATGGGCACCGTGCGCGACTTCCTCGTCGACGAGACGCGCGGCCTCGAGCAGATCTACGCCATCGTCCGGAGGCGTCAGCGCCCGTGAATCGAAGGAGACTCGGGTTGTCGCTCTCGGTGGGGGCCTTGGCCCTCGCCCCGAGCGGCGAGGCGGTCGCGTCCGGATTCCAATCGACGGAGCGCGGCGTGCGCCCGCTCGGCAGGGGCGGGGCCTTCGTCGCCGGCGCCGATGACCTCGGCGCGGTCTCCTACAACCCCGCGGGCATCTTCGATGCGGGCAACGGGCTCCTCGTGGACGCGAGCCTGATGTTCTGGGGCTCGGAGTACACGCGCCGCGCGCTCCTGCGTCAGGTGGATCCGAACACCGGGGAGACGGTCGCCACCTACGAGCAGACCTTCCCCACGGTGAACGGGTCGATCCCGATCCTCCCCATCCCGACGATCATCGGCTCCTTCTCCGTCCACCCCGACGTGCGCATCGCGCTCGGCATGTACGCGTGGAACGCGGCGCCGACGACGGCGACGTACCCCGACGCCCTGAGCGATCAACCCGCGCCGCAGCGCTATGCGCTGCTCTCGCTCGACGGCTCGCTGCTCGCGGTCACGGGCGCCTGGGTGGCCTGGAGGGCGACACCCGAGCTGCGCCTCGGCGCAGGGCTCGAGGTGCTCATCGGCAACTTTCGGAGTCGGCAGGTGTTGAGCGGCTGTCTGCCCGACCGCTTCTTCTGCGCGCCCGAGGACCCGGAGTGGGACATGCTCACCGAGATCTCGGCCGCGCCCATCATCGCTCCCTCGGGCAGCCTCGGCGCGATCTGGGAGTTCAGCCCGAACTGGCGCCTCGGAGGCTCCTTCCACCTGCCGTATTGGGTCGTCGCACCAGCCACCGTGCAGGCCCGCCTGCCGAGCGCGCCCGTCTTCCGCAATGCGACGCTCTCGGGAGAAGACGCGACCATCGAGTTCCAGCTCCCGTGGCAGCTGCGCCTCGGGCTCGAGGCCCGTGAGCTCGCGCCCGGGCTGCGCGTCGAGGTCTCCGGCCAATACGACCACTGGGCGATCCACGACGCCATCAGCGTCACGCCGGAGAACATCGCCCTGCAGAACCTGCCCGGGTTCCCGCGCGACTTCTACCTGCCTGAGATCTCGCTCCCGCGGAACTTCCAGAGCACGGGGGCGGTGCGCGCCGGCGCGGAGCTCGCGCTCGCCGCCGGAGACGACCTCGTCATCACGCCGAGGGCCGGGCTCAGCTTCGAGACGAGCGCGGTGCCCGCGGACTCGCTCTCGGTGCTCACGCTCGACGCCGCGAAGGTCGTGCCTTCGGTCGGGGCCTCGGTGGGCTTCGGGCGCTTCCGCTTCGACGCCGTGTTCGCCTACGTGTTCTCGCCGAGCGTCGACGTGGATCCAGCCGACGCCAAGCTCGGCCAGGTCGTGCCCATCCAGGCGAACCCCTCCGAGAACCCGACCACGATCAATGGTGGGCTCTACTCGTGGTCGACGGCCATCCTGGGGGTGGGCGTGGCCTACAGCTTCGACGATCCCGCTCCGCCGCCCGCGCAGGCCGCCGAGCCGGTCGACGACGACCGCGCGGCCGAGCGGGTGGACGAGGTCGAGGGGGCCGCCGAGGGCGAGGCGAGCGAGCCTGCACCCTGAGCTGAGCCATCGGCCGAGCGCCGATCCGCTCAGCCAGGTGCCGCGAGAGAGGCCTCTCAGCCGCCGAGGTCGGCCGGTGCGTCGGGCTCGACGCCCGCCTGCTCGGAGGCCGGGGCGGTCTTCGCGCGGTTCGCCGCCACCGGCGCCGAGGACTGCTTCGCGTAGACGACGAGCTGCTCGCCGGGCACGAGCGCGGCGCTGCGGGAGCGGTGGTTGATGCGCTCGAGCATGCCGACGCTGATGCCGTGCCGCTTGGCGAGGGAGGCGAAGCTGTCGCCCTCCTTGACCGTGACGACGAGGCGCACGCGCCCGTTCTTGGACTCGAAGTGGTCGAAGAATTCGGTGGACCCCACCACGAGCAGCTTCGCTTCGCGCTCGTCGACGACGCGCACGTCGGCGAGCGTGTTGCCCTCCTTCACGAAGGCCTGCAGCACCATCTTGCCGTGGAGCTTCGCGCTGGGATCGATGTTGTTCCAATGGCAGAGGTCGCCGACGCCCACGCCGAGCACGCGCGCGACCTCGTCGACCCGATCGCCCCAGACCACCTCGTAGAGCACGCGACGGTGTCCGGCGGGTGGGGTCGCCCTCGACGGGACCACGGCGACGAGCTGATCCACGGCGCCCTTCGCGGACCGGCCCGTGGGGACGAGCAGTGGGGTGCCCGGCCTCGGCGGCACGCCGGTGCCGAGCCCGTTCAGCGCCCGCAGCTTCGACTCGGTGACGCCTCGCTCGGCTGCGAGGCGCTCGAGGCTCTCGCCCCACACCAAGACGTGCCTCTCGAGTCCCGAGGTCCTGCCCGCCGGGAGGCGCTGCCGGACGAGCTCCGCGCTGCCGCTGGGCACGCGGATCGCGAAGGAGGCCGTCGCGTCGGTCGTGGCGGGCGGCGTCATCTGGCCGAGCAGCTGCGGGTTCAGCGCGAGCAGCGCCTCGGTGGCGATGCCGGCGGCCTTGGCGATGGCGTCGACGTGCGTGCCCGGCCCCACCTCGATCCACTCGTGCGCGGTCTCCGCGCGGCCCTCGGCCTCGGGCTTGGAGCCGGGCGGCGCGCTCTTCGCGCGCTCGCTCGCGACGCGCCCGCCGAGCGCGAGCGGCTCGGGAGGGTCGACGGTGAGCTCGTGGCAGCCGAAGACCTCGCGGTTGCGCGCCACGAAGGCGAGCGCGACGATCTTCGGCACGTAGAGCGCGGTCTCGTAGGGCACGCCGGCCTCGACGTGAGACAGCTCCCAGAAGTCGTTGGTGTTGTACTTCCGGATCGCGGTGAGCAGCCCGCCGTGCCCCATGTTGTACGCCGCGAAGGCGAGCTCCCAGCGACCGAAGCGCTGGTGCAGATCCGACAGGTAGCGCAGGGCAGCGTCGGTGCTGCGCTCCGGGTCGAGGCGCTCGTCGACCCAGCGATCGATGCGCAGGCCGTAGGCCTCGCCGGCCTTGGGCATGAACTGCCAGAGCCCGGCTGCGCCGACCGGCGAGGAGATGCGCGGGTTCATGCCGCTCTCCACGAGCGCGAGGTACACGATGTCCTCGGGCATGCCGCGCGCCTTCAGCGCGGCGCGGATCGACGCCTCGTAGCGCCCACTGCGCTTCATCATCGCGGCGACGAAGCTGCGACCCTTGGGGTTGTTCTTGAAGTAGTCGAGGTAGCGCACGAGGCGCGCATCCCAGCGGTAGGGGATGTCGGGCGGCGAGAGCTTCGCCATCCACTTCAGGTCGGCGGGCTCGCTCGAGGGCGCGCGTTCGTCGCGGGTGGGCGGGAGCCCGCTCTGGCGCACGATCTTCGGGGCGCGCAGCTCGACGAGCGGCGCCTGCGTGGCCTCACCCTCCTCGGGGAAGAGGGCCTGGTCGACCTCCTTGAGGGCGCTGAGCTCGGGGGAGTCGCTGGCTCCCTCGTTCCGGGTGTCGCCGGCGATCGACGCACGCGCGGAGGCGCTCGGCACGCCCGGCTCGCTGCCCACCTTGCGTGGGGCCTTCGGCGCGGCCGGCTTCGACTTGCCGGCGCCTTTGTTGCGCGCCGGCGCGGCAGCCTTCTTCGCGGGCTTCGCCTGCGCCGTCTTCGCAGGTGCGGCGTGCGCGTCGCCGGTGGCACCGCAGAGCGTGAGCGCCGCGCCGAACAGCGCGACGAGCGAGGCCCGGCGCCACGGTCCGGCGATTCGCGAGGCTCCGCCACGGACGGAGCCCGGCGCCTGTCGGTGCACGTCGGACATCGGCTGCTGATTTTGCACGCGACCCCCGGGGGGTCAACTTATGCACCCGGCGGGGCGATGGACTACCTTCCGCAGCGTGACCCTCGTTTCACTGAGGAAGAGCGCCCACGCGGCGCCTCGTGAGCTCAGCCGCTTCCTGCCGACGACGCGCGAGGAGATGCGCGCCCGGGGCTGGGACGAGCTCGACGTGTTGATCGTCAACGGCGACGCCTACGTCGACCACCCTGCCTTCGGCGGCGCGCTCATCGCTCGCTTCCTCGAGGCCCGGGGCTACCGCGTCGGCATGATCGCGCAGCCCGACTGGAAGAACCCGGACGAGGTCTCTCGCATGGGCCGACCTCGGCTCTTCGTCGGCATCACGGCGGGCAACCTCGACTCGATGCTCAACAAGCTCACCGCGCAGAAGAAGACGCGCGGCGAGGACCAGTACTCGCCCGGTGGTCGCACGGGGCTCCGGCCGAACCGCGCGAGCATCGTCTACTCGAACCTCTGCCGGCAGGCCTTCCCGGGGCTGCCCATCGTGCTCGGCGGCATCGAGGCCTCGCTCAGGCGCATCGCGCACTACGACTACTGGAGCGACTCGGTGCGCCGCGCGATCCTGCTCGACGCGAAGGCCGACCTCCTGATCTTCGGCATGGGGGAGCGGCCCGTGTGGGAGGTCGCCGACAGGCTGAACGCGGGCGAGCCCATCTCTGCGCTCCGAGACGTGCGTGGCACCGCGCACGTACTCCGCAAGGGCAGCTGGGAAGACCTGCCTCGCTCGCGCTTCGTCGGCGACGGCCAGGTGCTCTTTCTCCCGAGCTACGAGGAGGTGTCCACCGACAAGAAGGCCTTCGCCGAGATGTCGCGCGCCTTCCAGTTCGAGACGAACCCCGGCAACGGGCGCCCGCTGCTCCAGCCCCACGGCGTCGAGGCGGTCTACTTCAACCCGCCGGCCCTGCCGCTCGACACGGCGCTCATGGACAGGCTGTACGACCTGCCCTTCGCGCGTGTGCCGCACTGGTCCTACGCCGAGCCGATTCCGGCTTACGAGACCGTGAAGCACTCGATCGTCACGATGCGCGGCTGCTTCGGTGGCTGCACCTTCTGCTCGATCACCGAGCACGAGGGGCGCGTCATCCAGTCGCGCTCGGCCGAGAGCATCCTGCGCGAGGTGCGCGCGCTCCGCCGCATGGACGACTTCCGCGGCACGATCACCGATCTCGGTGGCCCGACGGCGAACATGTACCGGATGAAGTGCCGCGAGGAGAGCATCGAGAAGAGCTGCCGCCGGCTCTCCTGCGTGCACCCGGGCATCTGCGAGAACCTCGTGACCGACCACGACCCCTTGCTCGAGCTCATGCGCAAGGTGCGTCAGGAGCCGGGCGTGCAGAAGGTCTACCTCGCCTCCGGGGTCCGCTACGACCTCGCGGAGCGATCGCCCGAGTTCGTGAAGGAGCTCGCGCGCCACCACACGGGAGGTCAGCTCTCGGTCGCGCCCGAGCACAGCAAGAAGAGCGTGCTCGACAAGATGAAGAAGCCCGGCATCGAGAGCTACGAGCGCTTCGCCGAGGGCTTCTGTCGCGCGAGCGAGCAGTCGGGCAAGGAGCAGTACCTCGTGCCCTACTTCATCTCCGGGCATCCGGGCTCGACGCTCGAGGACATGATCGATCTCGCGCTCTACCTGAAGAAGAAGGGCATGCGCCCCCGCCAGGTCCAGGACTTCATCCCCACGCCGATGTCGATGGCCGCGTGCATGTACCACACGGGCATCGATCCGCTCTCGCGTGAGCCCGTCTACGTGGCGAAGGATCTGCGCGACAAGCGCCTGCAGAAGGCGCTCCTTCTCTACTGGGACCCCGCGCACCACGACGAGGTGCGCGAGGCGCTCATGCAGGCGAAGCGGCGTGATCTCATCGGCACCGGCCCCCACTGCCTCGTGCCGCCGGCGACCGGCAAGGGCGCCTTGCCGCGTCACATGCAGCGGGGCGTCCAGCGCGCGCCGCGGCGGAAGGTGCCTCGCTGAGCTCCGCTCAGACCGGCTCTCCGAGCAGCGGCGTGGTAGTCGGCAGCACGAGGTCGCCGACGAGTCGCGCGAGATCGAGCACGAAGCTGAGGCCGCCGTCGATCGTGACGACGCCTGCCACCGCGCTGCGTTCCGTGAAGCCTCCGACGCTGGGTGCGGGGCCGGGCAGCTCGTCGGTGCCGTGCACGTCGAGCACGCGGTCGACGAGGAAGCCGAGGCGCAGTGGCGCCGCGCGGCCCTCGATCGGCAGCTTCGTGAGCACCCACTTCGAGGCCCTCGAGTTCGGCGCTGGAGGCAGGCCGAAGCGCGCGCGCAGATCCACGATCGGCAGCACGCTGCCTCGGTGATCACCGACGCCGAGCACGAAGGGCGGCAGCTCGGGCAGCGTGGTGATCGCGAGCGGCTGCACGACCTCCTCGACGAGGTCGACCTCGAAGGCGTAGACGGTGCCGCCGATCGAGAAGCGCACGAGCTTGAGCCTGTCGCCGCGCTCGAGCACGCGCCGCGCGCCCGCGCGCCTGTGTCGCTGCGTCTGGCTCATGGGATCAGCGCTCCGGGGTCGAGCAGCACGATCGTCTCGGACTGCGAGGCGTCGCCGGGGCGTGCGACACCGAGGAAGTGCGCGGGCGCTTCGGGCCCGAGCGCGACCGCCGCCGACTCCACGTGTTCCTCGCCGAGCCGCCGCACCTGCAGCACCTCGTCGACCGCGAAGCCGACGATCTCCGAGGCGACCTCGACCATGAGCACACGCGCGCGCTGACCGCCGCTCGCGTCGCTCGAGGCGCGCGAGCTCGGACCGAGGCCGAGACAGCGAGCGAGATCGAGCACGGTCACGACCCGCCCGCGGAAGCTCGTGATGCCGATGACCGTCTCGGGCGCGCGCGGCACGGGGGTGAGGCGCGCGCTCTTGACGATCTCGCGCAAGACCGAGACGCGCATCGCGTGCGCGCTGCCCGCGACGCGGAACACGAGGAAGTCGGAGGCCCCCGCGCTCGCGTGGCGCCTTCGCGCGAGCCCTCTCGAGGCCGCCGTCACGACGCGCTCCTGAGCGAGCCGCGCCCGCGGCGATCGGTGGACATGCTCTCCTCGAGCAGCTGCGGTGTGTCGATCACGAGCCCCAGCCGCTCGTCGCCGAGCTCGGCGGCGCCCGCGAAACCACGCAGCTTCGAGAGCGAGGCGCCGAGCGGCTTCATCACCACGTCGCGGGTGCCGAGCAGGCGGTCGACGACGAGGCCGAGCCTGCTCGAGCCCGCGACGGCCACGACCACGAGCCTGCCCCGGGTCGACCTCGGGCCCGACTTCGGTGGATCGAGATCGAAGACCTGGGCGAGCCGACACAATCGCAAGGTCGCGCCGCGCAGGCTCATCGCCTCGTGGCCGTCGATCTCGAGGCGATCGGCCTCGTCGAGCGGCACCGCCTCGCGCACGTTGGCGAGCGGGATCGCGAAGACCTGCCCGCCCACCTCGGCGAGCAAGACGCGGATGACCGCGAGCGTGATCGGCAAGGTGAGCGTGAGCTTCGTGCCGATCCCGAGCTCGCTCTGGACGTCGATGACGCCGCCGAGCTTGGCGATGTTCGTCTTCACGACGTCCATGCCCACGCCGCGGCCGGAGATCCTGCCCGGCTCGGACTTCGTCGACAGCCCCGGCACGAAGATGAGCGCGAGCACCTCCCGCCGGCTCGTCGAGCGCACGTCGGCCGGGTCGACCACGCCGCGCGCGAGGCCGAGCTCGAGCAGGCGCTCGGTGTCGATGCCCGCGCCGTCGTCCTCGAGCTCGATGACGACGTGGTTGCCCTTCTGGAAGGCGTTGAGCGCGATCGTGCCCGCCTGGGGTTTGCCCACGGCGAGCCGGCTCTCCGCCAGCTCGATGCCGTGGTCGATGGCGTTGCGCATCATGTGCATGAGCGGATCGCTGAGCTCCTCGGCGAGCAGCTTGTCGATCTCGGTCTCGGCGCCGGTCACCACGAGGTGGACCTCCTTGCCCATGTCTCGGCCGACCTGGCGCGCGACGCGGGCCAGGCGCTCGAAAAGCTGGCCCAGCGGGACCATGCGCACCTCGAGGATGCGCTGCTGCATCGACTCGAGCTGGCGACCGAAGCTGCGGCTGAGCCGCGAGAGCTCCGTCTGCGAGGCGCGATCGGTGGAGGCGCGGAGCCGCTCGAAGATGCCGTCGAGCGAGGTCTTCAGGATGCTGAGATCGCCCACCACGTTCATCAACGCGTCGAGCTTGTGGATGTCGACGCGCACGCTCTGGTTCATCGAGCGTAGGCTCTCGTTGCTCGCTCGCTCGAGCGCTGCGGGTGCCTCCGGCGCCGCTGGCGCCGCCGCCGCGACGGGCGTCATGGCGCCGCTCGCCGCGGGGGAGCTGGGCTTCGCGCGCCCCTCCGCCGCGCGCTTCTGAGCGATCTCGTTCACCGCCGCCTCGGGGAAGGCGCTGGCGAGCTCGGCGCGGCTCCGCTTGGAGGCGAGCAGGATGTCGAGCTCGATCGAGTCGGCGTCGGCGCCCTCGCCGGTGGGCAGGTAGGTGATGATCTCGCCGAGCGGCTTGGCCGAGGTCTTCAGGGCGTCGAGCGACTCGTCGATGGTGAGCAGCGCGAAGTTCACGGTGAGGCGGAAGAGCGAGAGCCCGGCCTCGATGTTCACGCGGAGCCGGTGCTCCTCGTACTCGGTGAGCACGGAGAAGACGTCCGCGCTGAGATCGAGCGTCGCGAGCGCGTCGGCTCCCTGGACGGAGGCCGGTGCGCCGCGCAGCTCACCGAGCACCGCGTCGAGCTCGGAGGAGGAGATCGGCGTGGCGTCCTTCTCGGCGCGCAGGAGGCGAGGCACGAAGGAGAGGGCGAGCTGCAGCTGGCCGAGCAGCGTCTCGTCGATGGCTGCTCGACCGAGCCTCGCGTCGTCGAGCAGCCCCTCGAGCTCGTGGGTGAGGGCGCTGAGCTTCGAGGCGCCGAAGATCCCCGCGAGGCCCTTCAGCGTGTGCACGCCGCGGAAGAGCTCGTTGAGCAGACCCGAGGCCTCGACGCCGGCGTCGTCGCCGCGGCGCGCGTCCTCGAGCTGGTCGAGGCTGCGGAACAGCCCATCGACGAGCTCTTCGGCTTCGGCGAAGAAGTCGCTCCTGCCTCGGTCGCCTGTTTCGCTCATGCCGCGCTCGTGCTCGGGGCGCGTGCCGCGCCGGAGGACCGGAGGCTACAGCCTGCGCCCTCTCGGCTCACCGGGAATCGCTCAGGCGCTCGCGCCGAGCTCGAGCCGCCGCGCGCCCGCGAGCTGGCCGCAGGCCCCACCCACGTCGCGGCCGCGCGGCCTGCGGACGAGCGTCGTCACCCCTCGCGCCGCGAGCCGCCCGACGAAGGCGTCGACGGAGGCGGGGGAGGGCGGCCGGATGCTCGGATCGGGGCCGGGGTTGACCGGGATGACGTTCACGCGCGCGCGCAGGTCGCGCACGTAGTCGGCCACGAGATCGGCGTCGCTCGGCGCGTCGTTGAAGCCGCCGATGAGCACGTACTCGAAGAGCACCTTGTGTCCATGCGGCAGGTGCGCGGCGATCGCGGCGCGCAGCGCGCTCATGTCGAAGCGTTGGTTGACCGGCATGATCGCGCTGCGGCGCGCGTCGTCCGGGGCGTTGAGGCTCACGGCGAGCTCCGCGCGGCAGCTCTCGAAGAAGGCGCCGATCTTGTCGGCGACACCGACGGTGCTCACCGTCACGCGCGACGGGGACAGCTTGAGGCCGCGATCGTCGGTGAGCACGTGCGTCGCGCGCGCGACCTCGCCGAGGTTGTCGAAGGGCTCGCCCATGCCCATGAACACGACGTTGCTGAGCGGAGGAAACTTGTCGCCCCAGAGCGCGCGCGCGAGGCGCACCTGGTCGACCATCTCGCCGGCGTCGAGCTGGCGCGTGAGCCCGAGCGCGCCGGTCTCGCAGAAGCTGCACGCTCGCGCGCAGCCGACCTGGCTCGAGATGCACACCGTGGTGCGCGAGGGGCCCGGGATGAGCACCGTCTCGAGCAGCGCGCCGTCGCGCGCGCGCAGCAAGAGGCGCTCGACCCCGTCGCCGGCGGGTGCGCGCTCGGCGATCTCGAGCGAGAGGCGTGGATCGAGCTCGAGCAGCGAAGCGTGCGCCCAGCTCCCGATGCCGAGGTCCTTGAAGACGCCGGCGTCCCAGCGAGGCTCGAGCGCGCTCGCCGGGCCGTGGAGGAACGCACGCAGCCGGCCGACCGCCGACCTCGCCTGGCTCGGCGTGCCACCTCGCTCGACGAGGCGCTGCTCGAGCTCCCTCGAGGGGAGCGACGCCAAGAGCGGCAGGCGAGGCCTGGCGCGCGAGCTCGAGGGGTACAGCGGCAACACGCGGCGTCGATAGCACGTCGCGCGGCGCCCATGCACTCCGCCTGAACGTTTCAGCCTCTTGCGGCGCCGCGAACCCTGTAGTGTGTGGCGCCCATGAGTGGAGGTCCCTTCGGGAGGCTCGCGGCCCCCGCCGTCCTCGCGTTCTTCGCGGCCACCGGCGCAGCCTCGACGGCCGTGGCGGCGCCCAAGGACGCCCAGGCCCAGAAGGCCTACCGGCAGGCGCTCGAAGACGAGTACCTGATGACCAACTTCGACGACGCCGAGAAGCGACTGCGCGCGGCGCTCGACACCTGTGGCTCCTCGGGCTGCGCGCCTTCGGTGAAGGCCAAGCTCTACCTGGGGCTCGGCATCGTGCTCGCGGGTGGCAAGGGTCAGCCCGACGCCGCGCGCGAGGCCTTCGCCAAGGCCCTCGAGCTCGATCCTGCGGCGACGCCCGACCCGGACTTCGCGTCGAGCGACGTGAAGAAGGCCTTCGACGAGGCGAAGGCCGCGGCCAAGAAGGCTGGCTCCGGGGCGTCGTCGACGGGCCCGGCCCCGGTGAGCGGCGACCGCCCGCTCGAGCTCCTGCCCGTGCCGGAGCAGCGCGTGAACGTGCCCGTGCCCGTCTACCTCACGCCGAGCGAAGCGGCCGGCAAGAAGATCACGCGCGTCGTCATGTTCTACCGAGGGGTGAGCGGTGGCGCGGTGAAGGAGCTCGAGCTCGACAAGAGCGGCCGCTCGTACCGGGGCAACGTGCCGTGCAAGGCCGCCGCGAAGAAGGGCCAGCTCGAGCTGTGGTTCGAGGGGCGCGACGGGCGGAACAAGGTGGTCGCGCGCCTCGGCGGGCCGAACGAGCCCGAGATCGTGCAGATCGTCGACGAACTCTCGGGCAAGCCCCCGAGCTGGCCTGGCTTCGCGCCTCCCGATCCCTGCGAGGGCGGCGGCGTCGACGAAGCGGGCAGCTCACGCATGCAGTGCGTGGACACCGGCGACTGCCCCGACGGCGAGGTCTGCTCGAGCTTCCAGTGCGTGAAGAAGCCGGCCGCGTCGAGCGATACGGGCGCCTCGAAGGACGAATCCGACGAGGTGACCGAGACCGACGTCGAGGAGCCCGAGGGCGACTCCAAGGCGCGCAAGAACTGGTTCAGCCTCTGGTTCGCGCCGGACCTCGCGATGATCCAGGGCACCGAGGTCTGCTCGACCGCCGGTCAGACCAACGAGAAGTACGTCTGTTTGCGCAGCGACGAGTCGCGCTACGCCGGCATCCCCACGCCCGGCCAGGGCAACAACGTCAACTTCGGCTTCGGCCTCGGCACGATGCGCTTCGGCATCGCTTACGAGCGTGTGCTCACCGAGGGCCTCACGCTCGGTGCGCGGCTCGGCTACGCCACGGGCGGCACGAGCGCGGGTGGCGCCTCCTTCGTGCCCGTGCACGCCGAAGGTCGCCTCGGCTACACGCTCGGCAGCGACCCCTTCAGCGGCCCGGGTGTGCGCCCGTGGCTCTTCATCGCCGGCGGCTTCGCGCAGGTCGACGTGCCGGTCGAGGTCCAGGTCGTCGAAGACGGCGCCGCTTGCGGCGCCGACGATCCCTCGAACTTCAGCAGCCCCTGCACGGAGCCCACGTCCACGGGGACCGACGTGCCCGAGCAGCGCATCCAGACGCTCACCGCCGTGAAGCAAGCCGGCCTCGGCTTCGCGGGCGCGGGCGCGGGCGTCTCCTTCGTGCCGGTCGACCTGCTCGCGATCTCGCTCGGGCTCAAGTTCTCGATGACCGTCCCCGTGGTGATCCCGGTGCTCTCGCCGGAGATCTCGATCGGCATGGGCTTCTGACGTGGCCACACCCCGCAACGACCGGCAGGCGCCCAACGCGCGTCAGGTGGCCTCGGCGCCCAAGCTCCAGAGCGAGCGCGTCGTCGCGCTGCTCGAGGCCGCGCTGGAGAAGGGCGCCGTGCAGCCCTTCTTCGACGTGCTCATCCGACACGGCGGCATCCCTGGGCCCAGGCCCAACCTCGAGCTCGCGCGCGCCGTGGGTGGCGAGCTCGCCGGGCGCGGCCCCGAGGCGCTCGAGCTCGAGCAGGAGCTGCTCGCGCAGAAGCACCTCTTCCTCTTTCGCGTCGGCATGGAGTCGCTCGCTGCGCGCGCCGCGCGCATCAAGCGGGCCGCCGCCGGCGTCGAGCTGCTCCACGATCACGCCGACGAGGTCGACGCCGACCGCCGCAACGTCGTGACCGACGCGCTCGCCCTGCTCGTCGAGGCGAAGGGCGACGAGGTCGCGGTCGCGCTCGCGCGCTTCACCGACGGCTTCCTGCACGCCACGATCGCGCTCGAGGCGCTCACGCGCCCCGGCTCGCTGAGCCGCCTCTCGAAGCCCGAGCCGCTCTTCGAGCGCTTCGCCGAGGCCTTCGACCTCGCCGACGACGCGCCCCGCTCGGCCGATCGAGCCCAGGGCGTGCGCGAGCTCCGCCGCAGCTTGCCCGCGCAGCTCGCGCGCACCGCCGGCCGCTTCGAGGACCTCACGCTCGCGTGGATCGAGGAGCGCTGCACGCGCGAGCGCCCCGAGACGCGCGAGGTGCTCGCCGAGACGATCTCCAGGCTGCGCCCGGTGATCGGCGAGCCCGCGGCGGACCGCCTGCGCGCCGCGCTCGCGGCCACGGCGCCGCTCCCTCGCGACCCCTCGCGCATCGTGCACGGCACCCGCAAGCGCTCTCGCGGCCGCTGACGAGCCGCGGCGTCGACGCGCGTGCGTCGGCGCCGCATGCGCCGCTCAGGCCTCCGGGGGCGTGAGCCCGAACTGGAGCCTGGCCTCGATCTCCTCGGCGACCGTGCGAAGGTCGTCGGCCGCCTGGGCCTTGTCGCCCACGAGGTAGGCGCCGAGCCCCTCGAGCGCGACGAGCGCGAGGCTGGCGTTCACGCCGCGCTTCGAGAGCGCCTCGGTGACGTCAGGGTTCTTCAGCATCGAACCCAGCTCGCCGAGCAGCTCTCCGAGCTCGCGCGTGGGATCGATGCCACCGAGCGGAGAGCCCAGCTCCGAGCCGCGCTCGTCGTCGTGATCGTCGTCGTGCATCGGCTCAGACCACCGTCTTGGTCGTGCGCGGGATCGCCGAGAAGGGGAAGCGCGGCGGCTCGTGCCCGGGCGCGCACTGGTACTTCGCGAAGTCCGTCTCACCCACGCTGCGCAGCAGATCCTCGTCGATCCATGCCTGGCCCTTGCGCTCCTTGGGCTCCTTCGAGAGCAGCTCGAGCGTGGCGTCGGCGAGGATGTCGGCCTTGCGCCAGATCTCGGGGCCGCCGAGCCCGAAGTTCTTCGTGGCGTAGCTCTCGATCGCCGTCGCCGGCCAGAGCGCGTTCGCCGTCACGTTGAAGCCCTCGCACTCGTCGGCGATCGCCTTGGCGACGATCGTCATGCCGAACTTCGAGACCGCGTAGGCGCCGTGGCCCGCGACCGCGTCGGCCTCGACCGGCGGCGACATCATGACGATGTGGCCGTACTTGCGCTCCATCATGTGCGGCAGCGCAGCGTGGGCGAGCGCGAAGGAGGCGCGCACGTTGATGCCCATGATGAGATCGAACTTCTTCACGGGCGTGTCGACGACGTCGGCCCACCAGAGCGCGCCGGCGTTGTTCACGAGCGCGTCGAGCCGGCCGAAGTGCGCGATCGCCTGCTTCACCGCGGCCTCGCAGGCGTCGGCGTCGCGCACGTCGAGCTTGATGGCCAGCCCCTTCCGCCCGAGCGCTTCGACCTCCTTCACGACGTCGTGGATCGTGCCCGGCAGCTTGGGGTTGTCGGGCTGGTCGCTCTTGGCGGCGACCACGATGTGCGCGCCCTCACGGGCGCAGGCGAGCGCGACGGCGCGGCCGATGCCACGCGACGCTCCGGTGATGAACACGACGCGATCTTGGAGGCGCATGCGGCCTGCCTAGCACGTGCCGTAGGCGCCCCCAAGGCGGCGCGACCCGGCTCAGAGCGCAGAGAAGACGTCGAGCGGGCGGAAGGCCCGCGCGCGCCACGCGGCCTCGTCGTGGGGCGCGCCGGGCTCGTGCCAGTGGAAGAGGTCCGTGCCGTAGGTCCAGCCGTCGGCCTCCATCATGTCGCGCATCTGGATGTTCTCGCAGTAGTTGTCGTCGGCCTCACCGTCGTCGTCGTGGATGCCGTCGCCGTCGCTGTCTGCGCAGGTCGTGCCGTTGCCTCCCGAGTCGAGGTACACGACGAAGGGCTGCACCCCGGCGGCGTCGTAGCGCTCGATGATCGTCTCGCCGGTGTGCACGCCGAAGCTGCCCCACCCGAGCGTGCCCGAGAGGCTGCCGACGAAGTCCCAGCCCGTGGGGTTCGAGAGGCCGATGTGCAGGCTCACGAGGCCGCCGAGCGACGAGCCCAGCACGCCGCGCTTCGGAGCCTCGCCGTACCGGGCGTCGATCAAGGGTCGGATCACCGACTCCACGAGCTCGGCGTATTCGTCGGCGTCGCCGCCGACGAGGCCCGCGCCGTAGTCGTCGGCCACGTGCGTGTAGTCGCTCATGCGTGCGGCGGTGTTGTCGATGCCGACGACCATCATCGACGCGGGCGCGCTCTGGTCGAGGGCCCAGCCACCGAAGAAAGCGCCGGGGTCGAAGAGGTTCTGGCCGTCGTGCGCGTAGAGCACGTGCGTGGGCGTGACGGCGGGTACGAGCACGCGCACGGTGCGCGGCAAGAGCGGGAGGGTCGGGCTCTCGACCTCGAAGTAGCGCTCGAGGCGGCGCCCGGACGGCGAGGCGAGGCTGATCTCGCCGAATTCGTCGTAGGCGTAGGCGCGCGCCCAAGGGTCGGGCTCGTAGATCACGCCGTCGGTGAGCTTGTAGCGTGCGCCCGGCACGTCGGGGAGCAGGCCCCAGGCGAAGCCCTGATCGCTCGTGAGCGCCGTGCCCACCCAGCCGTCGTGATCGCCGGCCACGAGCTCGAGCGCGGGATCCGTCGACACGACGACGCGCCCCTCCGGCAAGAGCACCGGCCAGCCGTGCGTGTAGCTCACATCGAGCAGCGTGCCGTCGCGATCGGCGCGCAGGCGCGAGAGCAGCGTGTCGAGGTCGAGCGCCTCGACGCCTCCTCCCGCGCCACCACCGCCCGCCGCGCCCTCGCCGCCCGCGCCACCGTCACCGCCCGCGCCGCTCGTGCTCGTCGAGCTCGAGGCGCCGCCGGCGCCGGGCCCGGCGCCGGTGGGGATGGAGTCGTCGTCGCCGCAGCCAGCGAGCAGGCCGAGCGCGAGCAAGGAGGCGCAGCCGAGGCTGACGAAGCGTGCAGGCGGCGCGAGGCTCGGGAGGCGGAGGATCATGCGCGGGCCCTCAGGAGCGACGAGACGGGCACGAGCTGCTCCGCGCTCGAGCCGGAGGACTCGGAGGCCAGACGAGCGACCTCGTCGCGCGCCTTCGCGAGGCGCTCTTCGAGGCCCGCGGCGACGTCGGCGCCCGGCTCGAGCAGCGCGCGGAGGAAGACCTCGGCGGCCTTGTAGCTCGAGCGCACGAGCGGCCCGGACGAGCAGTGCAGAAAACCCATGCCCTCGGCTTCGCGCTCGTAGGCGGCGAAGGTCTCCGGCGTGACGAAGCGCTTCACCTCGTGGTGCTTCGGCGTCGGCCGCAGGTACTGTCCGAGCGTGACGACGTCGACGCCGGCCTGGCGCAGATCACGCATCGTCTCGATCACCTCCTCGTCGGTCTCGCCGAGACCGACCATGATCGAGCTCTTCGTGAGCATCGGGCGTTTGTCGCCCGAGCGCGCGAAGGCGAAGCTCTTCTGCTTGGCGCGCTCGAGCACGCGCAGCGTCTGGTCGTAGCTCGAGCGCACGTCGCGCACCGTGCGCGTGAGCCTGCGCACCGTCTCGACGTTGTGCGCGAACACGTCGGGGTTGCCGTCGCAGCAGGCGTCGATCGCGTCGTCGTGGCCTTGGAAGTCGCCGACCAGCGTCTCGACGAGCAGGCTCGGCCTGAGCTCGTGCAGCCTGCGCACCGTCTTCGCGACGTGCTCGGCGCCACCGTCGAGCAGGTCGTCGCGGTTGACCATCGTGAGCACCACGTACTGCAGCTCGAGCTTGCTGATCGCGCGCGCCACGTGCTCCGGCTCGCGCGGATCGACCGCGCCTCGAGGATCGCCCGTGCTCACGGCGCAGAAGCGGCAGCCGCGCGTGCACACGTCGCCGAGCAGCATCACCGTCGCCGTGCCTTCGCGCCAGCACTCCCCCACGTTCGGGCAGCGAGCCTCCTCGCAGACGGTGTGCAGATCGAGCTCGCGCAGGAGGCGCTTGAGGTCGTGGTAGCGGTCGCCGCCGGGCGCGCGGACCTTGAGCCACTCGGGTTTGGGGGCGAAGCGGGATTCCATGGAGGCCTCCCGGAAGCTCATAGTGCACGGGCGAGCCCGAGGCGAGGGGGCGGCGCCCGGCGCGACGCGGTGCGGCGATCGCCTCGTCGTGGGCCATCCCTCGGCGGACCCGCGCTTCTGCTGCTGCGACCTCGCCGGCGGTCGAGTAGCGTCCGCGCCATGTCGAAGCCCGTCGTCCTGATCACCGGCGCCAACGGCGAGATCGGCCACTCGCTCGTGAACCGCCTCGTCGAGACCGAGCGCTACCGCATCGTCACGCTCGATCTCACACCCGCCAGCGACCAACTGCGCGCGCGCTGCGACGCCACCTACGCCGGCAACATCATGGATCGCTACCTGCTCGATCAGGTCGCCGCGCACCACGAGATCGAGGTCGTCTTCCACCTCGCGGCGCTGCTCAGCACCCGCGGCGAGCGCGATCCCGAGCTCGCGCACCAGGTCAACGTCGAGGGCACGCTGAACCTGCTCCGCGTGGCGCAGGCCCAGTCGGCCCGGCACGGCAAGCCGGTGCGCTTCCTCTTCCCGAGCAGCATCGCCGTCTACGGCCTGCCGAACCTCGCCGAGAAGGCGGCCGCGAGCCGCATCAAGGAGGAGGCGTGGAACGTGCCCGTCACGATGTACGGCTGCAACAAGCTCTACTGCGAGCACCTCGGCCGTTACTACACGAACCACCACCGCCAGCTCGGCGCGCTCTCGGGCGCCGCACGCCTCGATTTCCGCTCCTTGCGCTTCCCTGGGCTCATCTCCGCCGACACCGTGCCGACGGGCGGCACGAGCGACTTCGGCCCCGAGATGCTCCACGCGGCCGCGCGCGGCGAGCCCTACGCCTGCTTCGTGGGCCCGGAGGCGCGCATCCCCTTCATGGCGATGCCCGACGCGGTCACGGCGCTGGTGTCCCTGCTCGAGGCCGAGCGGGCCTCGCTCTCGAGCTCGGTCTACAACGTCAGCGCCTTCAGCCTGTCGGCCGCCGATATCGCGGCCCGCGTGCGGAAGGCCTTCCCCTCGGCCGACATCCGCTACCAGCCAGACGAGGTGCGCGCGCGCATCGTCGACTCCTGGCCCGAGGATCTCGACGACGGTCGCGCCCGGAGCGACTGGGGCTGGAGCCCGGCCTACGACGCCGAGCGCGCCTTCGAGGACTACCTGCTGCCGCGGATTCGCGCGCGATACGCGCGCTAGAAGGCGCTAGGATCCTCGGCCATGCGCCCCCGCATCCGGCTCGCCGGGCTCCTGCTCTCGCTCGCGCTCTCCGCGCCCGCGCTCGCTCACGCGGACGCCGCCGCGCCGGCGGCGCCTGCGCCCTCGGTGAAGGAGACCTCGCGCGCGATGTTCCGCCTCGAGGAGGGCAAACGCGCGCTCGCGCGAGGCGAGCTCGACGCCGCCATCACCGCGCTCGAAGACGCCCACGCCGTGCTCGGTGCGCCCACGAGCGCCGTCGCGCTGGGCAAGGCGCTCGAGAAGAAGGGGCGCCTCGCCGACGCGCTCGCGCGCTACCGGGAGGGCGCCGAGAGCAAGCGCAGCCCGAAGGAGAGCTTCGCGATCGCCCAGGCCCTCGACGAAGCGAAGAAGTCTGCGGCGCGCCTCGACGAGCGCGTGCCTGCGGTGAAGCTCGAGGTGAAGGGCGCGCCGGGCGCCGGCCTCGAGGTCGATGGCAAAGCCGCGCCCAGGGCCGATGCCGAGGGCCGTCTGCGCGTCGACCCCGGCCCGAGGCGCTTCGCTGCCGTGCTCGACGAGCGGCGCGTCGAGGTGAAGCTCGAGCTCGCGGAGGGGGCGCGCGAGACGGTGCGCCTCGACCTCACGCCGGCAGACGCCACGTCGATCGCGCCGCGCGCGCCTGGCGAGCACGCCGGGCCGCCGGAGGCTTCGCGGCCGGGCGGCGCACACACGCACGCCTCGCGCGGCGCGAGCACGGCAGGTCTCGTCGCCGTCTCCGGCTTCGCGCTCGCGGCCGCGGGGGGAGGCGTGGGGCTCGGTACGATGCTCTTCGCGTCCGGGCGCCGCAGCGACGTCGAAGCGAGCTGCGGCGCGAGCTGCTCGGCCTCGGCCCAGCGTGAGCTCGACGAGCTCGACGGCCTCGGCGTCGTCTCGATCGTCGCGCTGGGCGTCGGCGGCGCGGGGCTCGTCACGGGCGTGGTCGCCGCGATCGCGGGCGCGAGCTCGTCGGGCGAGGAGCGGGCCTCCGCGCATACGCTCGAGCTCGGCCTCGCGCCGGGCTACGTCGGGTTGCGCGGTAGCTTCTGAGGCCCGCGCCACCCGCGGTGTGGCTCCTCCCGGCGCGCCCGCCTCCGTCGCGATCGTGCCGAGGAGGATCGCGGCTCGGAGCCGCGCGCGCTAGCATCGACCGATGCGCCGCCCGATCGCTCTCGCCAGTGTGCTCGCCAGCCTCGCGTCGTCGGCCTGCGTGCTCGACGTCGACGGCCAGCAGTCGGAGTCGACGAGCTCCGGCAGCGGCGGCGGCGGCGCGAGCACCACGGCCACCTCCACCACGAGCACGACCACCACCACCACGGGTGCAGGCGCGGCCGGTGCGGGCGGAGCTGGCGAGGGAGGCTCGGGAGGCGCAGGCGGGGAGGGTGGCGCAGGAGGCGGAGGCTGCGTGGGCGACGGCCGCGTGCTCGCCTTCGACGGCATCGACGACCGCATGGTCGTGCCCGTGCCCAACGGCAAGCTCGAGGATGCGAACGACTTCTTCATCGCCGCCTACGTCGAGCCGATCTTCGACGCCGCGAGCGTCGTCGCGAGCACGCACACGATCTTCGAGCTCCGCGAACGCGCCACGAACCGCGGCTACAGCTTCGTGCTCTCGCGCACGGCGACCGACCCCGTCATGTCCCCGAGGTTCGAGATCCAGCTGAACGACGCCGCCAACACGGTGTGCGTCGGCAAGGGCCTGCCCGTCCTGACGGGCCAGCGAGTGCACGTCGCCGCCTCGTACAGCAAGCCGAACGTGTACGTGTACGTCGACGGCGTGTTGACCACGACGGTGTGCTCGCCGAACCAGGATCTCAGGCCGGTCACCGGGCAGAAGAACGCCACGGTGGGGTGGTCGAGCGACCTCTCGGTCTCCACCGGCGGCTTCTATCGAGGCAAGCTCGACGAGCTCATCTACCGTGACCGGAAGGTAGACGCGGCCTTCGTTCCTCCGGGCTCGACGAACAACTGCAAGCTGCGCTTCGGCTTCGACGCGCCCGAGCTCTTGCCCGACGAGTTCTCCAACGTGATCGGGCTCTGCGATGGCGTCGACGGGCTGCTCGGCCTGGGCGCGGGCCCCGACGCCTCCGACCCCGCCGTGCTCTGCGACCCCTGAGCGGGTGATCCCGCGTCGTCGAGGGCCGAGCGCGCGATCAGCACGGTCCCGTCCGACCGGCCCGGTTCGCCTGGACCTGGCGTCGCGCAGCCTCTGCACTTGAGGCGCGTACGCCGCGCCCACGAGCGACGCGGCGCGCGGAAGCGGCGCATGGCGCGGCTTGTAAGGCATTGGATCTACGTGTGAATTTGATGGTGTGCGGCAATCTGCCGCACCGCGCGGCAACTTGCCATCTTGCCCCATGGTGAGCTTCCGCCCTAAACGCCGCACGGTATCCATCCGTGTGGAGAGAGGTGCCTCGCGCGCCGCTCTCTGCGATCGCGCTCCGCGCCGGGTCGCCTCTGTCGAGGCACCCGTCCGGAGGCCGACCCCCCGGTCACCGAGCCGGGCTTGGAACGACAGGCGCTGATGAGCCGCTTCCTCTTCCCCAAGTGGTCCAACAAGGTCCTACCGCTCGGGTTCTTCTTCGGGCTCGGCCCGGCGGGAACCGCAGTCGTCGCGGGCGTCTGGTACTACGGCACGAACAAGCACTTCGAGGTGGGCTACGCCCCGGAGCAGCCGGTGCCGTTCAGCCACAAGCTCCACGCTGGCGACATGGGCATGGATTGCAGGTACTGCCACTCGACCGTCGAGAAGGGCGCCTTCGCGTCCGTCCCGCCGACGCAGACCTGCATGAACTGCCACGAGAAGGTGCTCACCACGAGCCCGAACCTCGCCAAGGTCCGTGAGAGCTGGAAGAGCGACGTGCCCATCGAGTGGGTGAAGGTCCACAACCTCCCGGACTACGCCTACTTCGATCACAGCGTGCACCTCTCGGCGGGCGTCGGCTGCGAGAGCTGCCACGGCCGCATCGATCAGATGCCGATCGTCGAGCAGAAGGAGCCGCTCAGCATGGGCTGGTGCCTCGACTGCCACCGCGCGCCCGAGGCCCACCTGCGCGATCCGAAGGACGTCACGAAGATGGGCATGCTCGAGGCCTCGCAGAAGAGCGGCCAGCCGATGGCTCGGCCGGCCGACCTGCGCAAGCCAGTCCCCCCGCAGAACTGCTCTGGGTGTCACCGATGAAGCGACTGCCTCTCGTCTCGTCCGTTCCCGCGCTGGGCGCACTCGGCACTGGCCGAGCCGACGCCCCGAGCGTCGACGGCGGCCGGATCTACGCACAGACCCACGGCGATCTCGCCGGCGATCCTCGCGTCGACGAGCTCCGCACACGCGAGTTCGCCGCCGAGCGCCCCTTCGAGCCGCCGCCTGGCGTCGATCGCCGCACTTTCCTCACGCTCATGGGCGCCTCGATGGCGCTCGCCGGGCTCGCGACGGGCTGCCGCCGGCCGGAGGAGAAGATCCTCCCCTACACGCGCCGCCCCGAAGACCTCGTCGACGGTCGCCCGATCGAGTTCGCGACGAGCGTGCCGTTCTACGGCACCGCGCTCGGACTGCTCGTCGAGAGCACCGACGGCAGGCCCACCAAGATCGAGGGCAACCCGAACCACCCGGACAGCCTCGGTGGCACCACCGCGCTCGTCCAGGCGATGCTGCTCGATCTCTACGACCCGGATCGCAGCACCGGCCCGCGCCACTTCGTGCGCCCGAAGAGCGGCGGAGAGGCCTCCACGGTCGACGTCGGCCACGACGAGGCCTGGGACTTCCTCCGCAGCTTCGGCGACGCGTTGAAGAAGGAGAAGGGCAAGGGCTTCGCGGTGCTGGTCGACGAGAGCCGCTCGCCGACGCTCGCGCTCGCGCTCGACGCGATGCTGCGCGATCTGCCCGAGGCGCGCGTCGTGCGCTTCGAGCCCTTCGGTCGCGAGAACGCGCGAACCGGCGCGCAGATCGCCTTCGGTCGCCCGCTCGAGACGGTGAACGACCTCGAGAAGGCCGACGTGCTGCTCGTGCTCGACGGCGATCTCTTCGACTCCGAGGGCAGCCCCGTGAAGGCGGCCAAGCAGTTCGCTCGTCGCCGCAAGGTCGAGGCGGGCGGCATGAGCCGCGTCTACGTCGCCGAGGCCTGCCCCACGCCCACGGGCACGGTCGCCGACCACCGGCTGCGCATCCAGGCGCGCCGCGTGCTCGACCTCGCCTTGGCGATCGGCGTCGAGCTCGGAAAGCACGGCGTCGCAGTGCCCAGCGAGCTCGTCGCGCGTCAGCCCGCCGAGCTCGGCGACAAGCAGAAGGCCTTCGCCGCTGCCGTCGCGAAGGACCTCGCCGGCGCCAAGGGCAAGGGCCTCGTGGTCGCCGGGCGGCGCCAGCCGCCGCACGTGCACGCGCTCGTGGCTGCGCTCAACGTCGCGCTCGGCAACGTCGGCCAGACCGTCCGCCACGTGCCGCTCGCCCACACCGTCAACGAGGGCGCCGCGACGCTCATGGCCCTCGTCGACGCCATCGAGAAGCGCGAGATCACCGGCCTGCTCATGCTCGGCGGCAACCCTGCGTTCAACGCGCCGGCCGACGTGCCCTTCGCGGCGCTGCTCGAGCGCGCGCGCAAGCCGAAGGAGGCGAGCGACTACGTCGACCTGCTCTCGGTGCACGTCGCCACGCACGTCGACGAGACGAGCCAGCTCGCGACCTGGCACATCCCGCGCGCGCACGCGCTCGAGAGCTGGAGCGACACCATCGCCGAAGACGGCACGCTCGCCGTCACGCAGCCGCTCATCGCGCCGCTCTACGGCGGCCACACCGACGCAGAGGTGATCGAGCGGCTCATCTCCGGCACCCGCAACGCCTACGAGCTCGTGCGGGCGACCTGGGGCGCGCGCCTCGGCGCGCTCGGCTTCGAGAAGGCCTGGCGCAAGGTGCTGCACGAGGGTGTGCTGCCGCTCAGCGCGGCGGCGTCGGTCGAGGTGAGCCTCGACAGCGCCAAGGTCGCCGCCGCGGTCGGCGACTACAAGGCCCCCGAGGGCGCCTTCGAGGTCGTCTTCGCGCCGGATCCGCACGCCTACGACGGGCGCTTCGCGAACAACGGCTGGATGCAGGAGCTGCCCGATCCCATCCACAAGATGTGCTGGATGAACGCGGCCTCCGTCTCGGCGGCGACCGCGTCGAAGCTCGGCCTGAAAGACGGCGACACCGTCGAGGTCACGGCGAACGGCAAGAGCGTCAAGCTGCCGGTGGCGGTCACCTACGGCCACGCCGACGACTCCGTCACGCTCACGGTCGGGCAGGGGAGGCGCTTCGAGGGCCGCGTCTGCAAGGGCGTCGGCGTCGACACGCAGCCGCTCCGCGCGCTCGCAGGCTTCTACCTCTCCGCGGGCAACGTGGCGAAGGCGGGCGGCTTCGAGGAGCTCGCGGTCACGCAGGGCCACTTCGTCCTCGAGGGGCGCCCGATCGTGCGCGAGCAGACCACCGCGCAGTACGAGGCCGACCCGAAGTGGGCGAAGGAGATCGTCCAGCGCACGACCAAGCACCCCGCGCTCGAGAGCCTCTGGCCGGCGTGGGACTACAACGGCCACAAGTGGGGCATGACGATCGACCTCACGCTGTGCACCGGCTGCAGCGCGTGCGTCACCGCCTGCCAGGCCGAGAACAACATCCCGGTGCTCGGCATCGCGGGTGTGCTCAAGTCGCGCGAGATGCACTGGCTGCGCATCGACCGCTACTTCGCGGGTCGCGACGGCATGCCCGAGGGCGCCGACGAGGCCATGGCGACGAGCCTGCCCATGACCTGCCAGCACTGCGAGAACGCTCCTTGCGAGCAGGTCTGCCCCGTGGCTGCGACGACGCACAGCCCCGAGGGCCTCAACGAGATGACCTACAACCGTTGCATCGGCACCAAGTATTGCGGCAACAACTGCCCCTACAAGGTCCGCCGCTTCAACTACTTCGCCTACGACAAGGACGTCCCGGAGACGCAGAAGCTCGTCTTCAACCCGGACGTCACCGTGCGTAGCCGAGGCGTCATGGAGAAGTGCTCCTTCTGCGTGCAGCGCGTCAACCAGGCGAAGATCGCGGCCAAGAAGGAGAAGGACGAGGCCAAGCAGCGGGAGATCATCCGCGGCCTCAAGAGCGCCTGTCAGCAGGCCTGTCCGACCGAGGCCATCAGCTTCGGCGATCTCAACGACGCCGAGCAGCAGGTGGCGAAGAACGCCGCGCTGCCGCGCGCCTACAAGGCCCTCGAGGAGATCAACGTGCGCCCGCGCATCAGCTACCTCGCACGCATCCGCAACCCCAACACCGATCTGGAGCCCGCGGCCCCGAGTGACGTCAAGCAAGCGGGCGCGCAGCCCGGTGACGGACACGGCCACGCGCACGGGGAGGCTCACTGATGGCCACCACCTCTCCCACCGAAGCCGCCGGCGATCTGCCGGGAACCCGCGCTCCGCTCGTCCTCGGCAAGGGTAGCTTCCACTCGGTCACCAACGACATCGCTGGGATCGTCGAAGCCAAGCCCACCCCGAAGTACCTGCTCGGCCTCCTGTTCTCGATGAGCATCCTCATGGTGCTCGCGGGCTCGCTGGCCAAGCTGGTCTACAGCGGCGTCGGCGTCTGGGGCCTCGACAACACCGTCTTCTGGGCCTGGGACATCACCGGCTTCGTCTTCTGGATCGGCATCGGCCACGCAGGCACGCTGATCAGCGCCATCCTCTTCCTCTTCAGGCAGAAGTGGCGCACGAGCATCAACCGCGCCGCGGAGGCCATGACGATCTTCGCCGTCATGGCGGCCGGCATCTACCCAGCCTTCCACGTCGGACGCGTCTGGTTCCTGTACTGGGTCTTCCCGGTCCCGAACCAGATGACCATGTGGCCGAACTTCAAGAGCCCGCTCTTGTGGGACGTCTTCGCCGTCTCGACCTACGCGACGGTGTCGATCCTGTTCTGGTTCGTCGGCCTGGTTCCGGACCTCGCGACCATCCGCGACCGCGCCAAGTCCAAGATCGCGCACGTCGCCTACGGCATCTTCGCCCTCGGCTGGCGCGGCTCGCACAAGCACTGGCTGCACTACGAGAAGGCCTACCTGATCTTCGCCGGCCTCTCGACGCCGCTCGTGCTCAGCGTGCACACGGTCGTGTCCTTCGACTTCGCGACGAGCGTGGTGCCCGGCTGGCACACGACGATCTTCCCGCCCTACTTCGTCGCAGGCGCCATCTTCTCGGGCTTCGCGATGGTCATCACGCTGATGGTGACGGCGCGCAAGGTGCTCGGTCTCGAGCACCTCATCACGATTCGCCACCTCGAGAACATGTGCAAGATCATCCTCGCGACGGGGACGATCGTTGGCTACGCCTACGCGATCGAGTTCTTCATCGCGTGGTACGGCGCCGTCGAGTACGAGCGCTACGCGTTCCTGAACCGCATGTTCGGCCCCTACGCTTGGGCGTACTGGAGCATGGTCAGCTGCAACGTCATCTTCCCGCAGCTGTTCTGGTTCAAGAAGTTCCGCACGAGCATCCCGCTGATGTTCGCCATCAGCGTCGTCGTGAACATCGGCATGTGGTTCGAGCGCTTCGTCATCATCGTGACGAGCCTGCACCGCGACTACATCCCGTCGAGCTGGACCTACTTCCGCCCGAGCATCTGGGACATCTCCCTCTTCGTCGGAACCTTCGGACTCTTCCTCACGATGTTCCTCTTGTTCTGCAAGTTCCTCCCGGTCATCGCGACCGCCGAGGTGAAGGCAGTCATGCCCATCGCCGACCCCCACGGTCACGACTCGCACGACGAGGAGGCGCACGCCCATGGCTGAGCACGCACACGCTCACGATGCCGACGACCACGAGGTCTCCGACGAGCTCGGGCCGGTCTACGGCATCATGGGCTACTTCGAGTCCCCCGCAGACCTCTACCACGCGTGTGAGGAGATCCGCGACGCCGGCTACAAGCAGTTCGATGCCCAGACGCCCTTCCCGGTCCACGGGCTCGAGAAGGCGATGGGCCTGCCACCGACCAAGCTGCCGTTCTTCGTGCTCGGCGGCGGCGCGACCGGCTTGTCGAGCGGCATCGCGCTCACCTGGTACGTCAACTGGGACTACCCGCTGAACATCAGCGGTAAGCCGCCCTTCTCCTGGCAGATCTTCATCCCGGTCTACTTCGAGCTGACGATCCTGCTCTCGGCGCTCACCTGCTTCTTCGGCCTCTGGGCGCTCTGCAAGCTGCCGACCTTCTTCCACCCCACGATGCGTCACAAGGCCTTCCCCCGCACCACCGACGACGCCTTCTTCGTCGTGATCGAAGCGAAGGACCCGAAGTACGACGCCTCGGGCACGCGCAAGCTGCTCGAGAAGCTCGGCGCGAAGGAGATCGAGGAGGTGCACTCGTGAGCCCGCGTCAGCCCCACCCCGAGCTCCGCTCCGCTTCGGCGCGCGCCGGAACAGCCCTCGCCGCCGCGGTCGCGCTCTCGGCGCTGCTCGCCGGTTGCCGAGGTGGCACCAGCGAAGACCCGCCGATCCACCTCGTCGGCGACATGGACTGGCAGGACAAGCGCCTGCCGCAGTCGGAGAGCCTCGTCTTCGCCGACAAACGCGCCCAGCGCCCGATCGACCCGCGCACGGTCGCCCACAGCCGCGCTCACGACGACCGCGCCCGTTTCCTCCAGGACGACGACGCCTACTTCCACGGCGTCGACGCGGCCGGCAAGCCCATCGCGCGCATGCCTGTGGAGGTCGACGCGGCGCTGCTCGCCCGGGGCGAAGAGCGCTTCAAGATCTTCTGCTCGCCGTGCCACGACAACACGGGCTCGGGCAACGGCGTGGTCATCCAGCGCGGTCGGGGTGGCTTCCCCATGCCGGTCGCGCTCTACGTCGAGCGACTGAAGGACTCGCCCGACGGCGAGATCTTCGAGACGATCACGAAGGGGCGGAACAACATGCCCGGCTACGCCGCGCAGATCCCGGTCGAGGACCGCTGGGCGATCGTGAGCTGGGTGCGGGTGCTCCAGCAGAGCCAAGCAGCCAAGATCGACGACGTGCCGGCGGCGGACCGAGGCAAGATCCTCGCTGCCGAGAAGGAGGGCATGTGAGCTCCTCGAAACACGCGCCCAAGGGCGACGGTCTGCTCCCGAAGGAGCTCGCCGAGTCCACCACCAAGCTCGCGCTCGGGCTGGCCGCCGTCGGCGTGCTCGCCGGCGGCGCAGGCGCCGCTACCGACATCAAGCGCTTCGGTGCGGCCTACCTCATCGGGTTCCTCTTCAGCACCACCATCGGCCTCGGTGCCCTCTTCTTCGTGCTCGTGCAGCACCTGACCCGCGCTGGCTGGTCGGTCGCTCCGCGACGCATCATGGAGTGGTTGAGCCAGGGCCTCATCGCGAGCATCGCGCTCTTCATCCCGCTGGTCCTCATGTCGCACGACATCTGGCACCACTGGATGCACGATCCGATGAGCGATCCGGTGCTCGCGAAGAAGGTCGCGTACCTGAACCCCTCGTTCTTCTACGCGCGCGCCGCCGTCTTCCTCGTCACCTGGGCCGGCCTCGCGCACTGGTTCTACAAGCTGAGTCGCGAGCAGGACTCGACGGGCGATCGCAAGCTCAGCTCGAAGCTCCAGGCCTACTCGGCGCCGGCGGTGCTCGCCTTCGCGCTCACCTCGAGCTTCGCGGGCTTCGACTGGGTGATGACCCTCGACCCGCACTGGTACTCGACCATCTTCGGCGTCTACATCTTCGCCGGAGCGCTCACCTCCGCGTGGTCGGTGCTGTCGCTGATCATCGTGAAGCTGCGCAACGCCGGTGTCGGCGGCGACCTGCTCACCGTCGAGCACCAGCACGACGTCGGCAAGTTCCTCTTCGGCTTCGTGGTGTTCTGGGCATACATCGGCTTCTCCCAGTTCATGCTGATCTTCTACGCCAACATCCCCGAGGAGACGGTCTGGTACCGCCACCGCTGGGAGAACGGCTGGAGCACGGTGAGCATGGTCCTGTTCCTCGGCCACTTCGTGGCGCCCTTCCTGATCCTCCTCTCGAGGACGGCGAAGCGCACCAACAACGTGCTGGCGACGGGCGCCATCCTCCTGCTCGTGATGCACTTCGTCGACCTCTACTGGCTGGTGATGCCGAACTTCGAGTTCAACCACCACTTCACGCCGTCTTGGATCGACATCGCGGGTCTGCTCGCTCCGGTGGGCATCACCGCCGCTTGGATCGCGAAGCGAGTGCTGGGAGATCCCATCATCCCGCTGAAGGATCCCTACGTCCCCGAGGCCCTGAAGGTCGAGAACCTCTGAGCCGCTGGTGAGCCGAGCCGCTGAACGGCGAGGCTCACCGGTCACCGCCCGAGCGCCGAAGCCGGCCCGGGCGGGCTCCTCGAAGCGAAGAGATGAGGCAGCCGTGTCGAAGGCGAAAGAAGACGACGAGGCCGAAGTGAAGTCCGAGGAATCCAAGCCCGAAGAGGCGTCCGAGACGCCCGAGGCCGAGGAGAAGTCCGAGGCCCGAGCGGCCGAGGAGAAATCCGCGGCGTCCGAGGGCGGAGCTGCGTCCGACGACGACGGGTCCGACGACGACGAGTCCGACGAGGACGAGGACGAGGATCAGGAGGAGGTCGTGCAGGCGAAACCGGTCGAGAAGGCCGCGGAGCCCGCGCCCTCGCCGACGGCCTCGCCGGAGGACCTCGGCCCCGAGCCGCCGCCGGAGATCGACTCTCCCAAGATGGGCATCATCACCGCGGCCTTCGTGGTGACCGCGGTCGTGCTCATCGGCCTCGTGCTCGGAACGCGCGAGCTCTTCCACGGGATCTTCCGCGCCGAGTTCCAGCGCAAGGTCGGCGATCCTGTCTCGGAGAGCCTCACCAAGCTGCGCGCCACCGAGGAGCAACGCCTCGGCAACTACCAGTGGATCGACGAGGAGCGCGGCGACGTGCGCATCCCCACCTCGCGTGCACGGGAGCTCGTGCTCGCGAAGTACGCGGCGATGCCCATCGAGAAGCCCGCACAGGCACCTGCTCCCCAGGCGCCCGCACCCGAGGTGCCCGCTCCCGAGGCGCCCGCTCCCGAGGCGCCTGCTCCCGAGGCGCCCGCACCTCAGGCTCCGGCCCCCCAGGCACCGGCGCCCGAGGCTCCGAAGCCGCGAGCGCCCGCGCCGCAGCCGCGGCCGGCGCCGGCTCCGCCCGCCCCGTCGCCCGATCCCTACTGAGCGCGCCGATCGCGCGCGCTCGACTCCGCCAAGCTCCGCCCCCACAGACCTCCCGATGCCCCGCTCTTCCTCACCGCTCGCTCGCGTGCTGCGCCTCTGGGTGCAGCTCGTGCTCGCGTGCCTGAGCCTCGGCCTCGGGGGGGGCGTGGCGCGCGCCGACACGAAGACGCCCGAGCAGCTCGAGAACATCGGCATCGAAGATCGCGCCGGCGCCCAGGTGCCGCGTGACGTGAAGCTCGAGGGCTCCGACGGGCGCTCCTTCGTGCTCGGCGAGTACATGGACGGCGAGACGCCGCTCGTGCTCGTGCTCGCCTACTACGGCTGTCCGATGCTCTGCTCGCTCGTGCTCAACGGCACGACCGACGGACTGAAGGGCATCGATGCGGTGCCGGGGCGCGACTACCGGCTCCTGGTCGTGAGCTTCGACCCGCGCGACACCAGCGAGGTGGCGAAGGAGAAGCGCGCGGCCTACGTCGAGGCCTTGGGCCTCGGCCAGGGGGCGAAGTCGCTCGAGGGCGACCCGCTCATGGCCTTCGAGTTCGCGCGCGGTACCGAAGCGGAGGTCGCGCGCCTCGCCGAGGCCATCGGCTTCCGCTACCGCTGGGACGAAGAAGAGGAGCAATACGCCCACGCGGCCGGGCTCTTCGTCGTGACGCCGGGGGGCAAGCTCTCGCAGGCGCTCACCGGCATCAAGTTCGAGCGCGACGACCTGAGCTCGGCGCTCGTCGAGGCGAAGAAGGGCGTGTGGCACTCGCCGCTCAAGAGCGTGCTGCTCTACTGCTTCCAGTACGATCCGCTCGTCGGCAAGTACACGCTGCAGGTGAAGCAGCTGCTCAAGGTGGGCGCCGCGCTCACCGTCGCCCTGATCGTCCTCTTGCTCCTGCGGCTCTTCGTCGCGGAGCGACGTCGAGCCAAGAGCGCCGCCCGGTCGCTCGCGGCCGGCACCTTCGACGGAGCCGCATCTTCCGCGCGCTCTGCTCACACCTGAATGCTCACTCCTGGGCGTTCACTCCCGAACGCTCACTCCCGACCCGCAGTACCTCCGTTCCAAGGCGCACCATGAGCCAGCAGGGCAACGACACCCCCCAGGCAGACAGCAACCAGGGCAGCCAAGACGCCGGCAGCACCCAGCCGACGATCGGCATCGACGGTGTGTGGCTCCCGCGCGCGTCCTCGACGCTCGCGCAGGACACCGACGCGGCGTGGTGGACGGTCTTCTACATCTCGATCCCGTTCTTCATCGTGGTCATCGGCCCGATGATCTGGTTCGCGTTCAAGTACAAGCGCAAGAGCGAGGACGAGCGCACGAGCCCGATCGATCACAGCTTCAAGCTCGAGCTCTTCTGGACGCTCGTGCCGACCATCTTGCTGATGGGGCTCTTCTGGGTCGGCATCCGTGGCTACGCGAACGCGCAGGTCGTGCCCAACGACGCCTACGTGATCAACGCGACCGGCCAGATGTTCAACTGGACCTTCACCTACCCCGACGGCACGGTGACCACCGAGCTCGCGGTGCCGAAGGGCAAGCCCGTCAAGCTGGTGCTCAGCTCGAAGGACGTCATCCACTCCTTCTACGTGGCCGAGTTCCGCACGAAGCAGGACGTCGTCCCGGGCCTCTACACCACGCTCTGGTTCGAGGCGACGCAGGAGATCGAGACCGCGGTGCAGTGCGCCGAGTACTGTGGCGACGGACACAGCCGCATGCTCACGAAGGTCTTCGTCTACGACCAGGCCAACTTCGACAAGTGGCTGCTCAACGGCGGCACCCTCGTCGAGCTCGCCCCCGAGGCGCTCGGCAAGAAGAAGTACGAGGCGCTCTGCTCGAGCTGCCACTCGCTGGACGGCTCGCGCATCCAGGGCCCCTCCTTCAAGGGCATCTACGGGCGCTCGCAGCAGCTCGCCGACGGCAGCAGCGTCACCGCCGACGACAACTACATCCGCAAGAGCATCCTCGAGCCCCAGTCGCAGGTCGTCGCAGGCTACCCCGCGAGCATGCCGACCTTCGCCGGTGTCCTGAAAGACAAGGACATCGAGGGCATCATCGCTTTCATGAAGACCCAGAAGTAGAGGGACCAGACCCCATGTCGCGAGCGGCCACCGCAGACGAGATCCCCGCTGGGAACACCGGCGGCAAGAACTACATCAACGCCGAGCAGGGCATCGTGTCCTGGCTCACCACGGTCGATCACAAGCGCATCGGTCTGATGTACCTGGCGAGCACGCTCACGGCGTTCTTGCTCGGCGGCATCTTCGCGCTGGTCGTCCGCCTCGAGCTCCTCAACCCGGGCAAGGACGTCCTCACCGCGCCTCAGTACAACCAGGCGTTCACGCTGCACGGCGCGGTGATGGTGTTCCTCTTCATCATCCCGAGCATCCCCGGCGCGCTCGGCAACTTCCTCCTGCCGATCGCGATCGGCGCGAAGGACGTCGCCTTCCCCAAGCTCAACTTGATGAGCTTGTACCTCTACTGGATCGGCGCCCTGTTCACGCTGTCCTCGCTCGTCTCCACGGGCCTCGACACCGGGTGGACCTTCTACATCCCCTACTCGTCGACGGTCAGCCAGACGAGCGTCATCGCCGTCACCTTCGGCGTCTTCATCCTCGGGTTCTCGTCGATCCTCACCGGCCTGAACTTCATCGTCACGCTGCACAAGCTGCGCGCGCCGGGCCTGACCTGGTACCGCATGCCGCTCGTGCTCTGGGCCGTCTACGCGACGAGCATCATCCAGCTGCTCGCGACCCCGGTGCTCGCGATCACGCTGCTCCTGCTCATCCTCGAGACGGCCTTCGGCGTCGGCATCTTCAACCCCGAGCTCGGCGGCGACCCGGTCCTCTACCAGCACTTCTTCTGGTTCTACAGCCACCCGGCCGTCTACATCATGATCCTGCCGGGCATGGGCATCATCAGCGAGCTCATCGCCGTCCACTCGCACCGCCGCATCTTCGGCTACAAGGCCATCGCCTTCTCGAGCCTCGGCATCGCCTTCGTCGGCTTCGTCGTGTGGGGTCACCACATGTTCACCTCGGGCCAGAGCGAGCTCGCGACGACGATCTTCTCGTTCCTCACCTTCTTCGTCGCCATCCCCTCGGGCATCAAGGTCTTCAACTGGACCAGCACGATGTGGCGCGGCTCGATCGCGTGGAACGCGCCGATGCTCTACGCGATGAGCTTCCTGTTCCTCTTCACGATCGGCGGGCTCACGGGGCTCTTCCTCGGCATGGTCAGCGTCGACCTGCACCTGCACGACACCTACTTCGTGGTGGCGCACTTCCACTACGTCATGGTCGGCGGCACGGTGATCGCGTTCATCGGCGGACTGCACCACTGGTGGCCGAAGATGACGGGCAAGATGTACAACGACACGATCGCCAAGATCGCGTGCGGCATCATCTTCGTCGGCTTCAACATGACCTTCTTCACCCAGTTCTTCCTGGGCTCGCAGGGCATGCCGCGCCGCTACTACACCTACCTCGACCAGTTCCAGCCGCTGCACGCCTTCAGCACCTACGGCTCCTGGGTGCTCGGCGCGGGCCTCTTCCTCACGCTCTACTGCTTCATCCAGTCGCTGCTCTCCGGAGAGAAGGCGCCGAAGAACCCGTGGGGCGCCCGCAGCCTCGAGTGGGAGACCGAGTCGCCCCCTCCGACCGAGAACTTCCACAGGACGCCGACGGTCACGCACGGCCCCTACGACTTCCCCACGACCAACGCTCGCTGAGAGCACGGAAGAACGACCGATGAGTGCCAAGGCTGCCGCGCACGGTGACTCGAAGCTGCTCTCCCCGCAGTTTCACGTCGCTCACCATTTCGACAAGGCCGACACCCAGTTCGACGCGGGTCGCATGGGTGTCTGGCTCTTCCTGGTCACCGAGATCCTGTTCTTCGGCGGCCTGTTCGTCGCGTTCTTCATCTTCCGGAGCTGGTACTTCGACTCCTTCGTGGAGGCGCACCACCACCTCGACTGGCAGATGGGCGCGCTCAACACGGCGTTCCTCATCACCTCGAGCCTCACGATGGCGCTCGCGGTCCGTGCGGCGCAGATCACCGACAAGAAGCAGGGCACCCTCCTGCTCCTGGTGACCTTCCTGCTCGCGGGCGCCTTCCTCGTGGTGAAGTACTTCGAGTACACGCACAAGATCCACGACGGCCTCCTGCCCGGCTCGCTCTTCACCGCACAGGGCTTCACGTCGGCGCACCCCTCGGTGTTCTTCTCGATCTACTTCGTGATGACCGGCATCCACGGTCTGCACGTCGTGATCGGCATGGGGCTCATCCTCTGGATCCTGCTCCGCAACATGAAGGGCGACTTCTCGAGCCGCTACTACGCGCCCGTGGAGAACGTGGGGCTCTACTGGCACCTCGTCGACCTCATCTGGATCTTCCTCTTCCCGCTCTTGTACCTCGTGGGCTGAAGGCCCCGCTCCCGGCCGCGCGCTCTCGCGGCGGCCGGGTCTGCAGTCAGCACGCGTTTTAGGAGCCTCTCGATGTCCACCGCGCACGCCCACCACGAGTCCCCCGATCACGTCCCGCACGTCACGCCGCTCGACACCTACCTGAAGACCTACGGAGCGCTCTTGGTGCTCACGGTCATCACGGTCGGCGCGAGCCGGGTCGACCTCGGCACGACGGCGAACCTCATCCTGGCGCTCTTGATCGCCACGGTGAAGGCCACGATCGTGGCGGCCTTCTTCATGCACCTCATCGCCGATCACAGCTTCCACACCGCGATCTTCCTCTCGTCGATCGTGTTCTTGCTCGTGTTCGTCGCCTTCACGATGTTCGACACCGAAGCGCGTGGCGCGACCGAGCGCATCCGGCGCGAGCGCCCCGCGAAGGTCTCCGACCCCTTCGCCGTCCCCGCGCCGCCCGCCGACGCCTCCGCGGCGCCGGTCAAGTAGGGGCGCGGCGAGGGCCTCGAGCTCTCCCGACGTCGGAGCTCTCCCGAACTGCGAGAGAGGAGCCCGGGCAGCGTTGCCCGGGCTCTTTCGTTTGACGAGCGCCGGCGGCACCCCAGGCTCGGACGCTCGGGCTTCACCGGCGCGTACGCCACGACTAGGACCGGTGGGGTAGATGACGAGCGAGCGCATCACCGATCCCGGCGCCGCGCCCACGCCGAGCGCGAAGGCCGTGGTGCTCGCCGACGGCGCGGTGCACGACGATCCGGCCGACCGCTGGCTCGTGCTCCTGCGTTGGGTCGCCGTGCTCGGCATGGGCGCTTCGATCTTCCTCGCCGATCGGCTCGTCTCGGGCCTCGACGTCACGAGCATGACAGCGGTGCTGCTCGCGATCGCGACGAGCAACCTGGTGTGGATGGCCCTCTTCGCGCGCGTGGTGCCGCTGCCCGGCGCCGCGCGCGAGGGGGCGCCCCAGCCCCGTCGTTGGGTCGAGGCGCAGCTCGCCGTCGACGTGCTCTCGCTCGGCGCGATGCTCTGGTTCGCAGGTGGGCTCACGAACCCCTTCGCCCCCTTCCTCGTGCTGCAGATCGCGCTCGCCGGCGTGCTCTGTACGCCCCGCGCGACGCTCTGGATCGCGGTGCTCACGAGCGTCATCACGGCCGGCTTGGCCTTCGCGGAGGCGCTGCCCGCGCTCTCGAGCAGGCTGGCGACGAGCGCGACCGTGGCCTGCCTGGTGTCGCTCTCCGCGCTGCTCGCGGCCTTCGGCTCGATCTACGCGCAGCGCCTGAGCCAGCTCAGGGCCGAGACCGCGCGCAACGAGAAGCTCGCGGTGCTCGGTCGGCTCGTCGGCTCGATGTCGCACGAGCTCAACACGCCGCTGGCGACCATCCTCCTCTCGAGCCGCGATCTGCGCGACTACGAGAGCTCCATCGACGAGGCCGAGCGCGCGCAGCTGGTCGCCACGATCGTGCGCGAGGCCGAGCGAGCCAACGACATCGTCGGGCTGGTGCGAGGGCATGTCGGCCCGGACCAGTCGACGGAGCCGGTCGAGCTCGCGGATTTCGTGGAGCGCTTCGCGACCGAGGAGCTCGATCGGCTGGGCTTCGAGGGCGAGCGGCGTTTCCGGCTCGAGGGGCCCGTCGTCGCGCCGGTGATGAAGCGCGCGCTGGTTCAGGTCCTGGCGAACCTGCTGCGCAACGCCTGCGAGGCGAGCCCACTCGGCCGCAGACGCCGCATCACCGTGACGGTGCGGCGACTCGATGGCAGCGCGGAGCTCGGCGTGGAGGACCGGGGGCCCGGCTTCAGCCCGGAGATCCTCGGCCGCCTCGGCGAGCCTTTCCAGACCACCAAGAGCGATCGCGGCGGCATGGGGCTCGGCATCTACGTGAGCGCGATGCTCGCGAAGCAGATGGGCTCGAGGCTCGCCGTGAGCTCGGCGGCGGGGGGCGGAGCCAGGGTGGTGCTGAGCATCCCGCTCGACGACACGCTCGAGCTCGGGCCGAGCGGCGGCGACTCACGCTCGGCCGATCGAGGCTGAGCGCCTCAGCCGCCGAGCGGCTCAGCTGCCGACGCGCTCGTTGCCGACGCGCTAGTTGCCGAGGCGCTTGAGCTTGCGCTGCAGCGTGCGGCGATCGATGCCCAGCATCTTCGCGGTCGTCGCGATCACGCCGCCCGACTTCTCGAGAGCAGCTTCGATGGTGCTGCGCTCGAGGTCGTCGAGCCGGAAGGACTTCGGCCCGCTGCCACCGCGCGCGGACTCGGGCGCGCGCTCGGCCGGCGGCACGGCCGAAGCCTCGCGAAGGAGGTGGTCTGCGTCGACCGGCTTGGTGAGCAGCGTATCGGCGCCCTCGCGCATCGCCGCGACCGTGAGCGGGATGTCGCCGTAGCCGGTGAGCATCACGATCACCGCGTCCGGGCAGAGCTCCCTGTAGCGGCTGATCGCGGCGAGCCCCTCGTGCTCGGGCATGCGGTGGTCGAGCGCGATGAGGTCGACGGCGTCTTCGGCGAGGATCGTCTCGCCCTCGGCGACGCTCGCAGCCGTCATCGCGCGCACGCCACGGCGCCGGAGCGCGCCCTGCAGCGCGCAGCGAAACGCTGTGTCGTCGTCGACGAGCAGGGCCGAGGAGATCTTCCGCACGACGCTCGCTGGTTTAGCGCAGCCCTGCGGCTCGGCAAAGCCCTACGCGTCGCTCGGCTCGGGCGGCGCCGCTCGCGCCAGGCGCCATCACTGCGGCACGGGCGGGATCACGACCTCGTTGATCGGAATCACGTTCATTCCGGCCGGGTAGCCGTAGGAGACGTTCTGCGTCGTCGGGCTCGTGAAGGCGGTGCCCCAGCCCCAGACCCACAGGCCGAAGGGGCCCTCGCTCTGGATCTCGTGCCTTCCCGTGGAGCAGCCGTTCACCGAGTTGAAGCCCGTCGTGAGATCGATCCGCGTCCACTCGTAGTCGCCCACGGCCTGCCAGCCGCCGATGGGGCTCGCGAGGCAGTCGAGGTTCACGTCGCGGAAGCTGCCGTCGAGCTTCGCGCGCACGAGCACCAGGTTGGTCTCCGGGTAGGTCGGGTCGGCGAAGAAGACGTAGGAGCTCATGTACTGGCCCGTGGGCACGCTGATGACCATGTCGGGATCGCCCTGGTCGGCCATCTGCGGCAGGTACATCGAGCCGGTCATGTAGCTGAACAGCATGAAGGGGTGGTCGGCGTCCTGGCTCTTCACGACGAAGGGCTGGTCGGTCGAGAAGAGCACGTGCTGGCCGCGCGCGATCGTCGTGGGCCCGCCCACGTTCGACGACCAGCTGAGCTGGGTGCCGTCGACCGCGCCGATGACGCGCCAGAAGGCCGGCTCGGTGGTGCGCTGGCGGTGCATCACGCCGACGTACTCGCTGCCGAGCGCGCGCACGGGTGGGATCATCTGCTCGCCGTGATCGCAGTAGGCCGTGCCGGTGGGCATGCGCATGCAGGGCTGCCCGGCCATGTGACCGACGGGTTTGGTCGACTCGATGACGCTGCCGGTGAGCTCCGCGGTCTGGGTGATCTGCGCCTGCTGGCCCTTCTGCAGCGTGAATACGAGCGGCTGGTTCGCCGCACCGGCCGGGATGCCACCGCCGCCGGCGACCGCCGCCACCGGCAAGAGCGTGACCTGGGTGTCGTCTTCGGTGGCGATGATGTTCATCGAGGGCGGGGAGATGTCCTGCGGCGAGACGTTGACCGCGATGTAGTTGGTGTCCCAAGCGCTCGTGGGCAGGAGCAGCGACGCGGCCGTGACCGCGGCGTTGCCGCCGCCGTAGGGGTTGATCTGGTAGGCGACGACCGGCACGTCGCTCGAGATACGGAAGGAGCGACCGATGCCGGTCGCGGCGACCGAAGAGGCGTTCGCGGAGCGCGCGGGGGTGACGGGGCAGGGCACCGAAGAGCCCGCCTCTCCGGACAAGAAGAGGATGACGACCTCCTTCGGCGGGATGCCCTGGGCGGCGTCGTAGGGCTGGTAGCTGAGCGACTGCCCCGAGCCGGAGGGGATGCGCGCGAAGCTCGTGGGATCGAGGACCTGACCGTCGTACTCGATGGCGATCTTCGCGGGCGTGTTCCACGTGTTCGCCACGAAGGCCGCGAAGCACGCCGTCGGGTTGTTCTGCGCCATGTCGGTGGCGTAGTACTCGCAGCCCACGGACTGCTTCGTCTCGGACGCGTTGTTGCACGCGTTGGCGCACTGCAGCGTGAGCGGGTTGCAGCCCTCTGCGCCGGAGCAGGTCGCGACCACGTTGCCGTTGCAGTCGAGCACCGAGTGCAGATCGCTGGAGCAGCTCCCGGCGCAGCTCGTGTTGCCGCCCGTCCCGAAGGTGCCCGTCGAGCCGCCCGTGCCCGTCGCACTCGAGCCACCCGCGCCGCTCGAGCTCGAGCCGGGCCCGCTCGCGCCGCTGCCGCCGTCGGTGGAGCCGGCCGAGCAGGCGGCGACGAGACCCAGCAGCGCGCTGGTGGACAGGGCGATCGAGAGCTTCGAGGCGTGCATCCGGCCGATGCTAGCCGATGCCACCCTGGCTGTCGCGACGCGGCCGTGCCCGCCGAGGAGCGCGTCAGAGCTTGGCGCGCGCGAGCTCGAGGCGGGCCTCTTCGAGGGCGCGGCCGGCCTCGGCGGCGTCGCCCGAGGAGGCCTGCTGGCGCGCACGCTCGAGGGAGGCCACGAGCGCTTCGGCGCGTCGCAGCTCGTCGTCTGCCGTCTCGGCCTCCCGCGCGGCGCGCAGCGCAGCCTCCCGCGCTCGCTCCGCCGCGCTGCGCAGCTCCTCGAGCTTCGGCACCACGCGCGCGAGCTCGGCGTCGATGCGCGCGCCGAGCGCCTCCGCCTCTCGGCTCGGCTGTGCTCGGGCCGGAGCTTCGGGCGCGGCGACACGCGGCGCGAGCGCGCCCCGCGCGAGGTCGAGCACCGTGCCGAGCGGCCCACGCGGGCGATTCGCTGGCTTGGGCTCGCTCGACGCGAGCGCCTCGGCTTGGGCCTGCGCCATGCGCGTGCGCAGCTGGGCGTCGAGGCGGATCGCGACCGTGGGCACGTTGTCGTCGTCGCCCGAGGTGGAGGGCTCGACCATGAAGGCCTCGGGCACCGTGATCGCCGAGACGCTCCCCTCGCGACGGCGGTACTTGCCGACGGCCGCGACCGTGTCACTCGAGCGGGTGCGCTTCGGCGCGGGCTGCCCCTTCGCCCCCTCCACCGCCGTGACCTCGGTGTCGTTGCGTCGCGTCGGCCCGCTCGCTGCGCTGAGGTCGCTCCCGCTCGAGCGGGCGCTCGCCGTCCGCGCCTCGGGCGGCGCCGTGGAAGGGGTGGGCTGGGGCTCCGGTTCTCCCGCGATGACCCGCTCGAACCAGCGCATCTGGCGCATCGCGTTGCGCCGCACGAAGCGCCCGAGGCTCTCGAGGTTGTCGCTCGTGTACCCGTGCGCATAGAGCCACTCGTCGAGCTCTCCCGCGATCTCGTGCGCCGACTGCCAGCGCCGCTCGGGGAGCTTCTCGAGACATCGACGCACCAGCGCGGCGAGCGCCTTGTCCATCTTCGGGCGCAGGTGCAGCGGGTCGGGTGTCGGCTCGCCGACGATGGAGCGCACGAGCTGGATGTCGTCCTTGCCTTCGAAGGGCAGCCTTCCGGTGAGCAGCTCGAAGAGCATCACGCCGAAGGCGAAGAGGTCCGCGCGGTGATCGGTGGGCTGCTGGCGCAGCTCCTCCGGCGCGACGTGGGCGAGCGCGCGCGTCGGCAGCTCGCTGGTGGTCACGCTCAGGCGATCCTTCGCCTTCGCCAGGCCGAAGTCGGCGACCTTCACGTCGCCCGCAAAGCTGAGCAGCACGTTCTGCGCGTTCAGATCGCGGTGCACGAGGCCGAGGTGGCGGCCCTGCTCGTCGCAGAGCTCGTGCGCGGCGCCCAGGCCGCGCGCCACGCAGAGGCCGATGTACACGACGAGCCGCTCCGGGAACTGCTCACCGGTGTCGAACACCGTCTTCGCGAGCCGGCCGAGCGACACGCCCTGGACGAGCTCCACCGCGAGGTAAGGCCCCGCGTCGTCGGTACCCCAGCCCACGACGTCGACCACGTGGGGGTGGCGCAGGGCCGAGGTCATCCACACCTCGTCGAGGAAGCGCTTCGAGATGGCGCGATCGTGCAGGTGCTCGGGCAGGAGCCGCTTCACCGCCACGAGCTGCCCCGCCGCGCGAGGGCCGAGGCTGCGGCACAGATCGACGCGCGCGGTGCTGCCCGTGGCGATGGGGGCCAGCACCTCGAAGCGGAGCCCGGTCTGCCTGGCATCGGGGAGCGACGGCATGGCCGCGTGCAGCGTACACCGAAGGCAGGGACAGGCCCCCGTGCTCTTCGACCCGGCCGGCGAGCTCGCTCACTCCAGGCTTGACGCTCTGCGCGGATTGCCCGAAAGCCTCTGCCCGAGGACCATGGCAGTCGACCCGCGTGTCATCGAGCGCATCGGAGAGTCGCTACGCGACGCGCGTGCGCTTGCGCAGGCGTCCGCCGGCGAGCAGCCGAGCGGCGCGGGGCGCTCGGCCGCCTCGGGTAGGGTCGCGCCCGTCACCTCCATCCTCGCGCAGGCGGCGACCCTCTACGGCGCCAAACCCAACGAAGAACAGACGCCACCGACCGGCTTCGACCCGGCCGCCGCGCTGCTCTTCGAGGCCCTCATCGAGGGCGCCTTCCTCGTCGCCAACGCCGACGGCGACTTCGACGCCGACGAGCGCGCGGCCTTCGAGCAGGTCGTGCTCGCCGCCAGCGGCGCGACGCTCGGTCCCGCCCAGCTCGCCGCGCTCGTCGCCGATCTGGAGGACGCGCTCGCCGAGGACGGCCTCGACCAGCGCATCACCGCCCTGTCGAAGACGATCGCCAAAGCCGAGCAACAGGGTGAGGTGCTGCGCATCGCGGCCCTCATCGCCCAGGTCTCGGGCGGGGTGAGCGAGGTCGAGCTCGGCGTGATGCGCAAGCTCGCCGCTGGCTTCGGGCTCGAGCCCTCCGTGGTCGAGCAAGCGATCGCCGAAGCCGAGCGCGTGCTGGGCGGCTGAGCGCAACGCTCGAGAGCCGCGCCGTTCCATCGATGATCGCGGGCCGCGTCGGGGTGCACGAACGCGTGCGTCGCCGCCCCGTCGACACGTCGCGTCAGCGGCGTGGTCGAAGCTTTGCAGCCGAACGGTTCGAGTCCTCTGGTCGAACGCTCCAGCCTGGACTACGAAGGCCTGCATGAGCACGCAGCCCCTACGCCAGACCGGCTCCGGAGAGGCCCTCACCGTGGAGAGCGAGGCGAGCCGATCGAACGGCGCTCGCGCGATCGACCACGCCGCCATCGAGATGGGGCCGAGCGTCGCTCGCCACCCCGGCGATACGAAGGCCGACGACGTGGTGAAGGTGCTGCGCGAAGACGGCACGCTCGATCCCCGCCACGATCCGAAGCTGTCGCCCGCCGAGGTGGAGGCGCTCTACCGCGCGATGCTGCGCACCCGCGCGCTGGACGATCGCCTCGTCACGCTGCAGCGCCAGGGCCGCATCGGCTTCCACATCGGCTCGCTCGGCGAGGAGGCCGCCATCTTGGGCAGCGCCTTCGCGATGCGCCCGCAGGACTGGATGTTCCCCTGCTACCGCGAGTTCGGCGGCGCGCTCTTCCGTGGGCTGCCGCTGCAGCGCTACGTCGACAACATGTTCGGCAACGCCAACGATCCCGCGAAGGGGCGGCAGATGCCCGACCACTACTGCTACCGCAAGGCGAAGGTCACCTCGATCAGCTCGCCCATCGGCACGCAGATCACCCAGGCCGTGGGCTTCGCCTGGGCGGCGAAGATGAAGCGCGACGAGCTCGTCACGCTCGTCTACTTCGGCGAGGGCGCGACGAGCTCCAACGAGTTCCACAACGGCATGAACTTCGCGGGCGTCTACAAGACCCCCACCGTCATGTTCTGCCGCAACAACGGCTGGGCGATCAGCGTGCCGACCGAGCGCCAGACCGCGAGCAAGACCTTCGCCGAGAAGGCCGTCGCCTACGGCATGCCGGGTGTGCGCGTCGACGGCAACGACCTCTTCGCCGTCGTGAAGGTCACGCGCGACGCCATCGACCGCGCCGCGCGGGGCGAGGGCCCCACGCTCATCGAAGCGATGACCTACCGGCTGAGCGGTCACTCGACGAGCGACGACCCCAAGGCCTACCGGGCCGACAATACCCTCGATCCCTGGCGCTCGCAGGACCCGCTCGCGCGTCTGCGCAAGCACCTCGAGCTCACGCAGGGCTGGACCGAAGCGAAGGACGCCCAGGTGCAGGCCGAGCTCGACGCCGAGCTCAAGGCCGCGATCCAAGCGGCCGAGGCGACGCCGGCGCCCTCGCTCGAGTCGATGTTCGACGACGTCTACGCCGACCTGCCCTGGCACCTGCGCGAGCAGCGCGCCGAGCTGCTCGCCGGCCCACGCGCGAAGGGCCACGGCGCGCACTGAGCGCGCGCGCGCCGGCGCCCACACGACGAAGGGCGACGGCGCGCTCCGCGCACGCACACTCGCCCGAGGCGAGCCCGACGGGCGAGCCAGCTTTTCCGAGGGGCGCCCCCCGCGTCGACCGAGCGTCGACACGGCGAGGACCGAGCCCACCCCCGAAGTACCCACCTCCCGCTCCGCGACCAGGAGAACCGACCGATGCCTCAGATGAACATGGTCCAGGCCATCAACGATGCCCTCCGGCTGGAGATGCGGCGCGACGATCGCGTCGTCGTGCTCGGCGAAGACGTCGGCAAGGTGGGCGGCGTGTTC